>JBHHZP010000031.1:0-30527 GCA_046758085.1 Acidiferrobacterales bacterium
GGTCGCAGCTTGTGGACGGGATCGTGCGTACGTCCGAGGGTTGGAAAGACGCCTACCGCATGTTTACCGAAGGGGGTTGGAACGGCCTGGCGCTGGATGAGCGCTACGGCGGCCAGGGCCTACCGTGGCTGGTGGCGACCGCGGTGCAGGAGATGTGGCACGCCGCCAACATGTCTTTCGCGCTTTGTCCCATGCTGACCCAGGCAGCGGTGGAGGCCATTCTCAAGCACGGTTCGGATCAACAAAAAGAAATGTATGTTCAGAATCTTACAGCAGGCACCTGGACCGGCACTATGAATCTTACAGAGCCTCAGGCCGGCTCGGACCTGGGTGCTGTGCGCGCCAAGGCAGTGCCCGAGGGCGACCACTATCTCATATCGGGGCAAAAAATCTTTATTACCTACGGCGATCACGATCTGACCGAAAACATCATTCACCTCGTGCTTGCGCGCACGCCGGACGCGCCCGCTGGTGTGAAGGGTATCTCCATGTTTATCGTCCCCAAGTACCTCGTGCGGGACGACGGCAGCGTAGGGGAGCAAAACGATGTGCGCACGGTCTCGCTGGAGCACAAGCTGGGCATCCACGCGAGCCCGACCGCGGTGCTGGCATACGGCGACAACGGCGGTGCAGTGGGATACTTGATGGGCGAAGAAAATCACGGTCTCGAGTATATGTTCACCATGATGAACCTCGCGCGGCTGGTGGTCGGTGTGGAGGGCTTGGCGATCGCGGGGCGCGCCTACCAGCAGGCACGTGATTATGCGCGAGAGCGTGTGCAAGGGCGGCCGCCGGGCACCCGAGCGGGCGATCGGGTTACGATCATTGAACATCCCGACGTGCGCCGGATGCTCATGACCATGAAGGCGCAGGTCGAGGCGATGCGTGCGGTGGCTTACATTGCCGCGGCAGCATTCGACAAGACCCTGCGCCAGCCGGATGCCGCCGAGCGCCGCAAACAACATGAGCTTTTGGATTTGTTGACACCGGTGGTCAAAGGCTGGTGTACGGAGCTGGGTGTGGAAATTGCATCCACGGGCGTGCAGGTGCACGGCGGGATGGGGTACATCGAAGAAACGGGGGCCAGTCAGCATTTACGCGATGCGCGAATCACCACAATATACGAAGGGACGACCGGCATACAAGCCAATGATCTGGTCGGGAGAAAGATTGTTCGCGACCAGGGGCAAGCCGCCAAAAGACTCATCGAAACCATGCAAAGCTTCGCCGCTGAGTTGGATGGCAAACCCGATGATGTCATCGAGGTAATTCGCACGGCATTGGTTGAGGGGATCGACGCGATGTCCCGCGCGACGGACTGGATACTGGCAGCACATGCAAGAGATCCCCGGCTCCCCGCGGCCGCGTCTGTTCCCTATTTACGGATGTTCGGAACCGTTGTCGGCGGCTGGCAGATGGCACGTGCTGCGCTCGTGGCCAGGCACAAGCTGGATGCCGGAAACGGCGCTTCGGGTTTCTACCAGGCCAAGCTGACGACTGCGCGTTTCTATGCCGGGCACATCATGCCGCAGGCGCGGGCGTTACTGCATGCCATTTTGCAAGGCTCCGAGGCTACGCTGGCGCTGGATACCGACCAGTTCTAGAGGGCAGGGACAGATATGGGTTACGAGAACATACTCACTGAGAAACGCGGCGCCGTCGGCCTGATCATGCTCAATCGACCCGAGGCATTGAATGCGTTGTCCAGTCCGCTCATGGCCGAGCTTGCACAGGCGCTCGATGGGTTCGAGGCTGAGGACGACGTGGGCGCCATCGTGCTAACCGGCAACGAGAAGGCATTTGCTGCGGGTGCCGATATCAAGGAAATGCAGGACAAGAGTTACATGGATGTGTACTTGTCAGATTTCATTACCTCCGGCTGGGAGCGCATCTTGATGTGCCGCAAGCCCGTGATTGCGGCGGTGGCGGGGTACGCCCTTGGTGGTGGCTGTGAGCTCGCTATGATGTGCGACTTCATAATTGCCGCCGACAATGCCAAGTTCGGACAGCCGGAGATTACGCTCGGAATCATACCCGGTGCGGGCGGGACGCAGCGCTTAACGCGCTTTGTGGGCAAGTCCAAGGCCATGGAGATGTGTCTCACGGGCCGCATGATGGATGCACAGGAGGCGGAACGTGCCGGTCTCGTCAGTCGTGTCGTACCGTTCGCAGACCTGCTGGACGAGGCTGTTAAGACTGGGCAAAAGATAGCGGAGCTTTCACGGCCGGTGGTGATGATGATCAAGGAATCCATCAATCGTGCGTATGAGACGACGCTGGCTGAGGGCATTCACTTCGAGCGGCGACTGTTCCACTCCGTTTTTGCAACGGAGGATCAGAAAGAAGGGATGGCTGCGTTCATTGAAAAGCGCAAGCCGAGTTTTAAGCATCGATAGTTAAATAGAAACTTCGCGCCGCATTACGTGCTCGACACATACCAGATCACCCAACCGTCGCGCAGTGTCGCGCGCGTGGAACATCCGCCACAGCAGCGGCTCCGTATCAGATTTTTCTTCTACCCATTCTGGCCGGCGCGATAGGGACAAGGCACGTCAAAACTTGGCCTTGTTTGCGCGCAGCCAAGCCTCGAAGCTCTGCATCGCCGGGTAGAGCTTACGGCATTCCGCCAGGTCAGGCTGGCGGTTCGGGATATATAAGCGATTGAATTCAAACATGTTCGCCAGATCGCCGGCGCCCGGAAAGTCGAATCCGGCGAACACTTCACGCGGGATGTGATGGTAGACGACGTTTTTGCCCAACACCCGCGTCATGATCTCTGCGTAGGCGTGCGGGCTCAGGTCGTCGCCCACAACGCCAATCGCTTTGTCCCTGAACTCAGCGGGTCTGTCGAAAATAGCCGCGACGATGCCACCAATATCATCCACAGCCACTCCGGCCAGGGGCGTGTCGCCCTGGGGAAAACCGAAAGTGAAGCTACCGTCGTCTTGCTGGCGTAGCGGGAAAAAATTAATAAAGTTCTCGAAGTAAAATGCCATATGAATAAACGTGGCGGGAATCTCGAGGCCACGGCAGTACTCTTCCAGCTCGGCCTTGATGTCAAAATGGGGGACCTCGAGTTGTCCCTGTGAGATCTTCTTCGCGTACGGAAGAGTGCTGAATACAAATTGCTCTATGTCGGCACGAGCGACTGCATCCACGAGGTTCTTGCCCTGTTGATACTCCTTGCCGAAATGTTCCCAGTAGTTGGTCAATCCGAAGACGCCATAGCATCCTTCTATGGCATTGCTGAGACTTTCGATGTCATCAAGATCGCCCTTGACCAGCTCTGCTCCTGCATCTTTTAAGGCCCTGGCTTTATCCGAGTCGGTACTGCGCGTGAGGCATCTCACGGAAAATTTGTTGCCGGACATTAAATGGCGCGCGACACTGCCGCCTTGGGCACCCGTGGCGCCGGTCACCAAGATTGTTTGTCGTTCATTCATCGATATGACTCCTGTCTCATCATAATCTGGTTGGTGGACGCGAGGACCGCCGATTCGCGAGCGTGGTCCGGCGCCCAAACGCAGTTTCTTTATACTCACATGTTGGGATAGTTGGGTCCACCACCGCCCTCGGGCACCACCCAGTCGATGTTCTGGGTCGGATCCTTGATGTCGCAGGTCTTGCAGTGGACGCAATTCTGAGCGTTGATCTGAAGGCGCGGGTTCGACCCATCTTCGTCGCGCACAATCTCATAGACGCCCGCAGGACAATAGCGTTCCTCGGGCGCCTCGTAGTCCGTTAAATTAACATCAATCGCAACGGATGCATTCTTGAGTCGCAGATGCACCGGTTGGTTTTCTTCGTGATTCGTACCGGAGAGATAGACAGACGATAACTTGTCGAAGCTGACCTCACCGTCGGGCTTCGGGTAGTCGATCGGACGGCACGCGCTCGCCTTTTTAAGGCATTCATGGTCGTTGTGGTGATGCATCGTCCAGGGTGCGCGCCCACGCAGAACATAAGTATCAAGTCCCGAGTAGGCGAGACCGCCGAAGAGGCCCCAGCGGAACGCCGGGCGTATATTGCGTACGCAATAGAGCTCATCCCATAGCCATGTTTTCTTAAGGCGCGTGGGATAGTCCGCGAGATCACCGTCCGCACCGGCTTGCAGCGCCTCGAACGTGGTCTCGGCCGCCACCATGGCCGACTTCATTGCCGTGTGAGTCCCCTTGATCTTGGGCACGTTCAGAAAACCGGCGCCATCGCCAATAAGCGCGCCTCCCGGAAAAGTGAGTTTGGGAATCGACTGGTAGCCGCCTTCATTGAGCGCGCGCGCGCCATAGGCCACACGCTGACCGCCGACGAACGTAGGCCGAATGCACGGGTGGTTCTTGAAGCGCTGGAACTCGTCGTACGGACTGAGGTAGGGGTTCTCGTAGTCGAGCGCGACGACGAATCCGACCGCAACTTGATTGTTTTCCAGGTGGTAGATAAAGGAGCCACCATAGGTGCGCGAATCGAGCGGCCACCCCAGTGTGTGGATGACCTGTCCTGGAATATGCTGTTGCGGAACCACTTCCCACAGCTCCTTGATACCGATCGCGTAGGTCTGCGGGTCGGCGCCTTCGCGCAACCGGAAGCGCTCGAACAACGTTTTGGTTAGAGAACCACGGCACCCCTCGGCGAATAGCGTGTAGCGGGCGTTTAGTGCGACACCCGGCTGGTAGTTCTCCGTCGGTTGACCATCGCGACCGACTCCCATGTCGCCGGTTGCGATACCCTGCACCCGCCCGTTGTCGTCATATAGCACCTCGGCCGCGGCGAAACCGGGATAGATCTCAACACCGAGTTCTTCGGCCCGCTCCGCCAGCCAGCGGCACAGGTTGCCGAGGCTGATGATATAGTTGCCGTGATTTTTCATCTGCGGTGGGGTGGGAAGCCTGACCTGCTTGCTCGCCGTCAGGTAGACGAATCGGTCATCCGTTACGGGCGTCTTGATCGGCGCATCGCGCTCCTTCCAGTTTGGAAGCAGCTCGTTCAAGGCGCGCGGTTCGAGCACCGCGCCGGAGAGGATGTGCGCACCCACTTCCGACCCCTTCTCGACGATGCACACGTTTACGTCGCGACCGTGCTCGGTGCCCAACTGTTTTAACCGAATCGCAGCCGCCAACCCGGAGGGCCCGGCGCCAACGATTACGACGTCATACTCCATGGACTCGCGTTCCACGATCTGTTTCAATCCCCGATTTTGTTGAGTGCCCTATTATATCGGTAGCCCGTACGCGACAGAAAGATCGTCCGCTAATAAACCACCGAGATTGCATCGCCGCACGAAAGCCGTTAGCTTATGCACAGTTTTGCGTGAAGACTTGTGGTCAGACCCCCACACAATTGTCTTGCGCGATTTCGAATAAGCGATATGCTGCATGGCCTTCACTTTCGATGACGCAAACCGGCGCATCCGGGGCACACTCCCCGGCGTGCTCGGAATCGAGTTCTTCGAGCTCGATGAATCCTTGGTGGCAGGGCGCCTCGTCTTGCGGCCCGATCACCTCGCGCCGAATGGCTACCTGCATGCGGCCACAGTGATTGCGCTGGCGGATACTTGCTGCGGTAACGGCACGCTTGCGAACCTGCCGCCGGGCGCGCAGAACTTTACCACGGTCGAGCTCAAAACGAACTTTCTGGGAACGGCGCAGGAGGGAATGATTATATGCCGAGCGACAATGGTACATGGTGGGCGTCGCACGCAGGTGTGGGATGCCAGGGTTACCGATGAATCGGAAGGCCGGACCCTGGCTTTGTTTCGTTGTACTCAAATGATTCTTTATCCTCGGTGAGTAGCGAGCTCGTCGTGCTCGGTGCGCCGGTAGCTTTTGCAGGATCGATCACGAACTAAAATTCGGGAGACCAATATGGACGTCAAAGGCTGTGCAGCGATTGTGACCGGAGGCGGCTCCGGTATGGGAGCGGAAACCGCGCGTTTTCTTGCTGCCGCTGGAGCGAAGGTCGCGCTATTGGATGTCAATCTCGACGGCGTAAAGCAGGTGGCGGGAGAGATCGGTGGGTTGGCATTGGAGTGTAATGTCGCAGATGCTGCCAGTGCACAGGTGGCAATCGCGAAGGCGCGTGAGAGGCATGGTCCGGCGTGCATCTGCATCAACTGCGCCGGCATTGCACCCGCCAAGCGCATCGTCGGTCGCGACGGGCCGATGCCACTGGAGGATTTCACCCGCGTCATCGATGTCAATCTCGTCGGTACCTTCAACATCATGCGCCTCGCCGCTGCGGACATGCAGACACTCGATCCGGTAACAAAGTCCGACGAGCGCGGCGTCATTATATGCACGGCATCGATCGCTGCATTTGAGGGACAGATCGGCCAGGCGGCCTACAGCGCATCCAAGGGTGGTGTGGTATCTCTTACGCTTCAGGCCGCACGTGAATTCGCGAGTAAGGGCATTCGCGTTGTGACGATCGTCCCTGGCTTGATTGCGACACCGATGCTGCTCAGCATGCCTAAAGAAGTCCAGGAGAGCCTCGCGCAACAGCCGCCGTTTCCAAAGCGTTTCGGAAGACCGGACGAGTATGCGAAGCTCGCGATGCACATCATCGATAACGAGATGATCAACGGCGACTGCATCCGGCTGGATGGCGCCATCCGCATGCAGCCGAAATAACTTCCAACATCCAACGCAAAGACGCAGAGGCGCAAAGAACGCAAAAGAGTCTCGATCAAGAACGGGTTTCTGCGTCCCAGGGCGATCTGCGTGTGTCTGAGCAAATCGAGAAGCCAGAGCCCGTTAGCGCTTGATTTAAAATAACTGTACGTCTTAGCGCCTTTGCGTTGAGTAGTCGGGGCCAAATTCTAGAGGTAGCGTTCAGCGCCGATCGGCAGCTCATCGAGACGGCGTATCTCTCGACTTCGCAATAGGGTGGGGTCCTGAAGGTAGTCGATCAGGAAATCCAAGGCATCGAACCCCCAGAAAAGCTCGGTGTCGACGATAAAGCTCGGCACGCCGAAGACACCGAGATCCAGAGCATGGCGCCCGTTCGCGTGCAACTCTTGCTTCACAGCGATTGCAGCGATGCGCTGCTCCGCATCCAGCACGCCCAATTGCTCGATCAGTTCATGCCAGCTTTGTGGATCGTCGGGACGCCGGCCGTCGCGCCAGATGAAATGGAAAATCGCACGGATCGCGTCGGGATCGTTGTGCAAGGCGATGCTCAGGCGCAGAGCATTGAGCGGATTGAAGGGATGGGCCGGCGGCATCGTCAAAGGAATTTCATGTTTGTGCGCCAACCACTGTACGTAGCGCATGGTGTAGCGCCGCTTGGGCGGGACTTCCGCGGGTCCTTTGTGATGCCAGTGGTTCAGCAGGCCGGCGAATAGCACCGGCTTGAACGAGATATCCACGTTCTGCGGCAGACGATGGCTCTGCTCCATTGCCAGGTATGAGAACGGGGAGATGAAATCAAAATACCATTCCAATCGTTTCATGCGATTCCCCTTGCGTATAGTACGAAAGCGGACGCTACAGTAACTTGTCCCGATGGTGCGCGGCGGGAACGGCACTCCGACAAAGTCCTACCCCACAGGAACGCCCTCGACAACGAAAGGAGGCGCGCCTACTCAGGGGCCGGTGTAGAACTGCGGCCAGTGGCGCTTGACGATTTCGCCGTCGCTCGCCAGGGCGTGACAGCTATCCAGCATTAACGGCTTCTTGGCGTCTGGGCGGGATTCCTGGCGCCGGGATTGGATCGGGTAGATTGTCTGAAACGCGGTCGTGGCCACCGGACCGAGCAGCTCTACCAAATGCGTGCAGCCGTTTACACCACCCAGCAACTTATTTACTCTTTGCCGCCAGCCGCGGCCGATGCGCAAACCACGTAGTTGCTGAAACCGATCGGTAATCGCCGGGCACACGCTGAAGGGCCCGGCGTCGGTGACGGCTTCGACCGCGCGCACGAGCAGCTCGTCGTCGACCGTCAAACGCAGCCACATCTCATGCACGGGCTGGCCCGGAGCGATCTCGCCACGCTCGCGGTTCGCAAACGCGTAGGTTTTGGTATCGACCAGGTGGCCCTCGATGTCCCACAGGCCGTCCTCGCGCTGGTAGCCGTGGCATTGCACCGATCGGCGGTGAATCAACTTCCGGGAGATAGGGGTTGATAGTGGCATGATTAGGCGCTCCTGCAGCGTGCACCATATCTAACGTTTACGTAAACGTCAAGCTAGCATTGCCGGCGCGATCGTGAAGAAATACGAAGGGATTCAAGAGCTTATGTCCCAGCAGCAACTGGTGCCGGGAGCCAGCCTCAGAAAAAATGCGGTCGGTTCAGGCAATATCCGGGTCTAATCCGATAAGCTACCGAGCTGCTCCGCCTGTGCGCGCAGCCTGAACTTCTGGATCTTGCCGGTGGAGGTCTTCGGCAAAGCGCTGAAGACGATGGTTTTCGGCGCCTTGAAATGAGCGAGATTCTCGCGGCAGAAGGCGATGATTTGTTCTGCCGTCACGTTGCCGGCCGATTCTTTCAGAGTCACGAAGGCGCAGGGCGTCTCGCCCCATTTATTATCGGGCCGCGCCACCACCGCCGCTTCCAGCACTGCAGGGTGGCGGTAGAGCACGTCTTCGACCTCGATGGAGGAGATGTTCTCGCCGCCCGAGATGATGATGTCCTTCGACCGGTCCTTGAGCTTGATGTAGCCGTCGGGCTCCATCACTCCCAGGTCGCCCGAATGGAACCAGCTACCGGCCAGCGCCTCGCGGGTCGCCTTTTCGTTCTTGAGATAGCCCTTCATCACGATATTTCCCTGGAACATAACCTCGCCCATGGTCTCCCCATCGGCAGGGACCGGGGTCATGGTATCGGGATCGATGACTTGCAGGCCCTCCAGCACGTGGTAACGCACACCTTGGCGCGCCTTCAGACTTGCCTGTTCATCCGCAGGCCGCTCGTTCCATTCGTCTTTCCAGGCGCACACCACAGCGGGGCCATAGGTCTCGGTCAGCCCGTAGACGTGGGTCATATGGAAACCCGCCTGCTCCATCGCCGCCAGTACGGAGGCCGGTGGTGCCGCTGCCGCCGTCATCACCTCGACGGTATGTTCAAACGCGCGCCGTTCCTCGGGCCTGGCGTTGATGACGAAATTCAGCACGATCGGGGCGCCGCAGAAATGAGTGACCTGGTGCTCGGCGATGGCATCGTAAATACCCTTGGCATCAACCTTACGCAGGCACACGCTTGTCCCCGCAAGCACGGCCAGCGTCCACGGAAAACACCAGCCGTTGCAATGGAACATGGGCAGGGTCCACAAGTAAACCGGTTTCTGCCCCATGTTCCACGCAAGTATGTTACCGATCGCATTGAGGTAGGCGCCCCGGTGATGGTAGACCACTCCCTTCGGATTGCCGGTGGTGCCGGAGGTGTAGTTCAGCGAGATTGCCTGCCACTCGTCCTGCGGCAATGTCCAGGACAGATCGGGATCACCGCTATCGAGCAAGGCTTCGTAAGTCGTCTCGCCCAATAGTTCCCCGCCGGCGGCAAGCGGGTCGTCAATGTCAATGACCAGCGGCTTGCGCTTCACCCTGTTAAGCGCATCGCCGATTACGCCGGAGAATTCCCTGTCGGTGATCAATACCTTGGCCCCGCCGTGGTCCAGTATGAACGCAAGCGTGCTCGCGTCGAGTCGCACATTTAACGCATTCAGCACCGCACCGATCATCGGTACACCAAAGTGAGCCTCGAAGATGGCAGGGATGTTCGGGGCCATTACGGCCACCGTATCGCCGGGGCCGATGCCCCGATCACGGAGCGCCGAGGCGAGCCGCCGGCAGCGAGCATAGCTCTGCGCCCAGGTGAGGCGTTGCTTGCCGTGGATGACCGATATGCGCTCGGGATAGACCGAGGCCGCGCGGCGAATGAAACTCAGCGGCGACAACGGCGTGTAGTTGGCCGCTACCTTATTGAGCCCTAACTCATACTGATTGGGAGTCCCCTCGACGTCGCTCATGGTGCCTGTGTTGCGGCGAATGCCTCCGCGATGCGGCTCAACGCCCACGCCACACCGGGTCGCGTTTCTCGACGAAGGCATCGATGCCTTCGGCGACGTCCTCCGCCATCATGTTGTCTACCATCACCTCGCAGGCGTATTCGTAGGCGGACTCGAGCTGTTGGTCGATCTGACGGTAAAACATCTGCTTGCCTGTGCGCACCGCCACCGGTGACCGGTCAACGATATGACCCGCGAGTGCGAGCACTTCCTTATCGAGGGACTCGGGCTCGACGACTCGGTTGATCAGGCCCAATTGCGTCGCCCCTTCCGCGCTAACGAACTCGCCCGTGAGCAGCATCTCCATCGCATGTTTTCGTAAAACGTTTCGGCTCAGCGCCACGCCGGGCGTGGAGCAAAACAGGCCCACGTTGATACCTGAGGTCGCAAAGCGCGCGTTGCGCGATGCCACCGCGAGATCGCAGGTCGCAACCAGCTGGCAGCCGGCAGCAGTGGCAATGCCGTGAACCCGTGCGATCACGGGTTGCGGCATACGCGTCATGGTAAGCATCATGCGGCTACAGCGACTGAACAAGTCCCGGTAATAATCCTTATCGGGATGCGCGCGCATCTCCTTGAGGTCGTGTCCGGCACAGAACGTCTTGCCCGCCCCCGCCAGAACGACTACGCGCACGCTGCTGTCTTGCGCGATCGCGTCCAGGGCCTCTTGCAGTGCCGTTAGCAGCGCATCCGACAGGGCGTTATACTGCTTGGGCCGGTTCAGGGTGAGGGTCGTGATGCCACCCTCGTCGTGGCGTATCAAAATGGGCTCATCCGGGACCGGTTGAGTCGCAGGTCTGATCATCACGTGAACCTCCGTGGCTTTTTCGGGACTAGGCGGAATTCTGCGGCCAGACGGGCGTCAACTTCAAGGGCCAAATCGCGACTTGCAGGGATCCAGAGCAGGTATGCCGCGCATCTCGATAGAGGAGTTCGAAAAGATCGCCCGTGAGCGCGTGCCCTTTATGGGCCAGCTTGGGGTTCAGGTAGAGCAGCTCGAAAAAGGCATGGCGCGCGTGCGCATTCCGTATCGCGATGATTTCATCCGGCCGGGCGGGACCATCGCCGGACCGGTGCTCATGGGGCTCGCGGATCTGGCCATGTACGGGGCGGTCTTGACCCTCATCGGACGGGTGGAGCTGGCCGTCACGACCAATCTCAACATCAACTTCCTGCGGCGCCCGTACCCCGGCGACATCATCGCCGAAGCGCGCATTCTGAAGCTCGGTAAACGGCTGGCGGTCGGGGAGGTCGGGCTGTTCCGCGACGGTGATGACGAGATGGTGGCGCATGTGACCAGCACTTACTCGATCCCGCCGCAGCACTGAAACCGGCTAATCTGGACAGTCAGGGTTCGGCCGGCTGTGCGCGCGCTTCCGGACGCGCGCCAGTACTGCCAGTTTCTCGACGCGCGTGAACGTCGGCCAACCGGTAATCTCGTCCAGGGTGCGCTGACATCCGAGACACCACCCCGTGCGTGGGTCGAGCCGACAGACATTGGTGCAGGGCGAGGCGGGCTCAGCTGGGTGCACGGGTGGAGCGTTACCAACCCCCCGTCGCGAGCCAGCGGTCGACCTGGTCGAGCCGGTCGTTTCCCCAGAAGGGCTCGTCATCCACGATGATGAATGGCGAGCCGAATACGCCCCTTGCAATGGCGGCCTCCGTTTCTTGTCGCAGCCGTTCCTTGACCGCCGGGTCCTGCAGTGCGTTTGCCAGCATGGCCTGCTCCACCCCGAAGGACTCGGCTACCACGGCAATCTGCGCGGGGTCGGAGATATCCCGGCCGCCAACGAAGTAGGCGCTGTAGAGGGCACGCGCCAACGCCTTCGCTTTTTCCGCATCCTGGCTTTGGAGCCAGTAGTACGCCCGGCTTGGGCCCACGGCCGAGATCGGCAGGCGCGCTGGCATCTGGAACGGGATGCTGTGCAGTCGCGCCGAGCGCACAAAATCACGGTGCGCATAATCTCCGACCAATGGTTGCTCGGGCAGTGGCCCACGGCCGGTAACCTTGAACACCGCGCCCATCAGGTAGGGTCGCCAGACCACCGAGCGCCCGTGACGGCCAGCAAGCTGATCGATGCGACAGCTCGCAAAATAGCCGTAGGGCGATGAGAAGTCGAAATAAAAATCGATGGAGTTTTTCATACACCAAAGTTGCCAGTGTGAAGTAGCAAGTAGCGAGGAAAATCTACAACACTTAGCTGACAGGGTTTCTTGTTTTTCACCTGCTACTTCTAGCTTGTTACTTGCTACTCGGAGTTAGATGCTTGCTACTTGCCACTCGTTTTATAATCTTTCAACTGCCATCGCCGTCGCTTCGCCCCCGCCGATGCAAAGTGCGGCGACGCCACGTTTGCGATCGTACTTTTCCAAGGCCGCCAGCAACGTCACCAGGATGCGCGCGCCCGATGCGCCGATCGGGTGGCCGAGCGCACATGCGCCACCGTGCACGTTGACCTTGTCATGCGGCAGGCCCAGATCATGCATGGCGGCCATGGTGACAACCGCAAAGGCTTCGTTGATCTCGTAGAGGTCGACATCGCTGGTCGACCACCCGACTTTCTCGAACAGCTTTTTGATCGCCTCGACCGGCGCCGTCGTGAACCAGCCAGGCTCGTGCGCATGCGTCGCATGCCCGAGGATCTTCGCCAACGGCTGCAGCCCACGCCGCTCAGACTCCGATAATGGCATGAGTACAAGGGCGGCGCCACCGTCGGAGATCGAGCTCGAATTGGCGGGTGTCACGGTACCGTCCTTGCGAAATGCCGGTCTGAGCAGCGGAATCTTGTCGATATTGGCCTTGGGCGGCTGCTCGTCGTGCACGATGGTTTGTTCGCCCTTGCGCGTTTTGACCGTGACTGGCACCACCTCGTAGGCGAAGGTACCGTCGTCTATGGCTTTCCGCGCCCGGTTCAAGGAGGTGATCGCGAACTCGTCTTGTGCTTCGCGGCTGAAGCCATAACGCTCGGCGCAATCTTCCGCAAAGGTGCCCATTAACCGCCCCTTGTCGTAAGCGTCCTCGAGGCCATCGAGGAACATATGATCCATGATTGGGCCGTGGCCCATACGCAGCCCGGCCCGCGCTCCGGGCAGGAGATAGGGTGCATTGCTCATGCTCTCCATGCCACCGGCGACCATCAGATCGTTGGTGCCGGCCCGGATCAGATCGTGCGCCAGCATCGCGGCCTTCATACCCGATCCGCACATCTTGTTGATCGTGGTGCAGCCGACGTTTTTGGGAATGCCTGCAGCCAGGGAAGCCTGGCGCGCGGGCGCCTGCCCCTGTCCCGCCGGGAGCACGCAACCCATGATGACTTCCTGTACCTCCTGCGCTGCCAACTGCGCTTTGTTCAGCGCGGCCCTGATCGCCGTGGCGCCGAGTTGTGGGGCGGTGACGTCTTTCAAGTCGCCTTGAAAGCCGCCCATGGGAGTACGGGCGGCGCCCACGATCACGATGGGATCAATTGCCGTCATGTTTTTTTCCTTGGCTGGTGCGTCGGGGCCTTTGCTTTAGCTCGCCGCCGCAGTTCGGACAAACATGCTGCATCTCCTGTGTGCAGTCACGACAGAAGGTGCACTCGTAGGAGCAGATGTACGCATCGCCGTCGGGCGCGAAGGCAGTCTGACATCGCTCACAGGTGTTACGCATCTCAAGTGGCATCAGCCCTTCCCATTTGCTCGCTGGTGTCGGTGGCAGGCGGGGTCACCCGCGTTGCCGCGAAGCGACTTGCGGCGCCCCGAGCGCGACCCGGGAGAAGCCCCGTAGGGGGCGAAGACACGATGTCTCGCCCGCGCGCCGGGACAGGGATGTTCCGTCGCGCGGCGCCGGAGCGCGGGCGGAAAAGGCGAAGCACCGGAGCTGAGCGGTAAATGCGGGTGGCCGCACGATGCGGGTATTTGAGTCGCGTCACGCCGTCTCCTCGAACAGCTCGCGCCCGATCAACATCCGCCGGATCTCACTGGTGCCGGCACCGATCTCGTAGAGCTTGGCATCGCGCAACAGCCGGCCCGTAGGGTACTCATTGATATAGCCGTTGGCGCCCAGCGCCTGAACGGCTTCCAGCGCCATCCAGGTGGCCCTTTCCGAGGCGTAGAGGATCGCGCCGGCCGCATCCTTACGGCTGGCCTCGCCGCGATCATAGGCCTGGGCCACGGCGTAGACATAGGACTTACACGCATTCATGGTGCTGTACATATCGGCGAGCTTGCCCTGCATTAGCTCAAACTCGCCGATCGGGCGGCCGAACTGGCTGCGCTCGTGAACGTAGGGTACCACCACATCCATGCACGCCTGCATGATCCCCAGCGGACCGCCCGCCAGCACCAGGCGCTCGTAATCGAGGCCGCTCATGAGCACGCGTACCCCGTGATTGACCTGCCCCAGCACGTTTTCTGCCGGTACTTCGCAGTCGGCGAATACCAGCTCGCACGTATTCGATCCGCGCATGCCAAGCTTGTCGAGCTTCTGCGCCGTCGAAAACCCCGGGAAACCCTTTTCGATAATAAAAGCTGTGATCCCTTTTGCCCCCGCATCCGGGTCGGTCTTGGCATACACTACGAGCGTGTCTGCATCCGGCCCGTTCGTGATCCACATCTTGCTGCCATTGAGGACGTAGCGATCACTTTTCTTATCGGCGCGGGTGCGCAGGCTGACCACGTCTGAGCCCGCCCCGGTCTCGCTCATGGCAAGCGCACCGACATGTTCGCCGCTGATGAGCTTGGGGAGGTACTTGCGTTTCTGCTCTTCCGTGCCGTTACGCCGGATCTGGTTGACGCAAAGATTGGAGTGGGCGCCGTAGGACAGTCCGACCGATGCCGATGCGCGACTGATCTCTTCCATTGCCACGACGTGCTCCAGATAACCCATAGCCGCGCCGCCATATTTTTCCTCTACGGTAATGCCGAGCAGACCCAGGTTACCCATTTTGCGCCAAAGATCGGCGGGGAACGTGTTGTCGCGATCGATCTCGGCCGCGCGCGGAGCAATCTCGGAGCTGGCGAACCCGTGCACCGACTCGCGCAGCATATCGGCGGTCTCGCCAAGGTGAAAATTAAGAGTGGGGAACGGGCTTCTCACGGTCTTAGCAGCCAGCGTTATCGGCCAGGCTGATCAAGGTCTCGAGCAAGGTAGCGCATAGAGTTTCCTCACCTTCACGGATTGCACCGACATCAGCCTTAGCGATTACCAGAGTGCGTCCGTTCTTGATCACCTGACCGCGGGCGACGAGCCGTTCGCCGCGCGCAGGTGCGAGCAGATTCATCTTGTACTCCACGGTGAGCACGCGCGAGTCGGTTGGCATCAGCGTGTAGCCGGCATAGCCGCCGGCCGAATCGGCGATGGTGCTGATGATGCCAGCGTGGAAAAAGCCATCTTGCTGGCTGAGTTCGGGACGATAAGGAAGATGGATCTCGCAATACCCGGGCTGTAGATCGACGAGCTCGGCACCGATGAAGGCCATCACCTGTTGACAGGCGTAACTTGCGCGCACGCGCTCGGCGTAGCCGGGATCGTTGGCTTGAAATGTGACCATCGCATGGACCTCCATGCTACACATGGCGCCCACAGTCAGCGCCCGTTGATCGAAGCCACTCTACGTTTGATGCGAACGCCGATGGTGAAGAGGTGATCCTAGGAGATTTTCACCTTCGCCAAATGCGCTCGGCATTGTGCCTCGATGTCGTCCAGTTCCTTCAACGTCAGCTCGACGTCCCGCTTTTGCTGCTGCAAGAACGTGCGACGCTCGGCAATCTTGGCCAGAAAATGCTCGAGCTGGCCGGCTTCGCCGGGCTCGGTGTCGTACATATCGAGCATCTCGCGGATTTCGCTAAGCGCAAAACCCAGGCGCTTTCCTCGCAGCACGAGCTTTAGGCGCACTCGGTCGCGAGGGGAGTACACTCGCATCTGACCGTTGCGGTTGGGGTTCAGCAGTCCCTGGTCCTCATAGAAGCGGATCGTACGGGTCGTAACGTCGAATTCCTGGGCCAGCTGGGTGATGGTATAAGTGGCGTTCATACGGCCGAAGCCTGCGTCGTGGCGCGGGTCAAACTTTTTCCTTAAGACAAGTCAGCCTCAGAGAGGTTGACGTTTACGTAAACGTAATCCAGAATTACAGGAGAGTCAAGTATCGCCACACCCAGGGCGTAGGAGGACACCATGGCGCAAGCAGTGGCCAAGAAGGTGACAGCGCTCCACAAAGGCTACCGGACCCGTCACAAGGTGCGTGTGGTGACGGCTGCGAGCCTGTTCGATGGCCACGATGCGTCGATCAACATCATGCGTCGCATCCTCCAGGCCTCCGGCACGGAGGTCATCCATCTCGGGCACAACCGTGCCGCCGATGAAATTGTCACCGCCGCTATCCAGGAAGATGTGCAAGCCATCGCCGTCAGTTCTTACCAGGGCGGCCATATCGAGTTCTTCAAGTATATGCTCGACCTTCTGCGTCAGCGCGGGGCCAGGGACATCCGCGTGTTTGGCGGCGGCGGCGGCGTCATCGTGCCCGCCGAGATTCAGGAGCTCGAAGAATATGGCGTCGCGCGCGTCTACTCGCCGGACGACGGGCAGCGCATGGGCCTGCAGGGCATGATCGATGACATGTTGGCGCAAAGCGACTTTGATCCTGCCGAGCGTGTACCGCCTGACCTACAGGCGCTCGGGCGAGGCGACTGGCGGGCGCTTGCCCGTTTCATCACGGCGGTCGAAAACGGCGCGCTGAGCAGGCAGCAGCTCGCAGAGGTTGCCAAGCAAGCCGAGCAGATCGACAAGCAGGTTCCGGTCATCGGCATTACCGGCACGGGCGGTGCAGGCAAGTCATCCCTCACCGATGAGCTGCTGCTGCGTTTCCGACTCGACCACGACGATGCGCTCAAAATCGCCGTCATCGCCATCGATCCCTCGCGGCGCAAAACCGGCGGCGCGTTGCTCGGTGACCGCATACGCATGAACGCGATTCACGTGCCTAGTATCTACATGCGCTCGCTGGCGACGCGGGAGGCGCAGCGCGAGTTGCCAAACACACTGCCGGAGATTATCGCCGCCGCCAAGGTCGCGGGCTTCGATCTGGTCGCCGTCGAGACCCCCGGTATCGGCCAGGGCGATGCCGGCATCGTTCCTTTCGTCGATGTGTCGCTCTACGTGATGACGCCCGAGTTCGGTGCTGCCAGCCAGCTGGAGAAGATCGACATGCTCGATTTCGCTGACCTTGTGGCCATCAACAAGTTCGACCGCCGCGGGGCGCAGGATGCACTGCGGGATGTACGCAAGCAGATGCAGCGCAACCGCCAGGCCTTCTCCACCCCCATCGAGGAGATGCCGGCCTATGGCACAGTGGCTGCGCACTTCAATGACGATGGCGTAACGGCGCTCTACCAGGGGCTCACCGCGCGCATGCAAGCGAAGGGGTTATGGGACCGCGACAGCCGCTTGCCCGCTGTGAACGTCAAGGCCTCCACCGGCGAGACTGTCATTGTGCCGCCGGCCCGTCAGCGCTATCTCGCCGAGATCACCGAGACAGTCCGCGATTACAAAAGAACTGTGGATGATCAGGTACGCCTCGCCCGTGAGCGCCAGCAGCTTCTGGAATCACGGCGCATGCTTGTCGACTCGGGTAAAGACGCCTCGATGCTTGATGAGCTGATCAGCAAGCGCGAGCAGGCACTCGACCCCCGCGCACGCAAGCTGATCGAGATTTGGCCCAGCATCAAGCAGAGCTATGCGGGCGAGGAGTATGTCGTCAAGATCCGTGACAAGGAGATCCGCACACCGCTCACGCACACAACCCTGTCCGGTACCCGGGTTCCCAAGGTGGTGTTACCCAGGTACGAGGATCATGGCGAGCTTCTGCGCTGGCTGCTGCTTGAAAACATACCGGGGACGTTCCCGTACACGGCCGGTGTTTTTGCCTTCAAGCGGGCAGAAGAGGATCCAACCCGCATGTTTGCCGGCGAGGGCGATCCCTTCCGGACCAACCACCGCTTCAAGTACCTCTCGAAAGACTATGAGGCCAAGCGCCTTTCGACCGCCTTCGATTCGGTCACACTCTACGGCTACGATCCTGACAAGCGCCCGGACATCTACGGCAAGGTTGGCAATTCGGGTGTGTCTATCGCCACCCTCGATGACATGAAGGTGCTCTATGACGGCTTCGATCTTTGCGATCTCAAGACGTCGGTATCGATGACGATTAACGGGCCGGCACCGACGATCCTGGCGATGTTTCTGAACACCGCTATCGACCAGCAGTTGGGCCGATTCGAGCGTGACAACGGTCGCCCGCCTACCGATGAGGAGATCGGTAAGGTCAAGGCCTGGGCGCTGCAGAATGTTCGCGGGACCGTGCAGGCTGACATCCTCAAGGAAGACCAGGGGCAGAACACCTGCATCTTTTCGACCGAGTTCAGTCTGAAGATGATGGGAGATATCCAGGAGTATTTTATTCAGAACGATGTTCGGAATTTCTATTCGGTCTCGATCTCGGGGTACCATATCGCCGAGGCCGGTGCGAACCCTATCAGCCAGCTCGCGTTCACGCTTGCCAACGGCTTCACCTACGTCGAGGCTTACCTCGCTCGCGGCATGCACGTAAATGATTTCGCGCCGAACCTGTCGTTTTTCTTTTCTTACGGCATGGACCCGGAATACGCAGTGCTTGGGCGCGTGGCACGGCGCATCTGGGCAGTCGCGATGCGCGAGCGCTACGGCGGGAACGAACGCAGCCAGAAGCTTAAGTTTCACTCGCAGACGAGCGGGCGCTCGCTGCACGCCCAGGAGATTGCGTTCAACGATATCCGCACGACACTACAGGCGCTGATTTCGAGCTATGATAACACCAACTCGCTGCACACCAACGCTTACGATGAGGCGATCACTACGCCCACCGAAGAGTCCGTGCGCCGGGCCATGGCGATTCAGATGATCATCAACAAGGAGTGGGGTGTTGCCAAGAACGAGAACCCGAACCAGGGGGCATTCATTATCGACGAGCTCACCGAGCTGGTCGAGGAAGCCGTGCTCATAGAGTTCGAGCGCCTGTCAGAGCGCGGCGGTGTACTCGGGGCGATGGAGACCGGTTACCAGCGCGGCAAGATCCAGGAGGAGTCAATGTACTACGAGCACAAGAAGCACGATGGCTCTTATCCGATCGTCGGCGTGAACACCTTCAAGAACCCGCACGGCGTGGCAATTCCGGAGAAACTCGAACTCATCCGTTCGACCGAGGAGGAAAAGCAAAGCCAACTAAAGCGCCTCAGTAATTTCCACCAACGCCACGCAAAGATGACGCCACAGATGCTAGAGCGGCTGCAGCAGGCCGTTATGAAAAACGAAAACGTCTTCGCAGTACTTGTGGACGCGGTGCGCTGCTGCTCGCTCGGCCAGATCACTGAGGCGCTGTTCGAGGTAGGCGGCAAGTACCGGCGGAATATGTGACTGATGGCCTCGGCTGAGGAAGACAGAGAATCTTCGAGCTATCCCGGAGTTTATGATGCGCCAGATTGAAGGCCGTTGTCACTGCGGAAACATCCGGTTTAAATTCTTGTGGCCGTCGCTGGAGGCAGAGATACCGGTACGGGTATGCGGCTGCTCGTTTTGCGCCAGACACAATGGTACCTATACCTCACACCCGAACGCCCGACTGACTGTGGAGATCGCAGATAAGTCCCTGGTCAAAAAGTACGTGTTTGGCACCAAGACTGCGGAATTTCAAATTTGCGCGCGCTGTGGTGTGGTTCCTTTCGTCACCAGCAAGATCGACGGGCATGAGTACGCGGTTGTGAATGTTAACACCTTTGAAAACGCGCACACCCTCCAGTTACGCTCATCGGTCTCCGACTTCGAAGGGGAAGCGTTAGCCGACAGGCTGCAGCGGCGTAAGCGCACCTGGATCCCGCACGTCAATGTATCGAGCACAAATTAAGGGCCCAACGATCGAGCTGCTGTGCGCAAGAAGTTGACTGAACACCGATCATCCAGCGCCCCATCTCACTACCTGCCGAGCAGAGTTCGAACAAAACCTGTCATGGCTTGGCTTGTCACCTCAATCTGGTCCCGGTGGGGCGTGTGGCCGCACCCGGGCAGCGTCAACACTTCCACAGGTCCTGAAACCTGCGACGCAATCGCGTCGACCTGTTCTTTCGTACCATACTCGTCACCCTCTCCCTGGATAATCATGACCGGGCATTTGATCCGCGGCAGGTATTCCTCGATGTTCCAGTCGCGAAACTCGGGGCTTAGCCAGGTGTCGTACCAGCGCCAGAAAACCGCGTTCGTCTGATCACCATGGAAACGCGCGAGCTTTTGCGCGAGATCGGTGCTGCGGTAGGTCTCGCCGGCGCGCCGGACCCCCGCGAGCGTTACGTCCTCAACGAAGACATGAGGGGCTTCAAGAATCAGCCCGCGTGCCGCGGAAATGTCGCTACCTGCGTAGATGAGCGCGAGTGAGGCGCCGTCACTGTGGCCGATGAGGATAGGCTGGCTGACGTCCATCGCCTGCAGCACTGCCGGCAGCACGGTCAACGCTTCATCATGAAGGTAATGCGAGGTTTGCGGGCGCGCCAAAGGTGACGAGTCGCCATAACCGCTACGGCTGTAGATGAGCGCACTGCAACCGGTGTGCGCCGCCAGCTGTGGCGGAAAGTCTTTCCACATGCCAAGGCACCCGAGCCCTTCGTGCAGAAACACCAAGGTTGGTGATTCAGCGGGTGCTGGGCCGATCCATTCATACTCGAGACGCCGCTTTCCCACAGTCAGGTAAGGCATACGCTAAGGCCTTGCAGCCGGTACCGGGGGCGCCTGCGCGGCGCCGTTAACAGGCTTTAGCCGGCCGTCCACCAGGGCGGGCACAATATCGAACACGTTTACGCGGGCGGCAAAGCGAATCTCTTTGGCCAAGCCGTCGGCTTTCATGATGCGGCCAATGCGAGAATTTTGCAGGCATTCGAGCGCATCGCCGGTGCGGTAGAGTCTGAGCGCCGCCTGAGTCGCGTCGGTCAATGCCCAATGTTGTTCGAGCCCGGCCACCAGTCGGTGCGCCAGCAACCCGGCCCCATACAGGTCCTCCAGGGTCAAAGCGCCGCGCGACCCGGCGCACAGAATAAGTACGGTCTCCTCGGTGTGGATCGCGCAGATATGGCGTGCCAGCGCCTCGCCGTTGAGCAGCGCCGCGGCGTAAACATGGGGCGCGCTGGCGGCCTGCAGCAGCGCCACCGTGCCGTTGGTGGTCGCGTAGATCACCCGTTTGTCGCTGACGTCATGCGCGAGCAACGCCAGCGGGGCGTAGTGCGCGAAACCCGGAATGCGGTTGCGATGCCATTCGCCCGCCAGGACGTAACTACCGTCAGCGCATTTCAACGCTTCCGCGCGCGCGGCGGCCTCATCCATGGCGGGCGTCACGTCCACGGCCCCGTGCTGCAAGGCCGCAATCATGGTGGAGGTGGCAAACAGCACATCCAGTACCACCACCACCTTGTCGGATAAGCGCTGCGGGTCGAGCTCTTCCTTGTGCGTTAAAACGTGTAGCTTATGCATCCCATCCGTCGGGTCGTGAAATGGACCATGTTACTACACGGAGCACGCAATACCTCACACGCTGGCTGTCGCCGGTGCCAGCGCCCGGCACCGGGTTTCACCGGCTTTCGCGCGTGCCACGTCGGAGCCAGAGTCTTAAGAGGGCAGGAAATCTATCGGGTAGGTGACTACAATGGTCTCCACGTCCTTATTGCCGAAATCAAAAAGCAAAACCCGTGCAACAATCTTTCGCTCGAGCTTGGGATCGCCGAGCTCGCTGGACACGATCTCGCAGGCCGTGACCTTCCCGGAGGGCTTGATGGTTATTTTCAGCACGACCTTGCCTTCCAGCGTAGGATCCTTGCGCAGCGCACGATTATAAATCGTGTAAATGGCCGATTTGTTTCTGTCGAAGACCAACTGTATTTCTTCGATGGTGCGTGATGCCTTGCGCCGGTTTCGGCTGCTCGACGCGCGTGCTTGCTGGGTGCGGCTAATCGGGCTGCTGACCTTAGTGCTTGTCCGCCCGGAAAGGGTGCTGCCGCCGGTATCGCGGCTGAGATCCGACGTGTTAATCCCGCCGCTCGCTTTGGCCGCGTTCGCGACGATCACGGAACGCTCCGGCTTTCGCGCTTTCTCACCGGATCCCCGCTGCAATCGCTTGTCTTTTTTCAACCCCGCCACAACCGGGTCATCACGCAACGCCGCGAGCTCGTCCTTGAACGCAAGCAGGCCGGCACGCTCGGCCTTCTTGCGGGCTGTTTGTACGTCCTGCACCGTCTTCTTGGGTTCCCTTTGCTTTTTCAGCTCGGGCGGCTTTTTTGTTTTTTGCTGCTTCGGCGCGAGCACTGGCGCCTCGACCGGGGGAGGAGGCTTGGCTTTCTTGCGCTCGAGAACCAGCTTGGCCAGCCGGGGCGGCAAGGTCTCGGCGTTCTCACGATCGATCTCCGGGACCGGCAGAAACGGCACGACGAGTGCGAGCACAAGGCAAAGGCTGAAGACCCATAGGACGATCTTCTGAAAACGGCGTTTTTCCTCCTCCGATACCGACCACGGGAGATAAGGTGAGTGGTAGGAGAGTTGCGCGACCGCCACCGTTTTAGCCTTCCTGGCGCACCTTCTTCAGAACGGCGAGCGAAATGGTTGTGTAGTTAGCGCGCGTGCAAGTAACCATTACCTTCTTCAGAAGCTTAAAGGGAATCTCTTTGTCCCCCATAATGGTGATTGCACGCCGGGTGGGTGATTCGCGCTTGCTCCGAGAACGCTTGGAAAGATAATCCAACTCTGCTTTTAACGGCTCGATTACGAGCGACGGGGAATCGATAATGGCGGCTACAGATGCGATCCTTTTACCTCGGATCAGGATGTCCTGATCATTGACCATTATCACCAGGGTCTCTTCCGGCCTCTTGGTGGCGACGGATTCCGGCAACTTCAAGCCCTGGGTCGTGGGCAGCACCTCTACCTCGCCCGAGTTCACCAGCAAGAAAAACACGAGTATCGTAAAGATGTCCATCAGCGCCACCAGGTTAAAGCCGGTAAATGGCTTTCTGCGGTCATGGTGACGCTGCATTCTTATGGCTCTGCGCGACAGCTTCATGGTTCGTTACCGCTTGGGTCGTTTGCGGGCAGTGGCGGCCATCGGCGCATCACCGATGGATATGTCGGGAAACAGCTCGGCCTGTACGAGCGACTTACCCTGCGGTACCTCCACGACCCGCACGGCATCCATTACCTGTACGAGGGAGTCATAAGAAGTCGTCGCTTCCGCCAAGATCATCGCGTTGTCCTTGTCGGGAAACTCCGCCTTGATCTGTTGCAGGAGCTGCGACAACGATTCCAGATCATATGTGCCGCCGTTGTTTTTGATGCGCTTTATCAATCCGCTATTACGGTCACCCACCACCAACGCATCCTTGCGCAGGATGATTTCCAGCTCCAGGTCTTTTCTCGAACTCAGCTCGCCTGAGGACGCCGGCGGCAGATTCAGTTCCAGTATCGTGATGCGTGAGAACACCGCAGTGATCAGCAGGAACGGTACGAGTATCACCATGAGATTCATAAAGGCGGTGATATTTACCTCCGCCGTGTCGTTTTTCAGTCGCCGCCTGCGGTATCTCATGATTAGGCCCCGCTTGCCTTCTTCTGCTCCGTGAGCATGTTTATGAACTTGACCGATGCCATCTCCAGGCTATCGACCAACGTGGTGGTCTTGGACTGCAGGACCGAGTAGATGAGCAGGAGCGGGATTGCTGCCATCAGGCCGAATGCCGTGGTATTCATCGCAACCGAGATGCTTGCTGACAAAAGATCCGCCTTTTCTGCGGGATCCGCATGTGAGACGGCGGTAAACGCCCGGATGAGACCGACGATGGTGCCGAGTAGCCCCAACAATGTCGCGATATTCGCGAACGTGGCGATATAGTGCGTACGCTTTTCCAGAGACGGCACGACTTCCATTAGTCCTTCTTCCATGGCGGTTTCGATATCATCGCGCCGCCGCGCGGTGGTGGTGCGCGAAAGGCCATAGTTCATGATCTTTCCGATAGCCGCCTTGGACTCTGAGGATATGGCAAGCGCCCTTTTATATTCTCCTGCCTTGATCAGCGGCATAAGCTCGTGCCAGGTTTTTTTGTTTACGCTGGTCGAACGGATCAAATGGAAATAACGTTCAATAGCGATGCTTGCACCTAATGCGAGCACAATCATGATCGGATACATGAATATGCCGCCGTCTTGAAAGAAACGAACTATCGTGCCGTAAGTTTCCATAGTAACCTCCATACGGAATTCTAAAGCGATAAATAACAGGGAATTTATTTCGTTGACACTGAGTCGGTTGAGGTGTGGGTATTGGCAATAATGTCGTGATACTCGATCTGTCTGAGAAAAACATCGCGGTCCACGGCGCCGAGGGCCTCACGAACCAGCCCTCCAACGGGATTTCCCATCAGGTTGTCCGCGTTCGGTCGCTTCCAGGGAACGATGTACAGAACCTTTGGCAGCTCCCGGTTCCCGATAATCGAGGTTCCCGGCAGCTCCACACGATCCTGTGCGTGCACATTTGTCATGGCAAGCGTGCACAAGAGCAGGGGCATAGTGACAAGGTGCTTCATCAGGGTCACCTCCCCGCAGTCTTTCGATGGCGCTTCATACGCCTTTTTAGATCCACCATCCATTTGGCGACGCCGGGATCAGGCGTTCTCACCAGCTTTTGATACAGCTCGTAATGTTTCAGTGCCTTCTTGGCGTCCAACAAGTACAAGTCGTAGAGAATGCCCAGATTGAGGTGCGCATAGGCATAGGAGCGATCAAGCTTGAGGGCGTTTTCGTATGCCTCGCGCGCCTCACTGAAGCGCCCATTCTCGCGCAACACTATGCCAAGGTGGTTGTAAGCGTCTGCCCGCTCCGGACTGATCGCGATAGCCTGGCGGAACGCTTGTTCTGCCTCACGATCCCGCCCTGCCCGGTGATAAATGATGCCCAGGTTCACATGGGGCCCGGCGAACTGGCTGTAGCTCCGTGTCATCGCCAGCAGTATTTGTTCTGCCTGCGCGTTGCGTTTTGCCTTCATTGCTGCCAGCGCGCGTTCGTGCTCTCTCATAGCCACCGGGTCGATAGCTGATTCCTTGCCCGCGCTGGGCGCACCTGCTGGTGTGGCAGGGGGCTGCGATTGGACCGGACGCTGTGCGGGCGCGGTACAGCCGGAAAGCCAGGCCACGCACACAACCAGCGAAAATACGAGGGCGCTATTTGATCGCATCGCTCACGGCCTCGCTCTTTTCGAACTTGGCATACTGTACCGGGCGCAGATCGCGCAACTGCTCGAAGCTCTTTCTTACCCATTCGTCGTAAACGTCGTCGGCAACACGCTTCACGTTTATTTCGTGAATTTCGATTGCCTTCTCCTCGAACGGATAGGCTTGCTCCTCAAGCAACACGTCGTACTGCTCGAGCTCCTGAGGAGACAACCCACGTGGCCGCTCTGACGTCAGCAAATCCCGGCTCAGGCTGTGGTAGACCTCGGCGATGCGATAGGTCGCCGCCGTTGTAAACTCGGCAACGCCGTAAGCGGCCGCACGCCCGTACTCCTTCAGCGCTACCTGCATCTTCTGCTTTTTGGCCTTGAGACTCTGTCGCAGCGGAATAACCAGACGTACGTTACGAAACTGCTGGTGCGCGCGTTCCGCGAGTAAGAACGCGGCTTTTGCCGCCAAATAGTTCGTGCGATCGGTCTGCGCGCGTCCACCGGCATCTGCCGCCGCAACGATCTTCTCTAGCCAATAATAGTAGTCTGCGCGGCGTCCGCGCTTGGCATAGAGCTGCGCGAGCCGGTAGCGTGCCTCCATGGCGCGCTCGAAGGAGCCCGGAAACAGGGCGACGTAGCGTTTGTATACAGCGGCTGCGGATTCGTTGCGCGCCCCCTTTTCATACAGCTCGGCGGCTTGCCAGAGAGCTTCCTGCTGTAGCCGTGGGTCTTGTCGGCGCTGCGCTATCTCCTCGAAGGCCGCGGCCGCGCGCGACCATTGCTGGCTTTCCATATAAGCCGCCGCCAGCTTTTCAGGGACATCGCGCTGCAGTGGGTGGTTTGGGAATTCCTTGCGAAACCCCTCGAGCACTTTCACTGCGCCACGCCAGTCCTTCAAGGCGATGAGGCCGGCGGCCGCGTCGTACTCGGCGGTGGGCGTTATCGCTGAGGTCGGTGCGATGTTCTTCACCCGAAGAAAATGCGTCACAGCACCGCGCAGGTTGCCAGTGGCGCGTTGTTGCTCTCCTTGCTTGTAAACAGACGAGCCCAGGCGCTCGACTAGTGCGCGACGTCGCGCATCACTGCCCGGTGTGAGACGCAACACCGCCTTGTAGGCAGCTTCAGCTTGCCCGTAAGCCCCCTTGTCAAACTCGACATGGGCAACAACGGTCCAGGCTGTGCGGCGCAGTGCCGGCTGTGGCTTCATCGCAATAACACGGCGCGCGGCTTTTGCTGCTGGCTCCGGTTGCTTCAAGGCAAACAGGTCTTCCGCAGCCTTGGTCAGAACGGCGGCGGCCCGCTTGTCGCGAGGGAAGGCATTCCCGAAGCGCAACGCACTCGCGATCGTAAGTTGCTGGTACTCTTGATGCTTGCGGCCGCGTAGCTGCTGTTCGCGTTTCTTGTGGACGAGCAACGCAGCGTAGCCCGCTTCAGCGCTATCGGCATGCGGCGGAAACTTGTAGGCCGTTTTTTCGTACTGGATCGCTGCATCGGCGTACCGTTTTCCCTCCGACAGCGTCTCCGCTAACAAGAAGTTCATTCTGGGCGCGCGCACGTCGTCCGGAAACTCGTCCACGAACTTTGCGTACCAACGGGCGGCCAGATCGTAATCTGTAGTTTTTCCGGTGCGTTGCGCCTGCGCGTGGAAATGACGCGCAAGATCTTCGATATTGCTCTTCAGATGCGGTGCAATCGATACGTGGGTGTCATCGTCGTGCATGGCCCAGAATTTGGTGCTGACACCATAGCGGACGACAAAATTCTCCTTGGCCGTGAGGAGCAGTGTCGGAAAACCCCCCTGCGTATAGGCCTCGATGACCTTCAACTGGAAGCTCGGTGCACGACGGTCGTTCGCATGCTGCTTGATAAACTCGACAAAGACATTGGCCGCATCCTGGTAACGTTCTTGCGCGAGATACAGGCTGCCTAGGTTGTTGTAGACCGCGGCCTCATACGGGCGTGTGCCGTTTTTTTTGAAATACTTGGTAATTGATTTCTCGCCGCGAAGATAAGAGAAGCTCAAGCTAATTACCCGGAATGTGTCATTATTGAGCTCCCTGTCGGCTCGCGGTTTCGGCGCAGCTGTGGATCGCCCCGATTTGTTCTCGCTGAAATTGCGGTCAAGTAGGCTGAAAAACGATTTGAGCGCTGAGTTGTAGCGTGATTGTTTGAATTGTGACCACCCGCCCTTGTACAGCGCTCTCTCGTAATATAGTGACGTGTCGCCAAATTTCAGAACGGCGCGATACGCGCGTTCGGCCTCACGGTATGACTCGATTACAAAAAAGAGCTCACCGCGCCGAAACTGCACCTCGTCAATGAACTTCACGTTCGGGTACAACGCAACCAGCTGATTCAGGGTGCGGAGCGCTTGCTGGTAGTTCCCGCTCTGCTCATAGGCGTGGGCAAGCTGGTATAACACGTGATCGTTACCCGCGTAGCTGGGATGAGTCCGGAGCAGCTCCCGATAAGTCGCGATAGCCTTGGCGTAATCGGCCGGTTTGAGCACATCTTTATTTTTCGAATCTGTTTCGAGTTTTCTTGCCTCCTCGAGGTAGGCAGCTTCAGACCGCTCCAATTCCAGGTCCGCCAGGCGTCGCATCGCCTCGGCCCGCAGCAGGTCGTTCTCTTCCTTATTCAAGAACTCGCGGTAACTCTCGATCGCCTTTCCGCGCCCGGTCTGCTCCGGGGCCTGTCTTTGTACCTGAATTTCCTGCTCCTCGATGCTTTTGATTGTGTTATCGGTCGGCGCCGAGACACACCCGGTTAGAACCAGACCAAGAATCAGTGCGCTGTAAGAGCGGGTCGACATTGTGCTTACTGGGCTTACTGGGCGCGATTTGATGCGCGATCGTAAACGTGCGCGATGCCGAATCGGGCCTGCGTAACGTAGGCCCGCAGGCGCTGTTTCTGGCGCTCGAGCTCCTGTGCCGCGCGGTCCTGGAGGTATTGCTCGTGGGCGCGCACGGCGCGAGCGACGTCGGCTTTGAGCTCGGATACGCGGGCGCGAAGCTCGCCGAGACGCGTGAGGGCGGCATCACGGCTTTCATCCTCTCGCTGTGGTGCATTTTGTGAGGCGGAGATACGCGAGCCCGCGGCGGCAATTGCCGCAGCGGGCGCCAAGCTTGCGGCATTGGTTTGCCACAAGCTGGGCTCGTAGCCACGGCTGAATTGCCAATGTCGCGAGTCGTTTAACTGTCCGCAATATTCCTGGTCATCGGCCAGGGTTGCATTGCCGGGCGCTTTTGCAAGCTCTTGCTCAACGGTTGCTATCGCCCTCGCGAGGTCTTGCTCGTTGCTGCCAGCCAGTGCCGTAGACCAGCAATCCAGATGCCGTGCCAGAGTCTGCAGGTGCCGATAGTTCTTAAGTGCTTCATGAAAGTCGTTGCTCGCGAAGAGCTGGATGAGATAACGATTTTCCGGTGTGTCGGGCAATATTTGTTCTGGCGAGATCCGCTCGGTCAAAGTGGGTTGGCTTCGCGGAACGACGCTTGCCAGGCGCTCGCCCGTGCGCAAACCCTCGACCGTTTGTCGCAGTTGCTCGATCTCGGCGTTGTACACGGCTATGGCGCTCTCGTAGTGCTGTAATGCCTGTTTATAGGCTTCGAGCTCACTCAAGGCGTACGGCACTGCCAGCAGGGACTCTTGCACTGCGACGTCGATGTCGGTTCTCTTTTGTAGCTCCATCCACGGCACCAGGGATTGCTTGTGCTTGCCCCCTGCCGACAGGGCCCAACCGAGTCCGAGCAGCGCCTTATTGGAGAAAGGCCCATTGAGCCGCACCTCGCGGAAGTAGGATTTTGCCCGGCCGGGGTCCGGTACACCGAGGAAGGCAAAACCGAGCGCCAGATTGGCCTTATCTCTTAGCGCCAACAGCTCGTCGTCGCGGGCGCGCATCCGTGCGATTTTCCCCAACAGCGCCACACCCTCCTTGGTCCGCCCGATCCGAATCAGACCAACGCCCATGTTATAGCGCGCATAGGTGGCTCGTTTCGATTTTCCTCGCAGCTGACTCAGCACGGCTACGGCCTCGCCGGACCGGTTGCGCTTCATAAGAACCAGGGCCAGGAGAAGCTGCTGTCTATCTTTCAGCTCGGCCGGCAGCGGGTCTCGCATGCGCAGTAGCGCATCCTGTGCCTGCTTCAGATGCCCGCGCCGGTACCAGCTGTTCGCGAGATAAAAGCGAGCACGTGCGGCTACATCAGGCGGCGTACCGTGGTCCATCAAACGTGAAAACGTCCGCGCGGCCTGGCGGTGGAGCCCGTAAGCCAGATACAGATCGCCCAATAGCCACTGCGACTCATGCTGGTGTTGCGACAGGTTATTCGTTGCTTGTGCCGCCAGCAGGCCAGTCACGGCGGAAAAATATTTTTGCTGATAAACATCGAACAATACCGTACCGAAATAGGGGTCCTTCACGCGCCGTGCCTGACGGTCCGCTACCGTCATCGGCAGGTGGAGCTCGGGTTGTCGCTTGCCTGCGGGTTTTACGATGGTCATTTCGACGAACTTCGGGCCATTCCTTTTGTAAAAGATCATCGAGCCGTTTTGCCGGTAATCCTTACCGCTCGCATCTTGGCCGCTGACAGATGCACTGAGCTCGTGCTCCCCAATGGCCAGATTCCCCACGTAGAGCCGTTGCACCCCGCCGCGAACGAGCGCGGTGGTCTCGCGCTCGGTATAACGCTGGCTCGCTACCAGCTCGTTGTCGATCGTTATTTCAACGGTATTCAGCTGGAATGACCGGTCTTCCTCCACCGACAAGAACACGGCGACCCGTGTCGCAGGGGGGTAGCGCAGCTCCTCTCCGAGGATTAGCAGATCCCGGTTGAGCTTGAAGACTTCCCGCTTCAGCGACTGCGCCGCGTAGTCGAGTTGGCGGAGCTGTATTTGCGGGGTGAGCGCATGCACCTCACCACCCAGCATTACCAGGAACGCTGTTACCCACGCTGACAATAGGCGTTTATTTGCCACCGGCCCCTCGGGTCACCCGCTATCTACCTTACTTAGTGTAGTGTGCGTCGGGCGCGTGTCAGCACGAGGCCCGCACGGTTCGAACCGACGAAACCGCCACGACCAAGCGGGGAAAGACAACCGGTTTTCGACCCGCTACCCGCCCCGGCACGCCCGGCCCGATGGGCCGGCAGCAGCGGGGTCTGTGGATGCGCGTCCGGGTAGCTAGGGTTAGCGCTAATATTGCATGAACTCACACCAGAGAACACAGAGATCACAGACGACTGCAGGGATGCAGGATATAGTTAGACCGTCCTTCTTTTGGT
>JBHHZP010000032.1:0-30225 GCA_046758085.1 Acidiferrobacterales bacterium
GGGTCCCCTCGCTCGACCCTTGTCTCAGACGGTCCGCGCAAGGGCCATTCCCTGGCCCTGGCCCGGACGCGCGGAATCCATTCCGCGCCCCTTCGGGCGTGTTCTTCGCCTTCGTGCCTCCCTCGGCTTGAGTAAGGGGGGTTAAAAAAACAAAATCCTACTTGCAAGCTTGCCCTTTGGCTGCGCTGAGTCCTCGGCTTGACCAAAGGGGCGAAAAACCTACCCCCTCACGAATCACGGTTCACGGTTCACCAGCTACCAGCTTATTCCCCCTGCGATCTTTGCGGTCTCTGGTGTGAGTTCATGCGATATGCGGCTCAGCGGCCGGTAAAGTTGGGTTTTCTTTTCTCTGCAAACGCGTGTTGGCCTTCCTTATAGTCTTCGCTTGCGTGACACGCATCCACCAGCCGCTGGCACAGCTCCAGATTGGCCTGCCCCGGGCCTTTTGCCGCTTCAGCGATAATCTGCTTGGCGGCTTTGATAGAAAGTGGCGCATTAGCGGCAATAGTTTGCGCATATCCCCCCACGAAATCCGCAAGCCCCTGCGCGGCCACCACACGATTGACCACTCCCATTCGCTGCGCCTCCTCGGCGCTGAAATGACGGCCGGTAAACAGAATCTCCTTGGCATACTTCGGGGCGACATTACTAACGAGCAAGCGCATGTCGTCGAGCTTGTATCCCAGGCCCAACTTGGCTGGAGTCACTGCGAAACGCGCGTTGTCAGCCGCGATCTGGATGTCGCACAGCAGCGCCATCTCGAGCCCACCACCGATACAGAATCCTTCGATCATGGCGATGGTCGGCTTGTCGATGGAGATGAGTGCATCGTAGGCGCGGTGCGTGGCCGCGTCGTACTCGGTAATTCCTTGCTTCGTTGATCGGCGCTGCTTGAACTCGGAGATATCGTTTCCCGCCGAGAAAGCTTGCCCGCCCGCACCCTTGAGTATAATGACACGAATAGCGTCATCGCTCGCAAACGCTTCGATCAAGGTTGGCAGCGCCTTCCACATAGCAAAGGAAATAGCATTGCGCCGCGCAGGATTGTTGAAAGTGAGACGGCCGATGGCACCGTTTTTCTCGGCAATGAGCTTGTCCGTCGCGAGTTGCATGACGATTCCCTTACAGTGCTTCAGATGATTTTCCGCTGCTGCAGATCAGCAATCTCATCGGCACTCAGGCCAAACTCGGCGAGGACGTCAGGCGTATGCTGGCCGCGTTCCGGCGCGGGCGTGTATTGGCGGCGCACGGCACGGCTCATGGTCACGGGCTGACCCACGACATTGATCTTGCTGAGCACCGGATGATCTACGGGCTGCGCCATGTGCAGATGCTTTACCTGGGGATCCGCGAACATCCTGTCGATCGTGTAGATCGGACCGCAGGGAACACCCGCGTGGTTGAGACGGTCAATCAGCTCGGCGCTGTTGTGCTTGGACGTGTGCTGCTCCAACGCCGCATTGACCGCATCGCGATTCTTGGAACGCAGCTCACCGTTCGCGAACTCAGGGTTGTCCAGCAGCTCCGCGGCGTCGAGTGTCTGGCACAAACGCTCCCACATGTGCTCGCCCGAGGCGGCAATATTGATATGACCATCGGCAGTGCGAAACACGCCGGTCGGAATGCTGGTCGGGTGATTGTTGCCGGCTTGCGGCGGGACCTCGTGCGCGATCAACCAGCGTGCCGCCTGGAAATCGAGCATCGCGATTTGTGCCTGCAACAGTGAAGTTTGCACCCATTGGCCCTGAGCGGATTCTTCGCGCTCCAACAGCGCGACGAGGATACCAATCGCACAGTACATCCCCGCCGTCAGGTCAGCGATCGGTACGCCGACCCGAACCGGTCCCTGCCCCGGTAAGCCCGTGATCGACATGAGCCCACCCATCCCTTGTGCAATCTGGTCAAAGCCCGGGCGTTTGCAGTAGGGCCCGTCTTGCCCGAAACCGGAAATACTGGCGTAGACGATGCGCGGGTTAACCGCCCGAACGGACTCGTAGTCGATACCGAGTCGCTGCTTAACATCCGGGCGGTAGTTCTCTACCACGACATCGGTCTGCTTCACGAGGCGCATGAACACAGCGACACCTTCGCGGTCCTTCAGATTCAACGTGATGCTGCGCTTGTTGCGGTGGATGTTCTGGTAGTCGGGACCATGGCGCGCTCCGCCCATGCCCTGGGACTTGTCTATCGTTTCCGGCGGCTCGATCTTGATTACGTTGGCCCCCCAGTCGGCGAGCTGACGCACGGCCGTGGGGCCCGAGCGCACCCGGGTGAGGTCAAGCACAGTGAAGCGGGCGAGCGGTAGGGCATTATCATTCATGACACTATCCAAGAATTTTGACGGTTAGTAGAAACCGGGATCGGTTTGTTCTTTGAAACGCTCGCTAGTTGAAGTCTGTTGTCACAGCCTGAAAACGGCGTGTCGCACTACTCGACGCCCAGCGACTTCAGGACATCGGCCAGTCCGAGCAGCTCTACCGTGCTCTTGCCCGCCCGCAGCTCACGGCGTTTCCCCTCCTCGTCCGCCTCTCGTGCTCTGGCACGTTCGAGCACCAAAGGCGCCTGCGTCCGCGGCACAACAACCACGCCGTCGTCGTCACCAACGACGATGTCACCGGGGGACACCGGCGCCGAGCCGCAGGTGATCGGCACGTTGATATCACCGGGATGTTCCTTGGTCGTGCCCTTCATACTGGTCCCGCGCGCAAAAACGGAAAATCCAAGCTCGCGCAAGGTCTCAGCATCGCGTACACAACCGTCGATTATCAGTCCGGCAATGCCTTGCGCCATCGCCGCGGTCGTCATGATGTCGCCCCAGGGCCCGGCTTCGGTGAATCCCCTCGCATCCACCACCAGTACATCGCCCGGCCGCGCCAGAGTCATCGCGTAGTGGATCATCAGGTTATCGCCGGGCGGCACTGCTACCGTCAAAGCCGGTCCGCAAAGCTTCATGCCGGGATAAAGCGGCTTGATGTGAAACGTCATGGCGCCCTGCTTGCCCAGCGCTTCGTGCAAGGTCGCCGTGGCCTGCTGCCCGATGGCCGTGAGCAACTCCCGACCAGGATGCTCGAAATCTTTGTGGACCACCATCGTATTTCCTTTGCTGCCCGTCGCCAAAGGCTCCCCGGGATCGTTGACCAAGGATTAAAACGCGATCTTGACACGTTTCTCGGCGCTCGCGCGTTTCGCACAGTAGCGCAACTCCTTCGATTGTATACAATATCCAAGCAGTTCGTTACTTAAAATTATTCTTCGCAAACCGGTGGGCAGTGTGGAGAACTTGAGAATCAACGGCGAGCGCTTGTGGGACAGCATCATGGAGATGGGTCGCATCGGTGCAACGGCTGGCGGTGGCGTGGGACGGGTGGCACTCTCCGAGCTTGATCGGCAGGCACGCGATCTATTCGTACGCTGGTGCGAGCAGGCGGGTTGCACCGTGCGTGTCGACCGCATGGGAAACATATTCGCACGCCGCGCCGGTTCCGATAGCGCGCGACCACCAGTGCTGACCGGAAGCCATCTGGACACGCAGCCGTTGGGCGGCAAGTTCGACGGCATCTACGGCGTACTCGCAGGTCTGGAGATCGTGCGCACCCTCAATGATGCGGGCCTGCAAACAAAAGCACCGATGGACGTCGTGAACTGGACCGACGAAGAAGGCGTGCGCTTCGGGTCCGGCACGATGGCATCAGCCGTGTTTGCCGGTCGCTACGATCTGGATCACGGCCTGACGCGCACGGACATGGATGGAAATCTGATGGGCGCGGCGCTGGCGGATATAGACTACGCCGGCTCGGAGCCCGTTGGGGGCTATACGGTCGCGGCCTTCTTCGAAGCGCACATCGAGCAGGGGCCGATTCTCGAAGCCGAGGGCAAGGCCGTGGGGGTCGTGCTCGGTGCGCAGGGTCAGCGTTGCTTCAAGGTGACGGTAGAGGGTGAAGAGGGCCACGCGGGTACGCTGCCGATGATGCAGCGGCGCGATGCGCTCGTCGGGGCGGCGCGCATGATCGATACGGTGAACGCGATCGCATTTAAACATCAGCCCCACCCCGTGATCACGGTCGGTGCGCTCAAGGTACGGCCCAACTCGCGCAATACCATCCCGGGGCAAGTCGTATTCTCGATCGATAGCCGCCATCCCGAAAATGATTTACTCGCTGACATTGCCGAGGAGATGCGACAGACATGCGAACACATCGCCACCGATGCAGGACTCGGGCTTAGCTTTGAGCAGATCAGCCATCGCGACACAATCGAGTTCGATGAGCGATGCATCGACGATATCCGCAAGATGTCCGATCGGCTCGGCATTGCCCACATGGACATCTACTCCGGCGCCGGCCACGATGCCTGTAATCTCGCCTTGTGCACACCTACAGGGATGATATTTGTACCCTGTGAGCGTGGCATCAGTCATAACGAGAAGGAGAACGCGCGGCCGGAGGACCTGGCTGCGGGTTGCGACGTGCTGCTTCACGTAATCCTGGATCGGGTCGGGACGGTATAACCCGAAAACTACAAGCGCTCACCGCAGAATTCGCAGAGAAAAACGCTGCACGATAAGCAGCGCAGATTTACCGTAAAGGGCGCGAAGATCGCAGAGAAAAAATATACTGGCCAACTGTCAATGGTATCCGACAGGGTTTTAAGCTAACGCCAGACGTATCTTTGATTCAAGTTGGGGCTAACTGAAACGAAATCTCTTTGCGGTCTCTGGGTACTCTGGCGTGAAATATTCTTCCTAACCAGCGGCCTCATCGCTGATCGCTGCGACCTGGCCCGCCACCGCTTCGCTGAATTCTTCCGTGCTGGCCGTTCCACCCAGGTCCGGCGTATGTTGCGACGGATCGGCCAACACCGCGTCCACTGCGGCACGTATGTGACGGGCGGCAACGACTAGATCTTCCCGGTCGCCACGTGCGCCCAGCCACTCGAGCAGCATGGCCGTCGAGAGCATCAATGCCGTTGGGTTGGCGATCCCCTGCCCGGCGATGTCGGGCGCCGAGCCATGCACCGCTTGCGCCACGGCGTGAGTTTCACCGGCATTCAATGCAGGCGCCAGTCCGAGCCCTCCGGCAAGCTCCGCCGCCTCGTCCGACAGAATATCGCCATACATGTTGGTCGTGACGATGACATCGAAGGTCGCGGGCTTGCGCACCAGCATCGCCGCCATCGCGTCCACCAGGACCTCCTCGACCTTCACGTCCGAAAAGCCCTCGGCGACGGCGAGCACCTCTTGCCGGAAGAGCCCGTCGGTCACCTTGAGAACATTGGCCTTGTGGACCATCGTGACTGACCTGCGCCGCCGCCTGGCGAGCTCAAAGGCGGCGACCGCAATACGCCGGCATGCGGGTGCGGAGATTTTGCGCATGGCGATCGCAACGTCCGCGCTCGGCTGGAACTCGCCCGACCCGACGAACATGTTGCGATCGGCGTAAAAACCCTCGGTATTCTCGCGCACTACAACGAGGTCTATGTCCGCCGCAACGGCAGGCACACCGCGCCGACCGGAACTCGGGCGGATGTTGGCGTAGAGGTCCAACATCTTCCTGATGGTTGCGGATGGATTGACGCCGCCTTGCGCAAGCTGCGGGTACTCATAGGTCGACACCGGCCCGAGGATCACACCGTCCGCCTGGCGAGCGTGCTGCAAGACATCGTCCGGAAACGTTGTGCCGTCGCGAGCGAGCGACGCCAGACCGATGGCACGCTCTTCCATCTCGAGCCCCAGCCCGAGCTGTGCATTCACGACATCAAGCACGTGGCACGTGACCGCCGTTATTTCCGGTCCAATGCCGTCCCCGGGTAGAATCAAGATACGAATGGTTTGACCTCCATATTCAACAACGCCGCGCGAACGAGGCATTCCGCGCACATGGCTGTTATTATAGCGACCCTCGCAAGGTATTATCGGTCAAAGTGATGGAAAAATACGGCATCGGTCAGGCCGTTCGCCGGAAGGAAGATGTGCGCTTTCTTACCGGCAACGGTCGCTACATTGACGACATCGTGTTGGAAAACATGGTGCACGGCATGGTGTTGCGCTCGCCGCATGCCCATGCTCGTATCAAAAACATCGACGCTCGCGCGGCGGCGGCCGCACCCGGTGTTTTGGCCGTTTATACGGGTGCGGACTGGAAGGCGTCCGGTCTCGGAGACATGCCCACGCGTACGCGCGCAAAGCACAAGGACGGTTCAACGGTCACAGCACCACCGCGCCCGCCGCTCGTCCAAGATCGCGTGCGCTTCGTCGGGGATGCCGTCGCCTTCGTTGTGGCCGAAACACCTGAAGCCGCGAAAGACGCCGTCGAGCTGATCGAGATCGACTACGAGGCCCTACCCGCTGTCACCGACGCGGAAAAAGCACTCGAGCCCGGTGCGCCGTTAGTGTGGGATCACATGACGAGCAATCTCTGCGTGGACTTTGAGGCCGGCGATAGGGTAGCGGTCGACACGGCATTTGCCCGTGCCGCCCGTGTAATCTCGGCAGAGTTGCTCAACAACCGCGTCATTGCGGCCGCCATCGAGCCGCGCGGGGCTATCGGTCAGTACGAGCCCCGGCGGCAGAAATTCACGTTGATCTCCAATGCGCAGAACATTCACTCCAACCGCAACCAGCTCGCCGAGAAAGTCTTCCACGTGCCCACGGAAAAGATCCGCCACGTTGCTTACGATGTCGGTGGTGGCTTCGGCGGAAAGAACGCCCTTTACCCGGAATATGCGCTCGTGCTGTTCGCTGCGCAGCGGCTCGGTCGCCCAGTTAAATGGATCGCCGATCGTGGGGAAAGCTTTGCCGCCGATAATCACGGCCGTGCCCTGGCGGGCCGGGGTGTGCTTGCGCTGGACGTTGTCGGACAGTTCCTGGCCCTGCGCGTCTCCACAGCAGGCAACATTGGCGCCTATGTGGCCTCGACCGGCCCATTCACGCCGACAGCGGGAACCGTCCGCACACAGGGCGGGCTCTACCGGATTCCAGCTATTCACTTCGAGGCCAAGGCTGTGTTCACCCACACCGCGCCCATTGATCCCTACCGTGGCGCCGGGCGTCCGGAAGCGACATACCATATAGAACGCGTCATCGATCTCGCCGCCATGGAGCTTGGCACGGATCCGGCCAATCTGCGCCGGCGCAACCTGATCCGGCGCGCCGATCTGCCGTACAAAACGGCGGTGGGCCTTGAGATCGACTCCGGCAATTTCGAGCATATGCTCGACCAGGCGCTCAAGCTCGCACGTTGGAACAGCTTTCCCGAGCGCGCGGCCGCCGCCTGCGCGCTCGATCGGCGCCGTGGCATTGGGGTAGCGACTTATCTCGGGCTCACGGGCGGGATGCGTCAGGAGTATGCCGTGCTTAGGTTCGAGCGTAACGGCGACGTGACCGTCGCGGTCGGCGGCGAGTCGGTCGGTACCGGCCATGAAACAGTGCTCCCGCAGATCATCGCTGATCGGCTCGGCGTGCCATTCGCCCGGGTCCGTCACGTTCAAGCGGATACGGATGCAACGCCGATAGGCAGCGGACACGGGGGATCGCATGGGCTCGAGCTCATAGGCTCGGCCGTGGCAGCCGCGGCCGACAAGGTCATCGAGAAAGGCAAACAGATCGCCGGTCATCTGCTGGAGGCAGCGGCCGCTGACATCCGCTTTGCCGATGGCGTCTTCACCATTGCCGGTACAGACCGGTCGGTGTCGATGACCGAGGTAATTGCCGCTTCTTTTGACCCAGCGCGGCGGTCATCAGGCTCTGACGGCAACCTCGACTCCGAAGTCACCTATGAAGATCAAAAACTGAGTTGCCCCGCTGGCTGCCATGTCGCCGAAGTGGAGGTCGACCCCGATACTGGCGCCGTCACTGTTGTCGATTACACCGTAGTCAGTGACTTCGGCACTATTGTCAATCCGATGATCGTCGACGGCCAAGTCATGGGCGCCACCGCCCAGGGTATCGGTCAGGCACTGATGGAAGACATCGTCTATGAAGAAGATAGCGGCCAGTTACTCACGGGATCGTTCATGGACTACCGACTGCCACGCGCCGATGACTTGCCCGCGTTCAATACCGCTTACGATGAGGGCGTACCAACCACGAGAAACCCATTGGGAGTCAAAGGTGCCGGCGAGGCCGGCTGCGGCGGCGCCCCTCCGGCTATCGTCGCCGCGGTTGTCGATGCATTGAAAGAGTACGGCGTGCGCCACATCGACATCCCGCTGACCCCGTTAAGGGTGTGGGAAGCGCTCGAGAATGCGCGCAAGGGCTGAGCAGCCGGATATGAGCAGTAACGAAAACCTGGATCGCATCGCCGAAGACGCAAGAGCCTTCATGGCCGGTTTTAAAACCCTGCTTATGGCCACGGCGAATGCCGATGGCGGACCACTGGCGAGTTATGCCCCGTTCGTATCCGGCCTGGATCAGTCCTTCTATATCTACGTTAGCGGGCTATCGAAACACACCCGAGACCTCGATGAGACCGGCGCGGCGAGCGTGCTGTTCATCGAGGACGAACGCGACACGAATCAACCCTTTGCACGCAAGCGATTGGTACTGGACTGCCGTGCCGAGCCGGTCTCCCGTGACTCGGAAGAGTGGCACGAGATCTTGGAGAATTTCGCAGAAACTTTCGGTGACGTGATGGATCTGCTAAAGCCGCTGGCCGATTTCAAGCTGTTCCGTCTCCGACCCACAGCAGGCATGTATGTCAGGGGTTTCGGTAAAGCCTACCGCTTCACCGGCGCCGTGCCGAAGGATTTCGAGCACATTAAAGTTTAAAACGGTTCACGGTTCACGGATCACGGTTCACGAATCACGGAACGTGATCACCGACAATCATGCCCATACCTGGAACGAGGACTTCTCGTGGCTGCAGTTCGAGCGCGGTCAACGCTACGCCAATCATCTGTACAGTCTCGAGGCCTGGATTGACGACCCGGATATACGGGCACGTGTCCTCGACGCGAATGCGGCGGCCCTGAATCGCTTTTGAGAGTCAGCGTGGAATTAAAGATCGGTGTGGGCGGGTTTTCCCCGAACGCCGTTATAGAGCATGCCCTGGCGTAGCTTCGTGATGCGCGCGTGCTCGGCCAGCGCCGCCGCGTCCATATCGCACTTCGGTGGTGTCTCGTGGATGAAGTGGCCGTACTTGTCCTCGCCGCGAACCAGCCACGCACTGTCATCACCGGCCTTCGTCTGCTGCACCTGAGGGTCGATGTAACGGATGGCCACTCCTATACGACGCGCGCCGGATCGATTCGGTTCGGAGGCATGCAACGTGCGGATGTTGTGCAGCGAGATCTCGCCGGGCGCGAGCACCAGGTAGACCGCTTCGCTTTCATCCACATCGACCGCGATTTTCTGACCGCGAGTGAGCAGATTGTCCTGAGCCAACGTGTCGTTATGCGGAAACTGGTCGAGCCTGTGGCTGCCGGGGATCATTTTCATGCAGCCGTTCTCACGATTCGATGGAGACAGCGCAACCCATGCAGTAACCACGTCGGGCTTGCTGAGGCCCCAGTACGTCGAGTCTTGATGCCAGGAGACGTAGCCTGGGTTGTGCGCATCTTTCACGAACAGACTGAGTCCCCACACAAAGATATCTGGCCCCAGCACATCCTCAACCGCATCGAGCACCCTCGGATGACTCGCTAACTCCGCGGCCCACGTCTGCAGCAGATAAAGTTTTTGTCCTTTGGAAAGCTCGTACCAACCGCGGTGCGCCTGCTCATAGGCTTCGAAACGCCGAAGAAAATCCGCGGCCTCATCCGGCGACAGCGCGCGGACCGGACCGTAGAAACCATCCTGCACGTAACGACGGACCTGATTTTCACCGAGTAGCTTGGGCACGACTATTTCTTATCGATCGGACCTATCGACTGGTGTCCGCACCGGCGAGCGGCCGCAACCCTAGAAGTTTGCGAACGCGACGACCAGCCCGAGCGCGCCGATGAGTATTAAATAGATAGCAACGATATAGTTGAGCAGGCGCGGAAAAATTAGTATGAGAATGCCGGCGATTATCGCTACCAAAGACGGCAAAACGAACGGATCCATTATTGTTCTCCTCTGCAATGCGACCACGATGCGCTACACTAAGTGTACGGGCTTTCAACACCACTATGCAACGACCGAGCGTGGCCATGTTGATTCTATGACCGGATCGCCTCGATAGCGTGCCGATCGACCCATTTGCGGTCCACCTGCCCCATGTCACCCGCCCTTTCCCGACCCGCCCGTGCGTCTACGCGTCCACCAACATAACAGGCTTGCCACAGAGCCTTGTAGCTTTATATAGTTCCGACCAGGAACGTCGTCGAACCTCAAGCACTCCCGCACCAGCGCGGATTTTTCCTGGTGCAATTGTCTTGGCACGGTTCGGCGAACGATGTGATGATTTGTTCGATGTGCATGGCTGCGCGTGCTTGCACCTATCAGCACATTACACTTACCAATGCGAAGGAGAAAACGACATGCGTCTCACGGGCATCAACCACCTGGCGTTCATCACCAACGACATCGAAAAGACCATTCGGTTCTACCGGGATCTACTGGGTATGGAGCTTGCCGCCGGTATCGGCCATGACGGGTATCGCCATTATTTTTTTCGATTCGGTGATAACCAGGTAGCGTTCTTCGAGTACGATGGCGCGCAGCCCATGATTCGAAAATTCCATGGTGTTAAGACCGGGAAGCCGCTGGGGTTTGATCATGTCTCGTTCACCATCAGCAGCAAAGAAGAATTATTCGCCCTGAAAGACAAGCTCGAGGCCGCAGGCGTGGGAGTCGATGGCGCCATCGACCACGGCACCATGTGGTCGATTTATTTTTTCGATCCCAACAATATTCCGCTCGAGGTTTCGTGGGATTGCCTCGAACTCACCGGGACACCGGCGATGGACGAAGACGATCCGCTCGACATCGTGGCCGAAGGGTCCGGCCCCCAGCCCGGTATCTGGCCCGAGCCTACCCGGCACACGCCACCGGAAGAAATGCGCGCAAAACCCGGCAATGGCTATACCATGCGCGAGACGTTTCTCAAAGCGGGCCTGGCGCGGCTCAAGGAAGAGCTGCCTGAACCCCTGCCCCGATAAGAGCCGACGTGGTTGTCCACAGCGACCCCGGCAGGATCAGGTAGCCAGGAAGGTGCGTGAACGACATCTTCCAACGACAGTTTCTAAGGAAATATACATAGAGAAAAAAGAATGATCGACCCCTCACATTTGGGCGCACATGAAGCCGCGACCCTGATCGCCCAACGGAAGCTCACTGCCGTGGAGCTCGCGCAGGCCTGCCTCGCGCGCATCGAGGTACGCGAAAATGAAGTCAAGGCCTGGATCCATCTCGACCCCGAGGCCGTCCTAGCACAGGCGCGCGCGTGCGATGCGCAAGGGCCCGCGGCACCGCTCTACGGCGTGCCGGTCGGTGTCAAGGACATCATCGACACCGTTGACTCGCCGACCGAGTACGGTTCTCCGATTTATGAAGGTCACTGGCCCGATGCGGATGCCGATTGTGTAGCGCGCGTGCGTGCAGCCGGCGGAGTCGTGCTCGGTAAGACCGTGACCACGGAGTTCGCATTCCGTCACCCGTTCGGCCAGACACGGAACCCGCGTAATAGCGCGCACACGCCGGGCGGTTCCTCGAGCGGTTCGGCGGCTGCCGTTGCTGACTTTATGGTGCCGCTGGCGTTCGGTACGCAGACCGGTGGCTCTGTCATCCGTCCGGCGTCGTATTGCGGCGTGTATGGTTACAAACCCACGTTTGACACGTTCAGCTTTCGCGGCATTAAGGCGCTGGCGCCCGGGCTCGACACGCTGGGCTATTTCGCGCGGAATCTGGATGACCTGGCATGGTTTGGATCTGTGCTCTCGAACCGGTTGCCGGCGACACCCCAGGATTGGCTGGGCGCGTCCCTACGCGTCGGGCTCGCGCGCATTCCTGATTGGTCGCATGCTGAACCAGCGACGGTGAACGCAGTCGAGTCGGCGGGGGCGCTCGTGGCGAGCGAGGGGGCATCCGTTAACGAGCTTGCTCCCCCGGCCATCTTCGCTGGCCTGGTCGAGGTGCACAAAACGATCATGGAGGTGGAGGCGATGCGCTCGCTCTCGCCGGAGCGCGAGGCCCATATCGCTCAGCTGAGCTCTAAGTTGCGTGAGATCCTGCAGCGTGCCGCGGCAGTCCCCACAGAAGACTATGAAAGCGCCATCGCGCGCGGTCGCGAGGCCCGCGCGCGCATCGATGAGTTGTTCGCCGGAAATGACGTGCTGCTGGCCGCGAGCGCGCCGGGCGAGGCCCCGGCTGGACTCGGATTTACCGGTGATCCGATTTTCAACGGCGTATGGACGCTGCTGCACGTACCCTGCGTGACGATACCCTTCGATCGAGGACTCAATGGACTACCCGTGGGTATACAACTCATCGGCCGACTCGGCGAGGACGCGCGTCTGCTCTCTGCAGCCAAATGGATTGCTGCGCGACTCGGCGTCTGAGCCGAACGCCAGCCCATTGCTGCCCCACAACCACCCGATACCTGGATCACGCTTTTGTTTCCGAGGCACGCCGTGAATAATTTTGTGTGAGTTCATGAAATATTAACGCTCGCCCTCCGCATCTACCCGTGCCAGCAAAGTCTCGAAGCCGGGCTCGCTGACGCCGAGCGCCGTCAGCTCGCGAACGGTATTGGCAAGATACTCGTGGCACGGACCGTAATGTCCCGAGGCACTAACGATCAACGCCACCATCTCGTCTTGTGACAGATATCCGGCATACTGTCGATGATTCCGATCTACGACGAAGGCGATTGCCGTCACCTCGCCTTCCACGGTTACGACCGGGAGCCAGTGCGGCTGGTAGATGCCCGTCGACATTTCACGGTCCCACAGCGCCTTCAGATCCTCGTCCAGCATTGCCGGATTAAGTCGATAGGCAATGCCCCGGCACTCGCCTTCACCCGGTTCAAGGCCTAGACCGAGCCCGGGATTTTCCGCCGTACCGCGCGCACGCGAGCTCAACACGCATAGTCTTCTCTGATAACCGACCAATGTGCCGACGCGGCGCTCGATATAGCTAAACTCAGAATTCCACATCAGTGAGCCATAGCCGAACACCCACATATCCCCGTGCGGGGCAGCCTCGAGTATGGCGCGAAGGCTGTCGCGCCGCGCGGAGTCAGTAAGACGGATAAATGGTTTACGAAGCCCCATAAAACAACTCAACGCAAAGACGCGGAGGCGCAGAGTACCGCAAAATTGTTTCTTGTAAAGACCATCTCTTTAGTCTTGGTTTTTGGGGGCAGCTGATTTGCAAACACTGTGGCTCCGAAATAAGCCTGTTCAAAAGTCGTGGAGTGCTCTATTCAGCTATAGATCGAATTTCTTTGCGTCTTAGCGTCTCTGCGTTGGACGTTTTATTTGTACCGGCGATTTCCTTCCGCATCAAGTTTGTCGAGGAAGCTTCTTTTTGAGATGCGCCAGTAAACCGCCGTCGGCGATCATCTCCATGAGGTGCGACGGTAGCGGCTCACAATCCAGGGTCTCGCGCGTCGTGATATTTTCCACTGTTCCCGCCAACGGGTTCACACGCAATGCATCGCCTTGTCTGATGCGGTCGACGTCCGCACAGACTAGCGCCGGCAACCCAAGATTCAACGCGTTACGGTAGAAAATACGAGCGAACGACTTGGCCAACAAAACCCGGATACCGAGCAGCATCAGGGCTTGTGGCGCCTGCTCGCGCGATGAACCAATGCCGAGGTTCTCCCCGGCGACAAAGGCATCGCCCAGGCGCACGGACGACGCGAACTCCGGGTCGACTGCCTCCAGACAGTGGCGTGCCAGCTCCTCGACCGGTTTCATCATATAGGCATTCGGCGCCAAAACATCCGTGTCGATATTATCGCCAAAAACCCAGGTGCGCTTGCAATCAATAATCATAAAACTCTTTCACACCAGAGCACGCAGAGGGCGCAGAGAATTTTCCTTATAAAGATCCTGGAACCTCCCATGTTGGGGATCAATTTTATCTTCGTGGTCTCAGCGGTGAAGCGAAAAACATATCTAACAGCAGAACGCGCAAAGCGCGTGCAGGGCTCTGCCAATAAGATTTCGATCGCTCAATACTTACTTTCTCTCTGCGGTCTTTGCGCCCTCTGCGGTGAAAATTAGAGAAGTTCTCGCGGATCGGTGATTCGACCCGTTACCGCGGAGGCGGCCACGGTGTACGGCGAGGCGAGATAAGTCTTCGACGTACGCGCGCCCATTCGACCCTTGAAGTTGCGAGCGGTGCTTGCTATCCCGACCTTACCCTCGCCCAGCGATCCAGGACCCAGACCAATGCACGCCCCGCATCCGGTCGGCAAGATTTCGGCACCAGCGGCTTCCAGTGCCGCGAGTGTTCCGTCCCGTTTCGCTTGCTCGGCAATTCGCAGTGAAGCCGGCGCGACGAAAAGCGGTGCGTCACTCCCGATCTTACGTCCGTGCAGGACACGCGCTGCCATCTTGAGATCCTCGAGCTTGGCGCCGGTGCAGGCACCTATGTAAGCCTGGTCCACCTTGACATCCGCGTGCACATCGACCGGGGCACTGCTTTCGGGGCTGTGTGGCGCGGCTACCTGCGGCGCCAGCTCGTTCGCACTAAAGTCGATGACGCGCTCGTAAGTCGCGTCTGCGTCACCACGCCATGGCGTCGCGGCCGATAGCGCTGACCTCGTTGCAGCCCGCGTAATTTCGTCGGGTGCAATAATCCCCGTCTTGGCACCGAGCTCTGCCGACATGTTGGTCAGCACCATGCGTTCGTCCATACTCAGGGACTCGACCGTGGCGCCTGTGTACTCGACAACCTTGTAGTTCGCCCCGCTGATGCCGATCAAGCGGCAAAGCATGAGCATGACGTCTTTCGCGGCGACGCCGTCCGGTAGACGACCGAGGCCACGCACCTGAATGGTGGACGGTACTCGCACCCAGATTTCGCCGCTCACCAGGACCCCGGCCATCTCGGTAGCACCGATACCGACCATAAAGCAACCAAACGCGCCGGCAGTGGTTGAATGGGAATCACCACCAACGACGAACATGCCCGGCCGCAAATAGCCGCATTCCGGAAGCACGATGTGGCAAATGCCCTGTGCCTCGTGAAACTGGCTGATGTGATGAGCCCTGGCCCATTTGCGCGTGACATCTTCGATGGCGAGACTCTCGGGATCAGACTGATTAACGTAATGGTCGGTAATGATCACCACCTTGTCTGGATCCCAAACCTTGGCACCGAGTTGCTCCAGCATTGGCTTTACTCGGCGCGGTCCGCTGGAATCATGCATCATCGCCAGATCGACGCGGCAGGTCACGATTTCACCGGGCTGAACATGCGCCACGCCGGCAGCCCTTGCGATAATCTTTTCGGAAAGTGTCATACCCATAAACTAAGTCTTTTCGCCAGCTCTGATTTCTGCACCTGGCAACTTCGTTCCTGCACTCGGCAAACGGAGGGTTTGGCTTCAGCCATTCTAAATCATTTGTCGTGGCCGGTCGCCCGGACTACCGAAGAGACCCCTTTCGCTCCGAGCCCAATGCGCGCCCGAACCAGGTGGCCAGATAAATGCCGGCCACCAGCGCCGCCCCGGCCGCTATCGAAAACGCCGCGGCGTAGCTCTGTGCGACATTGACGACAACTGCAAACAGCGGCGGCATAATCACGATGCCGCCGAACATCACAAACTGAACACCCGCCGTCGCCTCACCGATTTTTCCCTCCGGTGCACGGGCTGCCACTTCCGCTAGGAACACACCGTTCCAGCCAAAGCTGCTCGCCCCCATGATAAAACCAAGCGCGGCGATGACAGCGGGCGGTGATCTGGATGTAAGCACCAACATCACCGCAATCAGTGTTGCAGTCGCCATGCCCAGCGCGGCCAACAGCTTGCGCGAGGACACGAAACGCCCAGCTATCGCACCCCAGGAGATTCGCCCGCAACCGCCACCGGTCTGCAGCAAGGCGAAAACCAGGCCGGCCTGGACCAACGGCATGTCAGCCACCTGTACCATATAAAGAACGAAGAACGCCCCTACGCTTGATTGGCAGCCCGCGTAAGCAAACGCAACGAGCGCCAGCCCGCGCAATGCCGGGTGGGTGATGACCAAGCGTAGGGGTGAGGTGATGCTGATGCGTGAAAGCGGCTCTCCGCGTTTTCGGTTTGCATCGAAGGTTCGCCGCAACGGTTGCAAAGTTATCAACACCGCGAGAGCTATGCCGGTGACCACAAGTACGGCACCGCGCCATCCGAGAGCGAGGGTGAGCACGGGGATCAACCCCCCGGCCAACATGCCTCCTACGGGCACGCCGGTCTGCTTGATTGAGAAAATCAGCGGTCGCCACCGGGGTGATGCCACGTTTACCAGCACATGGGCACTGGCTGGATTAAACGGGCCGTGCGCCATGCCGAGCAGAGCGGCGCTCAACAACGCCGCCCACGGATATCCAAGCGCCATGATACCCATAGAGACGGCGGCAAAAAGCATCGATCCTTGGCACACGCGAATTGCTCCGAAGCGATGAATGAACGCTTCCGACCCCATGCCTGAGAACATCGCCACGATGAATACAATCGAGGTGTAGAAGCCGACATAGGTGGCATCGATTCCGATCGCCGGAGCCGCTTCCGCCGCCACGACCGCCACCGCAAAGCTCCCCATGCTGGCCGTCATCAGGACTGCCAGCATGGACGCAGTAGGAAATACGACGCCGGCACGCATGGATCAGTTGTGCTTATGCAGCCCGATGCGCGGCCGACGATAGTCGATCGACCTGTTGGCTAGGCGTTTTCTCCTGGGCAGGATAATCGCAACCATAGATGATGTCTTACGTTTTCCTCATGAGATAGAAACCGGCGGTCAGCGCCAACACAGCGATGCCAACGAACGCAGCTGTATAGCTCTGCGTGAGGTTCACAATAGCACCGAAGCACGGCGGTACAACGACAACGCCAGAAAAGGAAACGAATTGCGACCCGCCCGTCGCTTCACCGGCCTTACCCTCCGGTGCGAGCGTAGCGATCTCAGACAGGTAAATTCCCACCCAGCCAAAGCTACTCGTACCGAGCACGAACCCCAGTGCGGCGATAATCGGGCGCGGCCATGCCGACGTGACTTCAGCCATCACAATGAGACCCGCGGCCGTTAGCAGGCCCAGAGCTGCGAGCAGCGCGCGCGTCGAAATCCACCGCTGGACTACTAGCGCCCAGGCAACCCGGCCGAATATTCCGCCGGCCTGAACGAAAGCGAAGAGCACTCCAGCCTCCACAAGGGACATACCGACGGCTTCGGCGAGGTACACTACAAAAAACGCACCGATGCTGACTTGCGTGCCCGAAAAAGCAAAACCTGCCGCCAGGTACTTTCGTATCCGTGAGTCTGAAAAAACAAGCCGTAGCGGCTTGACCAGGCTCGCGCTCGCCAGAGGCCAGTTTGGTTTGCGGTCAGCATCGAAGATACGCCGCAATGGTTGCACGAGTATCATCACCACAAGCGCAATCGCTCCTACCGTCAATGCGGCTCCTTTCCATCCGTAAAACAGAACAAGTACAGGAACGACTGCGCCGGCCAAAGCACCGCCGACAGGAACGCCCGCCTGCTTTACTGAAAAAATGAGCGGGCGCCACCTTACGGTAGATACACCGACGAGCACATGGGCGCTGGCAGGATTAAACGGGCCATAGGCCAATCCCAGAAAGATGGCGCTGACGACAGCGAACAAGGGAGATGCCAAGGTGATCGCCGCCATGCCAAGAGCAGCCATCAACATCGTAAACTGGCAAACGCGGATTGCCCCGTAACGGGAGATAAACGCACCGGGAAGCGTCCCCGAGACCATGGCGATGACATAGATGATGGAGGTAAACAAGCCGATATAGGTCGCAGGAACGCCAATATCAGGGGCCGCTACAGGAGCGATGACAGCTACGGTGAAGTTGGCAATGCTGCCCATTGTCAGCACCGCCAGCATTGCCAACGTTGGAAAAATTACGTTAGAACGCACAATTGTTTATTCTTGTCGAGACAATTCAAACCCGAACCATACTGGGTTTTCCGGCTGATGTCATATGAGTGGCCGTCCTACTCAGACTGACGAAGCAACATCGCACGAAGCGATATCTTCGAACCGCCGTGCATAGGACGAGCACGGTTCCCGACCGCGACTCACCAGTGAAATACAGGAACGTGGGAACACAGCGTTGACGGCTACTAGAAAGGCCGATAACGCTAGATCACCTTGGCTGTCCGTAACGTTGCAATACGCGTACTGTCGTAGCCAAGCTCGCGCAACAGCACCTCGGTGTCTGCACCGAGCGCCGGCGCGGGCCGCGCAGGAGCGCCTTCGTCCGAGCAGCGCACAGGCGGTGCCACCATTCGGTAAGTGCCCTTTGTTGAATGACTTATGTTTTGCAGGCGGTCGTGCTCGGTGACGAACGGGTTCTCCAGGGCCTGCGCGATATCGTTGATGGGCGCGGCCGGGACGGTGCCTGCGAAGATCTCCAGCCAATCCGCAGTACTTCGCTTCTCGAGCTCCTTGTCCAGCATCTCGGTAATCAGGTCACGATGCTCGAGCCGATCCTTGAACTTGCTAAAACGCGGGTCCTCGCTCCATTGCCGCTTGTCGATTGCCCGGCACAGGCTTGGCCAGAACTTTTCCTTATTGCACATCAGGTAGATCCAGCCGTCGCGCGTACGGTATAGCTGACACGGCGTGAGCGAGGGATGGGCCGAGCGTGGCAATCGGTCCTGCGCGTACCCCTCGTTGAGGTACCAGGTCGCGAGGTAGCTTAGGTTGTGCAATGCGATATCAAACAGGCTCACATCGATATCACGCCCGCGGCCGGTCGCCCGTGCGCTGACCAATGCCACCAGCAATGCATAGGCCAGGCCTAATCCCGACATCAGGTCGACGATCGACAGCCCGAACCGGGCCGGTGGGCCGCCCGGCTCACCTGTCAGTGAAAAATAGCCGGCCTCTGCCTGCATAAGGTAATCAAAGCCGGGCCAGCCCGCGCGCGGGCCGGTGCGCCCATAGGCACTCAGGTGGGCACAGACGATCTTCGGGTTATGGACCTTCAGGCGTTCGTAGACCAGCCCGAGCTTTTCCGGCACATCGCCACGCAAGTTCGAAGCGACCGCGTCGGCCGTCTTCACCAGGTCATGGAAAACCGCCCGACCTTCGTCGCGGCTCAGGTCCAGCGTCAGGCTTTTCTTGTTGCGGTTGAAGCTGTGAAAGAACTCGCTGTCGCCAGGCTCGAAAAAGTACGGGCCGACCTCGCGCGACATGTCACCGCCGTCGCTGGGATTTTCGATCTTTATGACCTCGGCGCCTTGATCGGCCAGAAACATGGTGCCGAATGGCCCGGCGCCATACTGTTCCACCGCAAGCACTCGCACACCCTGTAGCGGAAGCATGATGTCGGCTCAGACTGGATTACGCTTGACGAGCTGACGCGCGATGATGATGCGTTGCAGCTCGTTGGTGCCCTCGCCGATGGCAAGTAGCGGAGCGTCACGATAGTAGCGCTCGATGTTGAACTCCTTGGAATAGCCGTAAGCGCCGTGAATGCGCATCGCATCGATGCTGTTCGTCACGGCCGCCTCGGTCGCAAACAGCTTTGCCATACCCGCCTCCATGTCACAGCGCGCGCCAGTGTCGTAGGCACGTGCCGCGGACTCAACCAGCAGGCGGGCGGCCTCCACGCGTGTTGCCATGTCAGCAAGCTGGATCTGGATCGCCTGGTGCTCGCAGATCGGTTTGCCGAATGTCTTGCGCGTTTGCGCGTACATCGTCGATTCCTCCAGACAGGCCCGCGCAATACCGACGCCGCGGGCGGCCACGTTGATGCGTCCGAGCTCGAGGCCGCTCAGGATTTGCTGCATCCCGCGTCCCTCTTCGCCAACGAGATTGACGCACGGCACCCGGCAATCCTCGAACATAAGCTCGCCCGTGTCGATGCCGCGGTAGCCGAGCTTATCGAGCTTGCGCGTGATCTTGAAGCCCTCCCCTTTCTCGATCAAAAGCAGGCTCATGCCCTTGTACGGCGGCACTGCACCGGGGTCGGTCTTGACCAGCACCGCCAGGATGTGCCCCTCGATGCTGTTAGTGATCCAGGTCTTGGTACCGTTGACGACGTAGTCATCGCCATCGCGCCTGGCCTGCGTACGAATCGCCTGCAGATCCGTACCGCAATCCGGCTCCGTCAGCGCGATGCCACCGCACAGCTCGCCGCTGGCAAAGCGCGACAAGTAGCGCTGCTTCTGCTCTTCGGTGCCGAAGCGCTGCACCGCGGTAGCCATAATCAGGTGGGAGTTGAAAAAGCCCGTAACAGACATCCATACCGCCGCGATCCGTTCCACGATCTTCGCGTAAGTAATCGCGGGCAAGCCCAGCCCGCCGTACTCGGGTGCGATGGTCGCACCGAACAGACCGAGCCCTTTCAACTTCTCGACGATCTCGGCAGGATAGATGTCGTTCGCCTCGAGCTCATGGACGTAGGGCTTCACGTCACGTTCGAGGAAACGATCGATGGTGTCCAGGATCAGCGTTTCTTGCTCAGTCCTGGCTGATCCGTCGGGCGACATCACTTCGTCATCGTCGAAGGCGCAAGGCAGGTGTGCTTGCAAAGCGTCGTTGGTGGCGCGCGGAACACGGACAGTGGAGCGCGGCACCACCGATTCGAGCGTACCCAGGGACGGGTAGCGAGATTAAGCAGTGCAAGTACACCTGTCTCGCGCCGTTTGTTAGTAATCTGCAATATCGTCCACCGCGTGGCCGCGCTTGGGCACGAGAAATGCGCGCTCATAGGTCATGAACACGGTTCCGTCCGCCTTCTTGCCGGTGGTCTTGACCGTGACGATACCCTGGTCGGGTCGTGACTTCGACTCACGTTTTGCAAGCACCTCCGATTCCGCGTAAATGGTGTCTCCGGCAAATACCGGGGCCGTTAACCGTATCTTGTCCCAGCCGAGATTGGCGATCGCCTTCTGGCTGAGATCACTCACACTCATGCCGGCGACCATAGCCAGCGTGAGCGTGCTGTTCATTAGCGGGCGTTCAAATTCCGTCTTCGCCGCGTAAGCGGCGTCGAAATGAAGCGGATGAGTGTTCATGGTGAGGAGGGTAAACCAGGTGTTGTCCGTTTCGCTCAGGGTTCGACCCGGACGATGCTCGTACACGTCGCCGACGTTGAAATCCTCGAAATAACGACCGTAGGATTCCCGGTAGCGGTTGGGGCCCACCTCCTTGCGCTCGACCACCATCGCGACGAGCTCTCAGTCGGCGCCCGCGGCAGCGCGCTGTGCAACAGCCTGGTCCGATCGCGCCAGCTGTAACAGCGCGCCAATATCACCGGCCTTTTCCAGCGCGAACAAAGCATTCAACAATTTATCGCGCCCGCTGTCGGAGAGATAAGGGCCGACCAGCCCATCAAACTTTGCGCGCAACTCGTCTTGCCAAATAAAGTTCTCCGGTTCACCTTTTGGTACGACGACGAACTTCTCAAACGAGCCGCGCTTTGTGCGCACGCGCGCGACGGCGCTCAGCTGCGTGGGGAACTCGGCCTCGGCCTTGGGATCCACGATGGTGTGAACGCGTTTGCATAGTGCAAGCGTGTCGGCATCGTTGATATGACGTGCGTAATCGTCCCAGCGCATCCGGCCTTCGCGCAGGGCGACCGCAGCGAGGAACGGCATCGAGAACTGACCGTCGACGACGCTTTGTGGACGCTGCTTGTCCGCCTCGGGCTCGCCTATGATCTTCCAACCTGTGCGCGGCAGCCCGATCTCTACAGACTCGATCTCGTTCACGTTGATGTCGTTCACCGCGCGCAACTCGATCAACGCGTCGATGGCCGCGTGGCTGTAACGGCATGAGGGATAAGGCTTAACAGCAATAGCCATGGTTTCGTAGACCTGCCCGAGCCCTTCGACAGCCTTTTCGAGCACCGGATTCGGGGCATAGGCGCGCAAAAACCCGGCCTTGCCCTCGATCGCCTCGACCGCGCCCTTGAAGCTTTCACGCGCAAGTGACGCCGCAATCAACCCGCTCATGGCGGCATAACCGACCTGCAAGCGCTTAGTCCAGGCACCGTCAACCAGAAACTGCATCGACCCCGCAGCCTGGCTCAGAGCGATACCGAAGGCATCCGCGATCTGATCCGCCGACAGCCCGAACACGCGTCCGGCGGCCGCAGCCGCACCGAAGACGCCGCAGGTTGCGGATGGATGGAACCCGCGGTCGTAATGCGCTTTCGGTATCAACGCGAGGCTCAGCCGGATTTGTACCTCATAGCCCGCGACAATACCTGCTATTACCTCGCGCCCGTTCGTCCCCGCCATCTCGGCGGCCGCCAGTGCCGCCGGTACGATCGGCGCGCTCGCGTGAATGGAGCCCGCGGCATGCGTGTCGTCGAAGTCGAGTGAATGCGCCAGCGTGCCGTTGATCAGCGCCGCACCGGCCGGCGTGTAGCCGCGATTTTCGCCGATGACGCTTGCCTGGCCATGCGCCATACCGAGCCCCTCGGCGGCCGCTAGCAGGCTTGGCGTGGACTCGGCCTCATGGCGCGCGCGCAGGGCAATGCCGACGAGGTCGGTAACCAGCCATTTGGTGCGTTCCCGCACATCGGCGGGCAGTCCGTTATAGGAAATGTCAGCGGCGAATTCGGAGAGTCGGCGGGTAATCGCAGTCATGGCAGCACCTCCGTCAGCGCACACGACTTACGCGAAGCATACGCGCCGGTGTGCGGCAAACCAACATCATAGTGGCCCGACGCCGATCGATCAACACGTCGCACCCGTCTGATGTGAGACGGCTCTCCGCGCCGCAAATGCCGATTTAGAACGCGCATCGTGCACCAAGGATAGCCGAATATCATACCTCGGCCATGGACGGGTTGGACGGTATCGGGTTACCGTCGGGCCGTAATGGTAAACTCCAACACGGCTCCGGCGGGCAAACGCCGACACGGAGGATGAAGAAAATGATGAGACTCGAGAACAAGGTGGCCATCGTAACCGGCGCTGCGTCCGGTTTCGGCGCCAGCATCGCCCGGCGCTTCGCTGAGGAAGGCGCAAAAGTGCTGGTCTGCGATCTGAATGATAAGGGCGCCAACGTCGTTGCTAAAGAGATTGGTGAGAACGCAGTGGCTTTTCGAACGGATGTCAGCAAAGCGGATGACGTCCAACGCATGGCGCAGGGCGCGCTCGAGCGGTTTGGGGACCTCGACATCCTTGTCAACAACGCCGGAACCACTCACTTAAACCGCCCGATGCTCGAGGTCGACGAGGACACGTTTGACCGGGTGTTTGCCGTTAATGTGAAATCGATCTATCTGACCGCTCTCGCCGCTGTTCCAATCTTCAGGCAACGGGGCGGCGGTGTTATTGTCAATATCGGCTCGACCGCCGGCATTCGGCCGCGCCCCGGGCTAACCTGGTACAACTCGAGCAAAGGTGCCGTGCACATCATGTCTAAGTCGATGGCGCTGGAGCTCGCCCCCGACAAAATCCGCGTCAACGTGATCGCGCCGGTCATGGGAGAAACGGGATTGCTGGAGTCGTTCATGGGCATGAACGATACGCCCGAGCATCGCGCGAAGTTCATCGCCACCATCCCGTGGGGACGCATGAGCACTCCGGCAGATGTCGCCGCGGCTGCCGTATTCCTCGCTTCCGACGAGGCCGAGCTCATCACCGGCATCGAGCTGCCGGTCGACGGCGGGCGCACGGCATGAGTTGTTAGTCTAACGCGTACTTCTTCTCCGCCTCGTAGTACTGCGGAAAACCTACGACCTGGCGCAGATGCGCGAACTCCGCCAGGCCCTCCGGTGAACGGCCGGCTTTGATCGCAGACAGCGCGTCCTCCATTGCACGCATACCGGCAAGCATCAGCGTGATCGGGTAGATCACGATCTTGTAACCGATCGCCGCAAGCCGCTCCGGCGGCAACACCGGCGTATCACCTTGCTCGACCATGTTGGCCATCTTGGGGCCGGGTACGCCTTCACAATAGGCGCGCATCTCGTCCTTGTCGCGCGGCGCCTCCAGGAACGTGATATCGACGCCCATCTCGACGAATGTGCGGGCACGAAAGACCGCTTCGTCCAGACCCTCTGTGGCGTTGGCATCGGTGCGCGCCATGATGAGGATGTCCGCACCGGCATTGCGCGCGTCGATCGCGGCCTGGATGCGCGCAAATGCCTGCTCGCGATCCACCGTTTGCTTGCCACGGGTGTGGCCACAGCGCTTGGGTGCCACCTGGTCCTCGATCATGATGCACGCGAACCCGCCCTCGGCGTAGCCGCGCACCGTTCGTTGCACATTGAGCGGGTTGCCGTAACCGGTGTCGCCGTCGCCGATGACGGGAATGGCGACGGCGTGACAGATGTCACGCCCCTGATCGACCATCTCGGCATAAGAGATCAAGCCGGTATCGGGCATGCCGATACGCGCGGCCGACACCGCGAACCCGCCCATGAAGGTGGCCGGGAAACCTGCGCGCTCGATGAGCCTGGCCGACATCGCATCGAAGCAACCGGGCATAATAATGATCTCCGGCTCGGCCAGGAGCGCGCGTAAGCGTGCGGCCGCGCTCACTGCGCACCCCCGGCTGAAACTCGTATGACTATTTGATCTCTACACATTACCCCGTCTCCTAGATCGCCTAATGACCACGCGAATAGCTGGCCAACGATACAACAATTTCGCCAAGTTGGTTAGCGCACGCAGCGCTGTACGAAGTCGAGCAGTAGGCTAAGGAAGACGATCACGAATACCTGGGCTACCCAAGACTTCAAGCCCAGGGATTGCAGGTAACTGTTCACGAGCCCGGTGATCTTCATACCGGTACTCCAATAAGGCTGTCCCGGCAACACGTATCACGTAATGGGCGAACCGGCTAGCATACGTTCGGCCCACAGGCGGCCCAAGGGTGGAGGCTCTTGAATTGTCAGCCCCGATCGCTCTAGAGTGCTCACATGAGATTACCCCTCGAATCCATCCGGGTGCTGGACCTGACCCGAGCCCTGTCCGGTCCCTTCTGCACCATGATCCTCGGCGATCTGGGCGCTGACGTGGTCAAGGTCGAGCCGTTGCCGAGCGGCGAGATGATCCGCACCTGGGGCCCCTTCCACGACGGCATCGGCACCTTCTTCCTCAGCGTCAACCGCAACAAGCGAAGCCTCGCCGTCGACTTCCGCGATCCGGAGGGACTCGCCCTCATTCGGCGGCTCGCCCGGGAGGTGGACGTGCTGGTCGAGAACTTCAAGCCGGGTACGCCAGAGCGGATGGGCATCGACTACGAGTCGCTGCGCCCCGACAATCCGGGGCTCGTCTACACCTCCATCACCGGCTTCGGCCGCGAAGGTCCTTATGGCACCTGGCCCGGCTTCGACCAAATCGCTCAGGGTATGTCAGGCCTCATGAGTATTACCGGCTACGCCGACGGCGAACCCACCCGGGTGGGTATTCCTATCGCGGATCTTCTCGCCGGCATGTGGACCGCGACCGGCGTCACCGCTGCCATCGCCCAGCGCCACACCACCGGCACTGGCCAGCGAGTGGAGACCTCGCTCCTCGCCGCCCTTATCGGCATGCTGTGCGTGCAGGGACAGCGATACCTCAGTCTCGAGGAGGTGCCGCCACGCGCTGGCAACGATCATCCCGTCATCTATCCCTACGGCAGCTTTACCGCGAGCGACGGGTTGCTGAACCTCGCCGCCCCCACGCAGGACATGTGGGCGACGGTCTGCCACGTGCTCGATCTGGAGGAATTGCGCGAGCATCCGGACTTCGTCGACAACACGGCGCGCTCCAAGAACCGCGCGCCGCTGCGCGAGCGCATGAACGAGCGGCTTCGCCACCGCACCGCCATCGAGTGGACCCACGAGCTCATCGCAGCCGGGATCCCGGCCGGGCCCATCTACACCCTCGACCAGGTGTTCGCGGACCCTCAGGTCCAGCACTGCAACTTCGTGGAAGAGGTGCAACATCCCGTAATCGGCACCCTTCGCCAGCTCTCGAATCCCTTGCGCATGGACGCCTTCGAGGGGTGTACTGTGCGCAGCCACCCGCCGCTGCTCGGCGAGCACAGCAAAACGGTGCTCGAGTCCTTTGGCCTCGGCGAGGACGAGATCAGCCGTCTCGTCGACGCCGGCGTGGTGGGGGTTGCCGAGGGAGAGACGACGTGAGTCGGTGCACCCTTTCTTACGTTGCGCTGGCGGTTACCGATGTGGGCGCGGTAGCCGAGACCTTCGAGCGCCACCTCCACCTTCCCCGTACCGACCTCACGCGGGACTCGGGTGGGCCGGTGCCGGTTTTCCCGGTGGGGGCGAGCGCGCTCGCCTTGTTCGCACCCGACGATCCTTTTCTCGGCGAGCCGGCGAAGCCCGGCGTGCATCACATCGCCCTCGCCACCGAGGACGCGCCGGGGTTCGCCCGCGCGGCCGGTTTCGTCGCGGAGGACGCTGGCGTCACCGGGCTGAACGACACGCGACAGCTACTGCTCGATCCCGGCGAGACCTTGGGTGTACGCATCCGGCTCGCGGAGCCCTTCCGGTTGTTGCGCAGCGCCTCGGAGGTTGTGGAGCGCATCGACCACCTCGGAGTCGCCTGCTATGACAACAGCGCCGCCACCGGCGTGTTCTCGGGTCGACTCGGTTTTGCGGTGGAGAGCACTCAGACCGACATGGAAGTGCAGATGGCGGTGGAGAGCTTCACCTCCGACAAGTACGGAGTGGTCTATCACAGCCGCTCGCCGCGACCCGCGGGCGGTCTTCGCGTCAGCTTTCTTACCGTGGGCGATTGCGAGCTCGAGTTGCTTCAGCCCTTCGACCCCAATGCTACCCGGGCACCGGAGGACGGCCCGCCGCGCGACGGACCCGGCAACACCGGCAGGGACAAGGGCGCCATCGGCCGCTACATTGCGCGCCGCGGCCCGGGCTTGCATCACATCGCGCTCAAGACCCGGGACATCAACGGGGCACTCTCCAGACTCGCGGCGGCGGCGCTTGAGGTGATTGACACCGTCGGCCGCCCCGGATCCCGGCGCGCTCTCATCGGCTTCGTGCACCCGCGCTCTCTCGGCGGTCTGCTACTGCACTTCGTGGAACGCGATGAGCTCTGAGGTGCTGCGCCAGGAGCGGTTTGGCGGCACCTTGCTGCTGACCATCGATCGCCCCGACGCGGGCAACGCCATCAACAGCGAAGTGAGCGCCGCGTTGGAGGACGCGCTCGGCGGTGAGAGATCGGGTTATTCCTTAGTCCTCGATCAACGCCCTTTGAAAACCGGCTTGCGCTTGCCAAGAAACGCCTCCACACCTTTTCGGTAGTCCTCCGAGTTGCACAACGCGTAACTTTCGTCAATTTCTTCCTGCGACAATGGTGTCGGATCGGCAAGGCGTCGGGCAAATTTTTTGTTGGCGCGCGCGGCCAACGGTGCTCCGCCGGCGATGCGCTTGGCCGCCACGTAGACCTCCAACTCAATCCGGTCGTCAGGCACCACGCGATTGACCAGCCCTCGTCGCTGCGCCTCCTCAGCGCCCAGGATGCGCCCCTCGAGCAGGATCTCCAGCACCAGTGCACGCCCAACGACACTTTGAACGACTTTCATCTCGGGATAGGCCAGCGCGTGACCGATGCGGTTGATGGGCACGCCGAATCGGCCCGATTCAGCACTGACGCGCAGATCACATGCACAAGCGATCTCCAGCCCGCCGCCGGTGCAGGCACCCTGGATCATTGCCACAGTCGGATGGCGACATTCGAGGATGGCGTGAATGGCATCGGAGACGGCCTCGCCGTAGCTCTTCGCCTGCACGGCATTCGCCCGCTCTGATGGAAACTCGGAGATGTCCGCCCCCGCCGCGAATGCCTCGTTCCCGGCGCCGCGGAGAACCACGCAGCGTAGGTCTTCTTCGGCGGAGACATCTCCCATAATTTCGGCCAGGCGCACCCAGGCAGCCTTGGTCAGGGCATTGCGCTTTGCAGGATTGTTAAGCGTGACGGTGGCGATGGGCCCGTCCCTTGTGACAATGATTCCGTTGGGCATGTTGTGAACCTATGGCCTCCGCCTGGAATCAGCAGCCGAGCTTGTCCGCCAGATCGACAAAGCTCTCTGCCACGATATCGAACTCGTGCTCGGCCTTCAAATCCTTGGTCTGATTCGGCCCGTACTCGGTGGGCCGGGCGACGAACGCGGTGCGAAAACCGAGCCGGCTGGCCGCAACCAGATCGTGATTGTGCGCGGCCACCATCATGCACTGCGTCGGCGCAAGCCCCAGATAGTGTGCCGTCATGAGATACGCCTCCTGCTGGGGTTTGTAATGGCGTGCGGGTTCGGCACCGAGAATAGCGTCCCAAGGCAAACCCACACGCTTCGCCATGTTCACCAACAGCGCCACGTTACCATTGGACAGTGTCGCCAGAATGTACTTACGACGCAAACGATTGAGCCCGTCGACCGTATCGGGCCAGGGATCGAGCCGGTGCCAGGCGTGGTTCAGATGGTCGGTTTCGTCTTCGCTGAGCCCACGGATACCGAATTCGACGAGCAACTGATCGAGATTCATGCGGTGCAGGTCGTCGAGCTTGGTCCATGGGAGCTCGCCGTCTCGCACCTTGGACAACGCTGGCTGGTAGCCGACGCGCCAGGCGTCGGTGAACTTGGCCCAGTCTACTTTGATGTTCTTACGGCGCCCGAGCGCCTCGCCCTCGCGCAAGATGCTGCTACGCCAGTCGACCACGGTCCCGAAGACGTCGAATGTTAGCGCTTTGACACTGGATACATCCATACGTCTGCCTCATGCCACTGGATCAGCCCGGATGCCGCCACTCTAGTCAAGCCGCGTTTACCTCCCGTCTCCAGTCTCCAGACTTCAGTCTCCCGTCTAAGGAAGTTCCGTGTGCCTCGCCTTATGTGTTTAATACCCTTATCGGCTTGCCGTCGAGCCACGCCTTGATGTCCTCCACCGCCTCGCCGTAGGCGAGCGTGTATACCTCTCGCATGACATAACCGGTGTGCCCGGTAAGCACAGCGTTATCCAGCTTGCGCAGGGGATGATCGGGCGGCAGCGGTTCGACATTATAGACGTCGATACCGGCGCCCGCGATGGCGCGCCGCTCGAGCGCATCGATCAGTGCGGCCTCATCGACAATGGGACCGCGCGACGTATTGACCAGAAACGCGCTGGGCTTCATGAGATCAAGCTCGTGCCGCCCCACCAGGCCGCGCGTCCGCTCGCTCAACACGACGTGGATCGAAACTACATCGGACTCTGCGAACAACGTGTCCTTATCCACCTTCACCGCCCCGCAGTCCTTGGCGCGCTCCTCGCTCAGGTTCTGGCTCCAGGCAATGATTTCCATGCCGAAGGCCAGCCCTATCTTCGCGACTTGCTGCCCCAGCTTGCCAAGGCCTACAACGCCCAGCGTCTTATCCCGCAGTCCTACCGATATAGCTGACTGCCAGCCCCCTTCGTGCATAGTTCGATCCTCGCGCGGGATTTGTTTGGCGAGCGCCAGGATCAAGGCCCAGGTGTGCTCAAATGCCGGATACGGCAGCATCCCGGTACCACAGACCGGGAGCCCACGCTTGCGCGCGGCGTCCATGTCGATGGCGAGATTGCGCATGCCGGTGGTGACCAGGAGCTTGAGGTTCGGCAGCTTTTCGATCAAGGACGCCGGAAACGGCGCGCGCTCGCGCATGGCCACGACCACGTCGAAATCCGCCAGCGCACGGGCGACGGCATCTTCGTTCTTGATATGCTGGTTGAACACGACCAGGTCGACATCCGACGGCAGGTTTTTCCAGTCGGCCGAGTCGAGCGCAATATTCTGGTAATCATCGAGAATCGCAACGCGGGTTGCCATTCGTCTCCTCCCCCCCGCACGTTGAATGGCCCGGACGAAACCGCCGGGCCAGACCCAACTATATAGTGACGCCCCAAACATTCGCAAATAATGTTGCCTAAATGCTTGGCATCATGCCGGAATATAAACGCCATAGCACCGCTGGCAGCGGATTTTTGTTACATTGCGGGGGCCGTGCCCGAGTACGAGCGCCCCCGCCAGCCAGGTGTGTCGCCGCCAGAGAGGAAATTGGCCAGTGTTGCTAGAGCTGAATGACCAAGGCAGGATCGATGTCCGTATCTGGCATGCGCTCGGCCGCGAAATACTCATAAGGCACGGGGTCGAGGCCGAGCTTGCCACCGTCGT
>JBHHZP010000033.1:0-29928 GCA_046758085.1 Acidiferrobacterales bacterium
TGGCTTTGGGAACTTTGGCCGAAACCAAAGTTCCTCGTCTGCCGGGACGAGACCCAGCTAATACATTGTCGCCGTAGGCGACACAGTACATCCGTCGTACGGGGACGGAACCCCGTTAGTAAATAACCGCCGGTAGGCGAACCGAAAAGTACGTCGCCTTCGGGTGGGAGAACCCGATTAGAACAATCGCCGGCAGGCGAAACCTTCCGACGCTACCCCACTGACTCGTAGGCCCGCGCCAACAGCGGGAACTCATGCGTCGTGCCGGGCATGAGCTCGTGCATCTCGCCTTCTATGTTAACGGCCACCGGACCCGGGCCGTCTGCATCGACTGTCAGACTGAACTTTTGATCATCGATGTCGAGCTCGTACCACCGGTCACGGTGACGCAGCCGCAGGTGCAAGCCGTGTAACGCGGCCGGCAGCCGTGGGTAAAAGGCGATGGTCTCGCCGGTCGTGTCGATCCCACCGTAATGGCGCAGCACGATATCAAGCGTCCCGGCCATGGCGCCGAGGTGTATCCCCTCGGGCGTGGTCCCGCCCTGCACGTCCGCGACATCGCTCGCCAGCGCCGCGTGGAACATTTCCCAGGCCGCGGTGCGGTCGACGCGGTCCAGCACGGAGGCGTGCACGACCTTGCTGAGCGTGGAGCCATGAGAGGTGCGCGCCATGTAATACTCGATGTTTCGTCGCACCAGATTATCGTCAAACTCGTAGCCGAGCTGCTTGAAGATGCGCCTGAGCTCCTTTGGCGGCAGCAGGTAGAACAGCATCAGCACGTCAGCTTGCTTGGACACCTTGTAGCGATCGGCGGAGTCGCCCTCGGCCTTGAGAATGCGGTCCAGCCGCTCGATGTTGCCGTACTTCTTTCGATAACATTCCCAGTCAAATTCCTGCAGTTTTTCGTAACCCTCGAACTGGCTTATGATACCGCGCCCGTGGAATGGGATGGTCATCTTGCGCGTGATGTCCCGCCAGCGCTCGACCTCGTCGTTATGCAGGGCAAGCTTCTCTTTCATATCGCGCAGATCCTCTCGCGGCAGCCAATCGAGCAGCTCCAGTGCACGCTCGAGCACCCATACCGCCATTACGTTGGTGTAGGCGTTGTTGCGCAGACCCGGTGTATCCGAGTCGGGATACTTCTCGTGATACTCATCGGGCCCCATGGCCTTCGTAATCTCGTAGCGTTTGGTGCGCCTGTTGTACTGCGCCATGCTCGACCAGAAGCGCGCGATCTCCAGGATCATCTCCGTTCCGTACGAGACCATGAATTCCTTGTCGCCAGTCAACAGGAAGTACTGCCAAGTGTTGTAGACAATGGCGGTGTTGACATGTCGCTGATAACGGCTGTAGTCGGGTCCCCAGGTACCAGAGCGCGGGTTGAGGTGCACGGTCTGCGTCTCTTCGCGCCCATTGCTGCCGCTTTGCCACGGGAACATGGCGCCTTCGTATCCTTCCGCCGCCGCCAGACAACGCGCCATGTTTAATCGCCGGTAACGGTACAGCAACAGACTGCGTGTAATCTGCGGCAAGCGAAACGTGTAGAACGGGAATATGAAAAGCTCGTCCCAGAAGATGTGCCCGCGATAGGCCTCACCATGAAGCCCTCGAGCCGGGACTCCGGTGTCCAGGCCCACCGTGTTCGGCGAAACGGACTGCAGCAGATGGAAGATGTGCATACGCGCCACCATCTGATCCGAGTTGCCCGACTTCATCACCACGTCGCACTTGCGCCAGAGAAACTTCCAGGCGCGCTCGTGCGAGGCCAGTAGATCGCGAAAGCGGCCGCAGCGCTGGAACGCCAGCTTGGCTTCGAAAGATGGCTCGCTGATCGCGCGGTCACGTGAGCTGTAAAGCGCTACGATCTTTTCAACCGTAACGGTCTCTCCCTGCTCCAGCTCGAACGCGAGCTCCTGGCCGATGACCGACTCGTCGCGGAACGACTCTCGTTCCGGCTCGATCAGTTGTGCGCCGCGATAGACTCGGGTGCGCGCAGCCTCGGCGACGTGGATGTGAGACTGGTTGGTCTGCACCAGCAGGCACACGATATCCGGCCCGAACTCGTGCATGCCTAAAGTCTCCAGGTGCTTGGAGTTGAGCTCGCGGTAACGCGCCACCCCCGCGTTGATCACCGACCCGTCGAGCGCCGATTGCACGACTGCGCGCCCCGACCAGTTCTCGGCGGTGATGGAGTACTCGATCCCTGCAAAGTGCGGATCGGCCAAATGCACCAGCCGCCGGCTCGCAATCGTTGATTCTCTGCCGTTGTGGTCGCGAAATCGCACCGCGCGTTTCAGGATGCCGTTCTTCAGGTCCAGCTCCTGACGATAGGAAATAATGTCCACCGCCATGAGGTTAAACCAGTCGCCATCCTCGGGACGAAACTTCAGCAGCAGCCAGTTGGGGAAATTCACCAGGTCTTCGTTGGTGACGGTGCGACCGGCGATGGAGCTATCCAGGCGATTGTAGCCACCCGCCAGATAAGTGCCCGGGTAATGAATTTCGTCGGCCTGTGCTTCCTCCGCCGCCCCGCGAGTCGCGAAGCAACCGTTACCTAGCGTACACAGCGCCTCGCGCAGGGATTCTTGTTTGGGGTCGAAGCTCTGGTAGACAAGCGACCAGTGTGTCATGAGCGCGTCTCTTGCAAGATCGTCGTCAACATCTCGAGAAACTGCTTGGTCTGCTCGGTATCACGCAACGAGTAATCCGCCGCCGACTCCCGCACGGTGTCGCTCACTAGGACTCCAAGGCCGCGGCCCTTGAGTGCGCGAAAAGCGTCCTCGTCGGTACTGTCATCGCCGACGTAGATAGGCAATACCTCGGGGCCATCTAAACGTAGGACCTGCAACAACCATAGCACTGCTTTGCCCTTATCCCAATCCATTTTGGGTCTCACCTCGAACACCTTCTTGCCATCGCGTTTCTGTAAGTTGGGAAAATCCTTGAGTACTTCGTCCACGACGCGTTCGATCTCCGCTACGCGTTCCGCCGCCGCCAAGCGGTAGTGGACTGACAGCGAGTAGGTCTTGTTCTCCACGAACGCGCCGTCGATGCCTGCTATACCCCGCTCGATCCGCTCACAGGCGTCTTTCACCGCCGCGAGGAACTCCTTGCCCTTCTCGTACAGGATCGTGGAGTCGTCCGGGCTGGCGATCTCAAAACCATGATTGCCGGCATAGTAAAGCTCGTCGAGCTGCACCAACGCCATCACGTTCGACAACGCACGACCGCTCACGATCGCCGTCGGGCACACAGCGGCGAGACCTCGCACAGTGGCACGCATGTCATCCGACATCACCGCCAGCTCCGGGCGAGCGACGATCGGCGTCAGTGTGCCGTCATAATCGAGAAACACCGCGGCCCGCAGCCCGCGCAAACGGGAGGCAATTTCCTCCCTGCGATCGAGTGCCGAGGGCAGTGCCCTGGCGCGGGCGTAGGCATCGATGTCTGATACACTGATCTCCCCCAGGTCCCTCAGGACGATATCGGCACCGTGGGCCTCCAGGGCGACGCGATTGTGGCCGCGGTCGACACCGATCACCAGGCCGAAACCGCCGTTGCGGCCCGCTTGCACCCCCGAGATCGCATCCTCGACGACGACGCTGTCGCGATTGGCCGTACCAAGTAGCTCCGCCGCCATGCTGAAGATGTCCGGTTCGGGCTTCCCCTTGAGACCCAGGGCTTCTGATGTCACACCGTCTACGCGTGCCTCGAACAGCGCCTCGATGCCGGCCATGCGCAGGACATCCTGGCAATGCCTGCTCGAGGAGACGATCGCAACGGCCACGCCACGCTCCTTGAGCGCTTTGATGAGTGCGATCGTGGATTCGAACACCTCCGGTCCTTTTTCATGCAACACGCGCTCGAATAACTCGTCCTTGGTGTTTCCGAGGGCGCACACAGTCTCAGCATCGGCGCTATCAAAGGGAGTGCCGTAGGGGAGTTCGATTCCCCGGGACTCGAGGAAACTGCGCACGCCATCATAGCGTGGCTTTCCGTCCACGTAGGACAAGTAATCGGTTTGCGCATCGAAAACGACAAAGGGTTCCTTATCACGCTGCGCGCGCTTTCGCAGGTAGCTATCGAACAGCTCCTTCCAGGCGGCCGCGTGAAGCTTTGCCGTATTAGTAACGACGCCGTCCATGTCAAAGATAACGGCGCGGAAGCTCAATGGGGCCGGCTCGGCGTTTTTGCCCATAACTACACTACCCGCTGAGATCTCTCAAAATTACCGCACCCCAAAACCACGGCCAGGTCCCGGGTTGCGCTTGCTGTTGATGCGAGGCCGGCCGGTGAGCCGTAGGAGCTGTCAGTGGGTCAACGCCGGCTGCGTGTCAGGAAGGTAATCCTCCGCCAACGGAAAATGGCTCAGATCCTTCTCGATGGCCGCGCGCAGATATGAGTCCACCCACCAGAATATGTCCGTTTCCCTGACTGCGCGGCGCAGCCGACGCATACGCGCGCGCCTTTCGTCTGCGCTCATGGAAAAGGCTTCATAGATACTGTCAGCAACGCCCTCCACATCATGCGGATTGACAATCACCGCGCCGCGCTGCAGCTGCGCCGCAGCCCCTGCGAACTCGCTCAAAATCAGTACACCGTCATCCTCGACCCTGGCACCACAGTACTCCTTGGCCACCAGATTCATCCCATCCTTTAACGGGGTCACCAGCGCAATGTCAGCGGCGCGATAATAGGCAAGGACCTCGGTCGGCTGCAAGCTGCGGAACAGGTAATGGATCGGCACCCAACCCGACTGGGTGAACTCCCCGTTGATCTCGCTCACGAGGTGCTCGATCTCCAGGCGCAGGTTGTGGTACTCGGGAATATCCTCGCGGCTCGGCACGACCTGCTGGATAAGCGTGACCCGTTGATGCAGCTCAGGATACCGGTTCAGCGCGTTGCGGAACGCAACGAGTTTGTTGGGTACGCCCTTGGTGTAATCCAGGCGATCGATACCAAGGATCATCTGCCGGCCACGCAGGTTCTCGCGGAAGTAAAGGGCAAGCTTGCTGACTGCGCTCGAGGCGGCGCGATTGACGAAACCCTTAAAATCGATGCTGATCGGGAACGCCCCGACCCTGATTTCGCGAGATGCCGCTGTTGCGCCCGCGCCTTCCCTGCCGGAGCCCTCGATCCGCATACTTACCACCTGCCCCTTACCTTGCACCGTGATGCCCTTTATCAGCGTGCGCGCGCACTGGATGAAGTTACGCCGATCACGCAAGGTCTGGAAACCGATCAAGTCGAACTCGAGCAAACCCCGCAAGATCTCGAACCGCCATGGCAGCTTAAGGAAAATGTCCAATGATGGGAACGGGATGTGGAGGAAGAATCCGAATCGGCACTGCGTACCCATGTTGCGCAGCTCGCGCGCCACCTCCATCAAATGATAGTCATGCACCCAGATGAAGTCACCAGGCTCGGTGCTTTCCGCGAGCACCGCTGAGAACTTGTGATTCACCTGCGCGTATACGCGCCAGAACGCGGGGTCGAAATTGCAATTCGTCTGCAGGTCATGAAACAGCGGCCAGATGACCTCGTTCGAAAAACCGTAGTAAAACTTGTCGCGCTCCTCGGCGGTGAGCTGAACAGGCTTGAGGCGATAACCGGCGTCTTTGGTCAGCCGCTCCAGCGCTCCCTCGAGCTCGCCGATATCCTCGTCGACGGCGCCGGTCCACCCCACCCACAGCCCGCCGCGATTGCGCAGCACCGGCAACAGGGCGTTGACCAGGCCGCCGGAGCCGGGTTGCACATTCCACTCGCCGTCCGCCATGCGCGAGAGCACGAACGGCAGGCGGTTGGAGACGCAAACAAGACGGCGTCCGCCGGTACTCACTGGCACCGGCGCAGCGCGCTCGGTGCCGTTTGCGGGAGACATGGGACTACCCCTTCTCTAGGTACAGCGTCTGCGTCGGATAAGCGAACTCAATCCCTTCTTGCTCGAAGCGCTGAAAGATGGCGAGATTGATTGCCTGCTGGATGTCCATGTAAATATTGTACTCCGGAACCTTGACATAGTAGACAACCTCGAAATTCAGGGAAAAATCCCCATAGCTCTTGAAGTGGGCGCGATCAAAGCGGGTCTGATCCTGAGACTCGATGATCTCACGCAACATCGGCGGGATCGCGGCGAGCTTCTCGTACGGCGTCTGGTAGACCACGCCAAGGGAAAACACGATCCGGCGTTCGAACATACGCTTGTAATTGCGGATCCGGCTGTTGAGCAGGTCGTTATTGGAAAAGATCAGCTGCTCGCCGTAGAGGCTGCGCACCCGGGTAGTCTTGATACCGATGTCCTCAACCGTGCCAAGGTACTCACCGACGATTATGAAATCGCCGACCACGAATGGCTTGTCCAGGACGATAGAAAGCGAGGCGAATAGGTCACTCAGCACATTTTGCGCCGCCAGCGCCACGGCGATGCCGCCGATCCCCAGGCCGGCGAGCAGCGCGGTGATGTTGAAGCCGAGGTTCTCCAGCGCCAGCAGCACCAACCCAGACCACACGATCACGCGCGCCATAAAGCCCAGCACGCTCACCGTGGCCACGGCAGCAGCGTCCTCGCGGGTCTTTTTCTGCACCAACCTTTTGATCAGGTGTGCGATTAGGGCATCGCCCCATATCGCCGCCTGCGCCAGAAACGCGATTACGAAGGCCTTGGTCACAACGACCGATGCCTTTTCGGGGAGGGTCAGTACCAGCATACCGATATAAAGCGCCGCGACGAGGACGAAGAAAAATTTCGTCCGCCGGAGCAGATCGACGGCGATGTCATCGACCTGCATTGTCGTCTTTTCAGCCAGCGCGCTCAGCCGCGACACCAGCACGGCCTTGGCAATCATCAATGCAAAGAACACCGATAGCGCGATCGCCACAGCAACTGCCCATACCGAAACGGTATTGCCATAAAAAGTCGACTCTAGGATTGTCATTTTTTTCCTCGCAACCTGTATCGTGCCCGCCGCGGAAAACGGGTTGGCCCCGGTGCGCCAGCGCGTCGCGTGTCCCGGGTTATGGTGAGCCCAGATATGTATCACACCCGCTTGCCGAAACGAAGGCTCAACGCAACACTCCGCTGGCGGTGGGCGTGCCTTGGATGCCGGCGTCTTCGACGAGAATGGGAATTTCTGCGACAATCGGCCCGCCGCGCGGTAGCACGCACCGGTGACTCAACTTACTCAGAGGATCAAATACTGCCCCCTCGCGTTTTGCCGGTGTCAGCGACCGCCGAGCAGTGATGCCCCGCCGCGGCCCCGGGCAACGCCCCGCCAGGGACGCGGATACAGGGAAAGCCTCGTCACTAGGCTCCGTGGCGGGGCGGTGATAGGCGGCACCCCGGAGCCGGATGCTGACAGTGGCAAGACGCAACATGTGATCTATCTTGTACTCGGCGTCGTAACAACTTGGCACGCACCGCTCGACTGGATAGAGCAAGCTTGATGGGACGGCTATGTCAACATTAATCTGCGGCTCCTTTGCCTACGACACGATTATGGTCTTCCATGATCGTTTCAAGAATCACATCCTGCCGGACAAGGTGCATATCTTGAACGTGTCCTTCCTGGTCCCGGAAATGCGCCGCGAGTTTGGCGGCTGCGCCGGCAACATCGCCTATAACCTGAAGCTGCTGGGTGGGGACCCGTTACCGATGGGCACAGTGGGAAACGATTTCGGCCCATACGCGGCATGGATGGACCAATGCGGGATCAGTCGCCGTTACATCAAAGTTATCGACAACGCCTACACGGGGCAGGCCTTCATTACCACGGACATGGACGATAACCAGATCACGGCCTTCCATCCCGGGGCGATGAACCTGTCTCACCAAAACTGTGTTACCGATGCCAGCGAGGTCACCATTGGCATTGTCGCGCCTGACGGCCGCGATGGCATGATCCAGCACGCGGCTCAGTTCGCCGAGGCGGGCGTGCCGTTCATTTTCGATCCGGGCCAAGGGTTACCGATGTTTGACGGCGCGGAGCTCATGACATTTATCGAGCAAGCTACTTGGGTCACGCTCAACGATTACGAAGGGCAATTGCTGCGCGAGCGCACCGGCCACTCGCTCGAACAACTGGCTCGGCGGGTGGAGGCGCTGATCATCACCCTGGGCGGCCAGGGATCGCGAATCTATACGAACGGCGGCTCTATCGAGATTCCGACCGCGCTCGCGCGCACCGTCAGCGACCCCACTGGCTGCGGCGATGCCTACCGTGCGGGCCTGCTCTTCGGCCTGGCACAGGGCATGGAGTGGGAAACGACCGCGCGCGTCGCCGCGCTCATGGGCGCTATCAAGATCGAGCAGTACGGCACCCAAAACCACAAGTTTACGCGCCCCGACTTCGAAGCGCGTTTCGAGCGCGCCTTCGGCTTCAGCCTCCAGCCCGGCCGCTGACCCGGTCCCGGATAAGGGGCCGAGCCAGCCAGGGCTTTCGTCGCAACAACGCGTGGTCGGGCCCCAGAACATATATATAGTGGCCGGGCGCCTTCCGCACGGCCGTTTGTGCCGCTCGTCCGGACCAGCAGGATTGTCTTGACACCCCTATAACATGGGTCTAGTCTTCGCCTAAACTACAATATGTAGTGTTACACCAAACCCAGCGCAAATCCCTAAAGAGGTATATGAACCTATGAAGGCCGCCCCACTAATAACAACAGAACAATCGGCTGCTGGCGACATCCCCCTGCAGACCGCATCCCTGGACATCTGGGACAAGAAGTACCGTCTCAAGACCAAGACCGGCGAGCCGGTCGATCAGGACATTGACGGTACCTATAAGCGTGTGGCGCGCGCGCTGGCGGCGGTGGAGACCACCGACGAGAAGCGCGAAGAATGGTTTGAGAAGTTCCTGTGGGCCCAGCAAAACGGGGCGATTGCGGCCGGACGCATCATCTCCAATGCCGGCGCCCTGGACCACAAACCGGCGACCAGCACGATCAACTGCACGGTATCGGGGATTATCCCCGATTCGATGAATGGGATCCTGCGAGCCGTGCATGAGGCGGGCCTGACGCTCAAGGCTGGTTGTGGCATCGGATACGAATTCTCTACCCTCCGCCCCAAAGGGGCCTTTGTCAGTGGGGCCGGAGCTTATACCTCCGGCCCCCTGTCTTTTATGGATATCTTCGACGCCATGTGTTTTACCGTATCCTCCGCCGGCGGCCGGCGCGGCGCGCAGATGGGCACCTTTGATATTTCCCATCCCGACGTGATCAGTTTTGTTCGCGCCAAACGCGAGGCAGGGCGTCTGCGCCAGTTCAATCTCTCTTGTCTCATTACCGACGAGTTCATGCAAGCGGTCAAGGCCGACACATCATGGGACCTCGTCTTTCCAGCCAACCAACAGGCTTACGAGGATCCCGATACGCGTATCGTGTGGCGTCACTGGCCTACTACCGAGGGCTACATTACTAACAATATCGGCCAGGTGGCCTGCAAGGTATACAAGTCGATACCTGCCCGTCGGTTGTGGGACGTGATCATGGCGTCGACATATGACTATGCCGAGCCGGGTTTCATCCTGATCGACCGCATTAACGAGATGAACAATAACTGGTTCTGCGAGAACATCCGCGCGACCAACCCCTGCGGCGAGCAGCCGCTTCCGGCCTACGGCTCCTGCCTACTGGGGTCGGTGAACCTGACCAAGTTTGTAGAGCAGCCGTTTAGCGAGCAGGCGCAGTTCAATTGGAAGCGCTACCGCGAGGTCGTAGCCGTGTTTACCCGCATGCTGGACAACGTGGTCGAGATCAACGGCCTGCCGCTCGAGCACCAAGCGAACGAAATTCGCGCCAAGCGTCGCCATGGCATGGGATTCCTGGGGCTCGGCTCGACCCTGACCATGCTGAAGATGCGCTACGGGGCGCCGGACGCGCTGGCCTTTACCGAACGCGTTGCGCGCGAGATGGCCGAGGTCGGCTGGGAGACCGGGATCGAGCTCGCACAAGAAAAAGGCCCGGCGCCCATCATGGTGGAGGATTTCGTCGTCACCGAAGAGATGCTGGCACGACGCCCGGAGATGCGTGGCGATGGCTTCAAGGTCGGCGACGCCGTGCCCGGCAAAGTCCTGTTGGCCCGTTTCAGCCGTTACATGCAACAACTCGACCCCGCACTGACGGCCAAGATTGCGGAAAGCGGCGCGCGGTTTACTCACCACACGTCCATCGCCCCGACCGGCACTATCAGCCTGTCGCTCGGGAACAACGCCAGTAACGGTATCGAGCCCTCATTCGCACACCACTACAGCCGCAACGTCATCCGTGAAGGGCGCAAGACCAAGGAGAAGATTGAGGTGTTCTCCTACGAGCTGCTGGCGTATCGCATCCTAATCGATCCCGAGGCCACGCCTGAAACCGGCGACTCGCACTCCAGCCTGCCGGAGTATTTCATTGCCGCCGAGGCTGTCACGCCGCGCGAGCATGTCGATATTCAGGCGGCCGCCCAGAAGTGGGTCGATTCTTCGATCTCCAAGACCGCTAACGTCCCCACCGATTTCGCGTTCGAGGACTTCAAAGATATCTATCTCTACGCCTACGAGCGTGGGTTGAAGGGCTGCACTACCTTCCGCTTCAACCCGGAGGCGTTCCAGGGTGTGCTGGTGAAGGAACAGGATCTCGAAAACACCACTTACCGCTTCCAGTTGGACGATGGCGACGTGATCGAGGTCAAGGGAAACGAGGAGATCGAGTATGACGGCGAACAGCATTCCGCCGCCAATTTATTTGATGCCCTGAAAGAGGGCTATTACGGCAAATTTTGACCAGCAAGCGGGTAGAGAACCAACGAGGGTTACCATGACTATCAAGATCGACAAGAAAATCACCGGTTATGAGGTTGTCAAAGACGATGGCGGCGAGACGGCAGAAAGCAACGTCATCCAGATGCACGAGAAGCTCGAACGGCCCGACATGCTGCTCGGCAGCACCTACAAAATCAAGACCCCGCTCACCGAGCATGCGCTTTATGTCACCATTAACGACCTCGTGCTGAATCCCGACACGGAGCACGAGAAACGGCGCCCGTTCGAGGTATTCATCAACTCCAAGAGCATGGACCATTTCCAGTGGATCGTCGCCTTGACTCGGATCATTTCGGCGGTGTTCCGCAAGGGTGGTGATGTGACATTCCTGGTCGAGGAGCTTCATAGCGTCTTTGACCCGCGGGGGGGATACTTCAAGAAAGGCAAATATACGCCCTCGTTGGTGGCCGAGATTGGCGATGTCATCGAACGCCACTTAAAGATGATCGGCCTGATTACCGTAGAGGAGCCCGACCCACAGCGTGAGAAATACCTTGGTGAGAAGCGCGCCGAACTACAGTCCGACGCCACGGAAGCGCCGGGTAATGACGATAGCCACGGCGAGTTCCCGCGTGAGGCACAGCTGTGCAACAAATGTCTGACCAAGGCGGTTGTGAAGATGGATGGGTGCGTAACATGTCTCAACTGTGGTGACTCGAAGTGTGGGTAAACAATTGACCGATGTACGACGCATCTCAGATTCATGTCGCAGTCGGGGACAAGAATTTTCTTGAAAAAAAGTTTGCTTTTTTGTCAAATCGTATTTACATTTATATCTTGACACGTTATTAATGTGTGCTAGACAAGGCTTGAGAGTTGTATAACAACGTTATAAACGTGGCATGCAGTTTGGGAATCATGGAATACGATGGGAGTGTGGTGGATATAGCGCGACATAGCGGCCACCGGTGCATGTACGCTAAGCGACTCAACGGAGCTTGAATAAAGGTATACGATAGTTTTGGATCGATTGCGGATTTCGCCAACAACAGATAATAATAAGAAGCATCGGTACGAAACGGCTGCCAGGCAAGCAGTTTCCCTGTCCGTCGCCGGGTTCCTATCCGCTGGAAATCATGAAAGACAGCCATGTGGCTGTCTTTTCTCGTTGCAACGTGTAGTACCTACGGGGCGGGCGCCCCTTATTTAAACCAAGCCTCTAACCACAACCCAAAGGAGTGCATCATGGCAAAGAAGAGAAAAGCCGCAAAGAAGACCGCGAAGAAAGCTAAGAAGAAAAAAGCTACGAAGAAGGCTGCCAAGAAGAAGAAGTAACTCGACAAGCGGAGAGTCCCGGCTCCTGGCGCGCTTGCATAAGCATCACCGCGCAAGCGCGCCGGAACGGGGCGTGGTGACCCGCTACGGTCTATGTAGTATTAAGCCGGTAGGGTGCGTCTCGAGTTGTGAGGCGCATCGCTACCGGTTTCATATTGGTATCGTGTGGCCGTCCGCGACGCATCTGCCTGTGCGTTTAACGAACAACCTATCCGCCCCCTCATGGCAAACCACCCCGCCTCATCCGTGCGCAAAGCTGCCTATCCAATGCGCGCCAGCGCTCCTGCGTGCCGACATCGACCCACTGACCGCGATAATGTTCGCCCGTAACCAGGCCGTGCTCCATGGCTACCGTTAATACCGGCGCGAGCGCAAACCGCCCTGCCTCGCATCCGCGGAACAGGGCATGCGCGTAAACAGCGATTCCGCTAAATGTCAGTATGGGCTCGCCCGTGACTGTTACCTGCCTGTTGTGCAGCGCAAAATCGCCCTTTCTATGGTGCGGCGGGTTGTCTACCAGCACCAGGTGCGCGTGGCCCCTAAGCTGGCGCGGCAGTCGAGCGAAAGAATAATCGGTCCAGATATCACCATTGACAACCACGAAAGGATCACTGTCCAGCAACGCCAGGGCATTAGATATGCCTCCTCCCGTTTCCAGCGCGCCCGCACTCTCGGGGGAATATCGGATCTTGACTCCGAGCGTGTGTCCGTCGCCAAGTCGATCCACTATTTTCTCTCCCAGGTGGGCATAGTTGATGACGAGCTCGCGTATACCGGCGCCGGCCAATGCCTCAATCATGTGGACGATAAGCGGCTTGCCGCCGACCTCGAGCAGCGGTTTCGGTATTTCATCCGTTAGCGGGCGCATGCGCTCGCCACGGCCGGCGGCCAGGATCATCGCCTTCATGCGTCCTCCGAATTGCTCGCAGCCTGCGACAATCCCAGATCGCCCAGCAATGCGTGCAACGAGCGCAACTCCCGATAGCGCGCGCTGACATCAAGCACGTAATTCAGTGTACGTGGGACATCGGCCAGATAGCCGGGTTTGCCGTCGCGAAGGTGCAGGCGCGCGAAAATGCCGATGGCCTTCAGATGCCGCTGCACTCCCATGCAATCAAACCAGGCAAGAAATCGGCCCTCATCACCGCCGACGGGGATGCCCGACTGCTGTGCCAGCACATAGTAGCCCCGCACCCAATCCTCCACGCGCTCGCGCGGCCACGCAATGTAGCAGTCGCGCAGCAGCGACACCAGATCGTAAGTCACCGGACCGCGAACGGCGTCTTGAAAGTCCAGAATGCCGGGGTTGTCGCACGCCGTAATCACGAGATTGCGCGAATGGTAGTCACGATGTACCCATACCTTCGGTTGCTCCAAGGCGCAGCGGCTCAGCCACGCGAATGTCCGCGCCAGCACCTTGCGCTGCCCCGCCGAAAGCCCGATACCGCGATGGCGGCCGAGGTACCACTCCTGGAACAGCTCCAGCTCGCCCAGCAGCAGCGCCTCGTCATAATCGGGGAGAAAGTCGCTGTCGGTGTCCGCGCCGCGCTGCAGCACCCTAAGGGCGTTGCAGGCATCGCCATACAGCCGTTCGACTGTCGCTTCATTCAGATTGGACAGATAGAGATCTTCACCGAGATCGGTAACGAGCAGGAATCCCTGTTTGAGGTCCTGCTGCAACACCCGCGGCACATTTAGACCGAGCTCGAGGAAGCGCTGCGCGATGCGGACATAGGCCTGTGAATCCTGCTTGTGCGGTGGCGCATCCATTGCGATATAGCTTTGCGCGCCCACACGGATACGATAATAGCGGCGAAAGCTCGCGTCCACCGATGCCGGTTGCAACCCGAGCTCGTCCGCACTGAGGACTCTCCCCAGCCAGGTTCGCAATGCCTCAAGTCTGTGATCCAATGAGCCCGTCCGTAGTCATACCAGTGCTGCTTGATGGCGTCTCGATTCTATGCAATTTTACGCGCTAGACAAGAAACACAGGAAATCTATGCCCCAACCGAACTCTGTGCGGTGGTGGGTCCTTCTGGCCGCAGTGGCGGCAGCAAGTCCGTTACCAACCACCGCCCAGCTGGTTGGAGGCTGCCCCGCGCCGCCACCGCTACCCGATTTCAAGCCCATACCGGCTGACGCGCCTATGATGGCGCGCGCGCGCGCCGACCAAATGCAGAGCGAAGGTGAGATCGTCGAGCTCACCGGAAACGTTGAGCTCTACGAGCAAGACAAGCGCCTGACCGCCGATCATATCAAGTACAACCAGGCCACGGCGGAAGTAGAGGCACAGGGCAATGTCACGCTCGAGGACCTGCGGGGCGACCAGCTGCGCACGCCGGAAGTGTACCTGCAACTGGACACGCTCACCGGTTACACGGCACCCGGCACCTACAGAATCGGGCCCGCCAAGGGGCGGGGCGACGCGCAGCGCATCACGCTGGAAGGCCGGCAACGACTCAGTGCGCGCAACGGCCGCTACACCACCTGCCCGCAGGGGAACGATGACTGGTATTTGAGCGTGCGTGACCTGCAGCTCGACCGCGAGCACAACGTCGGCACCGCGCGCCATGCGGTTATCAAGTTCAAGCGTGTGCCGCTGTTCTACTGGCCCTGGATTCGCTTTCCGCTGACGGATCAACGCGAAACCGGCTTCCTTTTCCCGCGTGTGGGAAAATCGGACAAGCGCGGGACCGAGTTCGGCTGGCCATTCTACTGGAACATCGCCCCCAACTTTGATGACACCATTACCCCCACCTACATGAGCAAGCGCGGCTTACAGCTCACAAACGAGTTCCGTTACCTGGGGCACACACTGAGTGGTGAGCTCGGGCTGCAGGGACTGGCGGACGATAATGAGACCGGCACCAACCGCGGCGCCATCAACTACCGACACCGCCAAAGCATCGGCCGATTCTGGCGCGGCAATGTCCGCTTCGACAGGGTGTCGGACGACAACTATCTGGATGACTTCGGCAACTCGCTCGAGCTCGCGAGCCTGACCAACCTGCCGCAGGAAGCGGACTTCGAGTACCGTGGACGGACGTGGAACTTCCGCGCGCGCTTGCTAGCGTTCCAGACGATCGATCCCACAATCGCGCTAGGCGACCGGCCGTACGACCGGTTGCCGCAATTGTTGCTAACGGCCCACCCCGGCACCGTGCGCGGCGGGCTGCTGCCCCACTTTAATGGCGAGTTTGACTACTTCCAGCGCGACCAAAGTCTCGAGGGAGCGCGGGTGGATCTGTGGCCCGGCTTGAGCTGGCCATTTCGTCGCAGCTACGGCTTCTTCATCCCCAAGATCAGCGTTAAGTACATCGGCTACGACCTCGATGTGCCGCCGTCGCAGGACGATCAGCCTAACGTCACCGTGCCGCTGTTCAGTCTGGACAACGGGCTTATATTCGAGCGCACCGGGCGGCGCTTCAACCAGACACTGGAACCGCGGCTGTTTTACCTGTTCGTGCCCTTCAAGGAGCAGGATAATCTGCCTGACTTCGACACCAGTATCCCGGAGATCACCTTCGACAATCTTTTCCGCGAAAACCGCTTTGTCGGTGGCGACCGCGTGGGCGATACCAATCAGGCCACCGTGGCACTCACCACGCGCACCATCGGAGCAAAGGACGGGATCGAGCGCTTCCGCTTCAGCATCGGTCAGACTTATTTCTTCGCCGACCGCAAGGTCAACCTGCCGGCGGGGATCGACACCGACAACACTTCGGATGTCGTCGCCGAGGTGAGCGCGACGCTCGCCCGGCGCTGGTACACCCGAGCGACCATAAACTGGGACCCGGACCTGCGGCGCACACAGCGCTCGAGCGTGTTCCTGCAGTACCAGCCCGCCCGCGACCGCATCGTCAATGCCGGCTACCGCTTGCGGCGCGACGACGACGTCGAGCAGGTGGAGCTCTCCACCCAGTGGCCCGTTAAGAGCCGTTGGACCGTGGCAGCGAGCACCAAGTATGACCTCGTGAACGAGCGCAACCTCGAGACCTTCATGGGATTTGGCTACCGCTCGTGCTGCTGGGCGATTCGATTGTTTGCCCAGCGCCGTCTCGACACCGAGCAGATACAGGTCAATGATGTAAAGTTCGAGTTCGAGCTCAGCGGGCTCAGTAAATGGGGCAGTGCGCCCAAGAGCCCGCTGAACCAAAGCATCTTCTTTCCGAGCCAGGAGTTCGCCACCCAGGGCCCAGGCTACCGCTGATTCATGCTATGCTTTTGTGCGGCCGCTCGCCGCCCGGGGGAGGCTGATCTCATGTTCAGACGAATGACACTGCGTGACATGACCGCGAATTTTGTCTGCGACCGGTCCCGCTGCGCGGGCGTGGCTTGCGTATGGCTGCTCGCCATCGTGACGGCTTGGCCCGCGTTGGCGCTCGCCGCACCGATCACACCGATGGGCCAGTTTGCGGGCATCAAGCCGGTGCAGGATGTGGACCGCATTCTGGTAGTGGTCAATGACGACGTCATTACGCACACCGAACTGATAGCGCGCGTGAAGGCCATCAAACGCGATCTGGCAGCACAGAAAATCAAGCTACCGCCCGATGCGGTGCTGACGAAGCAGGTGCTTGAACGTCTGGTGCTTGAGCGCATCCAGCTGCAATTTGCCAAGAAGACCGGCATCCGGGCAAGTGACCGCGAGGTCGACCGGGCTGTGGAGCAGGTCGCCAAGCGCAACGGCGTCACCCCGGAGGCCGTGTACCGCGCGGTGCGGCTCGAGGGCGTCGGTGTCGACACCTATCGCAACGAGATTCGCGACCAGGTAACCCTCAGTCAACTGGTGGAACGCGAGGTGCAAAATCGCGTGAACGTTTCTGACACCGAGGTCGACAACTTCCTGGCGACCCGCCGCGAGCAACCGGGCGTAGAGAACTCCTATAACATCTCGCTCATTCTGATCGGCGTGCCCGAGGCCGCCACTCCCGACGAGCGCGCGGCCGCCGAGCGCAGGGCCGAAAAGCTTCGCCAGTCTTTAATGGAGGGATTCAGCTTCGAGGAAGCCGCGATCTCCTACTCGCAAGGGCAAAACGCCCTGAAGGGGGGCGTTCTCGGGTGGAAGAAACCGGGGCAGTTGCCCGGGTTGTTCCTCCAGGCACTAAAAGATCTGCAGCCGGGCGACATCAGTGACGTCATAAACAGTCCGGTCGGCTTTCATATCTTGAAGCTGAACGGTCGGCGTCAAAGCGGGGGCGCGGGTATGGTTACCGAAACGCACGTGCGTCACATCCTGCTGCGACCGAGCGAGAACCGCTCGATCGCCGATGTGCGCTCGACCCTGCTGCAGCTCAGGGAACGCATTGTGAACGGTGACAGCTTTGCCGACTTGGCGCGATCCCACTCGGAGGACGCCGCCTCCGCCGCCAAGGGCGGTGATCTGGGCTGGGTCAGGCCGGGGCAAACGGTGCCGGAGTTCGAGAATCAGATGGACCGGCTTGCGCCCGATCAGATCAGTGAGCCGGTGGAAACGCCCTTCGGTATGCACCTCATTCAGGTCATAGCGAGACGCGATCAAGACGTCAGCGGCGAGCGTAACCGCGCCGCCGCGCGCCAGCAGATCCGCGCGCGCAAGGCCGATGAACTTTACGACCAGTGGCTGCGGCGACTGCGTGACGAGGCCTATGTGCAGTACCGGCTGGAGGATGAGTACTGACGACGTCGCCGTTGGTGCCGCCACGACGTTAACAACGGGCCCTCGGTGCTTGTGCAATCCGCGTCGGCGTCACTTACAGCGGCGCCGGCCGATGGTAGCGACCTACTTTAACCTCGCCTAATGCCTGACAGCACCGTGATTCGCAAATCCGCCATCATCGCTCTGACCCCCGGAGAACCGGCCGGCATTGGACCCGACGTATGCATCATGCTGGCACAGCAGCCGCCGTGTCGGTTGGTGTTCATTGCCGATCCCGATATGCTGCGCGAGCGCGCGAGCGCGCTGAAACTGCCATTCCGTGCGCCGCCGTGGCAGGGGCGTGAGACCACGACTTCGGCTATTGCCATACTTCCCGTAAAAGCACCCTGCGCCGTGGCTGCTGGCAAGCTCGATCGTGGCAATGTGCCCTACGTTATCGAGACATTGGAGATCGCGTCGGATGGGTGCCTGCGGGGTGAGTTCGATGCACTGGTGACCGCACCCGTGCACAAAGGGGTAATCAACCAGGCCGGGGTCGCGTTCACCGGTCATACCGAGTTCCTGGCCGCCCGGAGCGACACGCGCCAGGTCGTCATGATGCTGGTTGCCGAGCCGCTGCGCGTCGCGCTTGCGACCACCCATATCCCGTTGCGCGAGGTCGGCCAGCATATTACAGCGACGCACCTGGAAGCTGTACTGCGCGTCCTGCATCATGAGCTGCAGCATAGATTCGCCATTGCGCAGCCGCACGTCGCAGTGTGCGGCCTGAATCCACATGCCGGCGAGTCGGGCTACCTCGGTCGTGAAGAGATCGAGGTCATTGCGCCAGTACTCGAGCGCCTGCGCCGCGAAGGCATGCAGCTGCGCGGGCCGGTGCCGGCCGATACGGCCTTTACGCCGCCACAGCTCGCCGACGTCGATGTGATTTTGGCAATGTATCATGATCAGGGACTGCCGGCGCTCAAGCATCGTGGCTTCGGCCACGCGGTCAACGTCACCCTCGGGTTGCCCTTTATCCGCACGTCGGTCGACCACGGAACCGCACTGGCGCTCGCGGGGAACGCTCGTGCGGACCCGGGCAGCCTTCGCGCAGCCGTCGATCTGGCGCTGTCGTTGGCGCGCAGATGAGCTCCCATTACAAACGCAAGGAGCTCGGCCAGCACTTTCTACGCGATCCGAGCATCGTGCGGCGAATCGTGGCCGCCATTGATCCACGGCCAGACGATATTATGGCCGAGATCGGGCCGGGCGAAGGCGTGCTCACGCGCGAGCTTGCTACGCGCGTTGACAGTCTGCACGCAGTGGAGCTCGACGCCCGGCTGGCGGCACGACTGCAGGAGGAGTACCGTTCCGACCCTAACGTGTTCGTCTATCATGCCGACGCGCTCGGGTTCGATTTTTGCCATCTGCGGCGGCGCGGCTACAAACTGCGCGTGGTCGGCAACCTCCCTTATCAGGTATCCACACCGCTGCTTTTTCACCTGCTGCAGCACGCGCACTGTATCGAGGACATGTGTTTCATGCTGCAGAAGGAGGTGGTCGACCGGTTGTGCGCCGTACCCGGCACCAAGGCCTACGGCCGGCTTGGCGTCATGATCCAGTGGCGCTGCTACACCGAACGTCTTTTCGCCGTCGGCCCCGGGGCCTTCCAGCCGCCGCCCAAGGTCGATTCAGCGCTCGTGCGCCTGGTGCCTTGCGTCACGGCGCCCGTTGCGGTGGCTGATGAATCGGTGTTTGCCGGTATAGTCGCGGCAGTATTCAACCAGCGGCGCAAGACCTTGCGCAATGCGCTGAAAGGCATACTGGATGCGCACCAGATCAGTGCGCTGGACATCGACTCCGGCCGCCGCGGTGAGACATTAACGCTGGAGGAGTTTGCGGCGTTGAGCAACGCCGTAGCTCGGAGATAGGGCAAGACCGACCACGTCGCTGGCTCTTTTGGACCGCTGCGCGCGCAGTTGGTCCGCCTCGACCCAGGTGGGACCAACGCATATTATTGTCCGTTGGCCGGCGGGCCCATAGGATCCCCGCACCAATGGTTCATTCGTCCAGGAGATCATTATGTTCGACGACTCGTCGTTAGTACTATTCTTGCTGGCGGCCTGGGTGTTGCTGATCACGCCCGGCCCGGCGGTGCTGTACATCGTGGCGCGAAGCGTCGACCAGGGACAGCTGGCGGGCATCGTGTCCACCCTGGGCGTGGGCGTGGGCACCTTTGTGCACGTGGCAGCGGCAACGCTGGGCATATCAGCCTTGCTGGTCTCATCTGCGCTCGCGTTCAGCGTCGTAAAGTATGTGGGCGCCGCCTATCTGGTCTATCTGGGGGTGCGCATGCTGCGCACGCGGGACGTGCAACGCCAGCCCGGCGCCTCACAGGGCAAGGCCCTCGTGCGCATCTTCTGTGACGGTGTAGTCGGGAACGCGCTGAATCCGAAGACAGCGCTGTTCTTCTTCGCATTCTTGCCGCAGTTTGTAGACGTCTCCCGCGGAGTTGTCGCATTGCAAGTCTTTGCGTTGGGGGCCATGTTCGTGATCATGGGTATCTTCAGCGACGGGCTGCGGGCGCTGCGCGCCGGGTCCGTGGGACATTGGCTGAAGCACAACGCGCGTTACCTGCGGGCCCAACGCTACTTTGCGGGCAGCGTGCTTATCGCCCTGGGGTGGCTACCGCCGTGTCCGGCAGCAGCGAGAACTTGTGAGCGCCGGTGAGCCGGCGGCCCGGCACGATCAGTACGAGCTTATGCAACTGCACCAAAATTTCCTCCGCGTAGCCCGCAACCGGGGCAAGAAGCTCGCCTTTGTCGATCGCTCCACCGGCAGGCGCGTGAGTTACGCGCGTGCACTAGTGGGATCGCTGATACTGGCGCGGCGTTTTCGCCGATACCACGACGGCTACATCGGCATCATGATCCCCAACTCGGCGGGCAGTGCACTGTCCACCATCGCCGCCCTGATGGCGGGCAAGGTGCCGGTGATGATCAACTATTCCACCGGCGCCGCGCGCAACGCCCGCTATGCCCAGAGCAAGTGCGGCTTCAAGACCATCATCACCTCGAGTGCATTGCTGGCGAAACTCGGCTGCGAGGCGATTGATGGCATGATCTTCATCGAGGATTTGATGCGCCAGATCCATCCGCTGGAGAAGCTCGCCGCGCTGGCAAAAGCGCGGCTGCCAGCAGGCCTGCTATTCAAGACGATTCATCACGGCGGCGGCGGCGACACGGCGGTGATCCTGTTTACCAGCGGCAGCGAACGCGAACCCAAAGCGGTGGAGCTCACGCATCGCAACATCGGCTCCAATGTTGATGCGGCACACAAGATTTTCGATTTTCACCAGACCGATATTTCGTTATCGGTGTTACCGCTGTTTCACGTGTTCGGGCAAACAACGGGCTTATGGTTGCCGCTGAGCCTCGGCCTCACGATCGTCACATACGCCAACCCGCTCGAGTTCAAGACCGTAAGCCGCATCATTCGCGAGGAGAAACCGACCATTATGCTGGCCACACCGTATTTCCTGGCGGGCTACCTCAAACAATCCGAATCCGGTGACTTCACCTCCCTGCGCGTGGTTGTGGCGGGTGCGGATAAGACACCGGATTGGCTGCGACATGCCTATCGCGACAAGCATGGGGTCGAGGTCTATGAGGGCTACGGTGCGACCGAAACGAGCCCGGTCATTTCCGTCAATGTCCCGCGGGCCAACAGGCCGGGTAGCGTCGGCAGACCGTTACCCGGCGTGCACGTCAAGATTACGGATATCGGCACCGGTGCGGAGCTCGGTAGGGGGCACGAAGGGAAGGTCCTGGTCAAAGGCGACCTGGTAATGAAGGGCTATCTCGGCGATGTGGAGGAGACAGCGCTGCGGATTGAGGACGGCTGGTATGAGACCGGCGACATGGGCGTACTCGATGAGGACGGCTATCTGTGGCATCGCGGTCGACTGAAACGGTTCATCAAGGTCGGCGGCGAGATGGTGTCGCTGGTAGCCGTGGAGAACGAACTGCAGCGGCTTGTGCCCGACGATGTCGAGTGTTGCGTGGTCGAGATCCCCGATTCCAAGAAGGGCGCGAGCGTCGCCGTCGCATTGAACCGGCCGATCGATCAAAAGGCCGTCCTGGAGGCGCTCAAGTCGCGCCTGCCGACGCTGGCTTTGCCGCGCTATTTCATCGTATTCAAGGAGCTGCCCAAGATGGGCAGCGGTAAGATCGATTTCCGGGGCACAGCAGCGCTGGCGCTAGAACAAATCGAAGCCGAAAAACATAAGCGCGCAAAACAATAATTTGCGACTCACTGCTCGACCTCGTCCTCCAGCACCGGTATAAACTCGTAATCAACACATTCCGGCGGCAACACCACTATCTGCGCCTTGGGAAAAACCGCGGCGCCCAGCCCATGATCCCGGCCGAGCAGCTCGTGACACCCGGGGGAGACCGCTGCGCCTGGCCCAAGCTGTAAAAGGAATCCGACCACCTTGTCCGATTGTGCCGCCGACACCCAGCGTGCCTCCTCATACGCCCGTTTGATTTCCCTGCGCACCGTCGCGTCATCGCTGGCAGGCCGCTGATGCCCGAGCGACGCCAGCACGCATCGCGCCACGCGCTCTTGCATCGCGTCGGTGACCGGCTCCCCCGGAATCTGGATACCACCGCTCACAATAAACGCTTGCGCAAAGACCATGGCCTCATAGCGCCGGGCATGCTGCATGGCTTCGCGCGCCTGCGCCACCGCGTGCTTGATGCGCTCTAGCTGATCTGACGTGTAGCCTGACATGTAGAACCCGCGCACAGGACACAAGATAGGGTACCCGCTCGAGCCTGTGCGGATAAAACGCGATGCGAGGGGCCACACCCTGCTCGCCAGTGCGAGCGCAATCGCCGCCTGTGGCGCAACGCATCCAGATACGCGAATATCCCATGTTACGTCATGCGGTACCATATGCGCAGATGGGCAAGCACACTGCACCTTACGGTTCCTGGAAATCCCCTATCACCTCCGCGGCCATCGTGTCGGAGGGCATCGCCCTGGGCATGATCCAGCTCGATGGCACCGACATTTACTGGGTCGAAGCGCGCCCGAGTGAAGCCGGGCGCCAGGTTATCGTGCGCGTGACATCGACGGGCGACACCACAGACGTGACGCCGCCGCCGTTCAGTGCCCGCACGCGGGTACATGAGTATGGGGGCGGGGCATTCGTGGTAGCACGCGGCACCGTGTTTTTCTCGAACGACGCCGACCAGCGTATCTATCGGCAACAGCGCGGGGCGCAACCGTGCCCGATCACGCCGCCCGGTGCGATGCGCTATGCCGATGCCGTATTCGATGAGGCGCGTGCTCGCTTGATCTATGTGCGTGAGGACCACTCGGCCCACGCTGAGCCTGAAAACAGTATCGTAGGCGTGGATCTGGCCGGTTCCGCCGTAGTACGCGTGCTCACCGCAGGCAACGATTTTTATTCGTCGCCGCGACTGAGCCGCAACGGGCATCATCTCGCCTGGCTGGACTGGAGCCACCCGAACATGCCGTGGGATGGAACCAGGCTGTGGGTGGCACCGTTACAGGGCGACGGCCGCTTGGGCCAGACACAATGCGTGGCCGGAGGCTTGTGCGAATCGGTATTTCAGCCGGAGTGGTCACCGGATGGCACGCTCTACTTCGTCTCCGATCGCCATGGCTGGTGGAATCTCTACCGCTGGCGCGCCGGTCGCGTCGAGCCGGTGGTCGAGATGGACGCCGAGTTCGGTCTGCCGCAATGGGCGTTTGGCATGTCGACCTACGCCTTCGAGTCGGCGCAGCGCATCGTCTGCAGCTTCAACCGGCGCGGCAGCTCGCAGCTGGCGGTAGTCGATACCGAAAAATCTACCTTGGAATGCATAGACGTACCCTACACCGACGTCTACGGACTGCGTGCGGCACCCGGCTATGCCGTGTTTGTGGCCGGGTCGCCGACGGCGCTTGCGGCGATCGTTCGATTCGACCTCGGTGATGGCCGCATAGACGTGCTGCGGCGCTCGAGCAAGTTCACGGTCGACACCGGCTACCTGTCGCCGGCGCAGGAGATCAGCTTTCCTACGCAGCAAGGCCGCACGGCCCATGCGTTTTTTTATCCACCGCACAATCGCGACTACGCGCCCCTGCAGAGTACCCGTGCCCCTGCGATCGTCACCTGCCACGGGGGGCCCACGGGTGCGGCAACGAGTACGCTCGACCTGAAGACCCAATTCTGGACCAGCCGCGGATTCGCCGTAGCGAGCGTTAACTACGGCGGTAGTACCGGTTATGGCCGCGCCTATCGCGAACGTCTTAGCGGGCAATGGGGAATCGTCGATGTCGAGGACTGTGTGAATGCCGCACGCCATCTGATCGCGCAAGGACAGGTAGACGCAAAGCGCATTGCCATCGCTGGCGGCAGCGCGGGTGGCTACACTGTGCTGCGTGCGCTGGCGTTTCACGATCTGTTCAAGGCAGGTGTCAGCTACTATGGCGTCAGTGACCTCGAGAGCCTGGCCAAGGACACCCATAAGTTTGAATCACGTTATCTCGATCGGCTGGTCGGGCCCTACCCGGAGCACCGTGAAATCTATCGTGCGCGCTCGCCCGTGCATTTCGCCGATCGAATCTCGTGCCCGATGATCTTCTTCCAGGGATTGCAGGACCGTGTGGTGCCACCAAGTCAAACGGAGCAGATGGTCAGCGCGTTGCGCTCCAAGGGAGTCCCTGTGGCATACATAGCATTCGCCGATGAGCAACATGGCTTTCGGCGGGCGGAAAATATCAAGACGGCGCTCGATGCCGAGCTTTACTTCTACTCGCGAGTGTTCGGCTTCGAGCTCACCGAGCCCGTGGAACCCATTGCCATAGAAAATTTGTAGCGCTGTTTCACCGCAGAGCGCGCAAAGACCGCAGAGCAACTGCCGCTATTATTTTTGCGCTAAACCTTCGCATAACTCTGTGAAGACATACAATCGCCTGCGGTGACTCTTCCCACGAGCTTCTATTATTTCATTCTCTCTGCGAGCTTAGCGGCCTCTGCGGTAGATGTCGCGCTTTCCAGCGTCGTCATAGTATCTTCAACCCACTCCTCGGTGAGCTTGATAATCTCTTCCGGCTTTCGCCCGCGGCTCTCGATAGCCGGCCCGATGACCACCCGGATCACACCCGGTTGCTTTATGAACCCGCGCCGCGGCCAGTACGTGCCGGCGTTGTGTGCGACCGGCACCACCGGGTGGCCGCTGGCGCTGGCCAGCAACGCGCCGCCGATGCGGTATCTACCGCGCTGTCGCGGTGGGACACGCGTACCTTCAGGAAAAATCAGTACCCATATCCCAGCAGCCAGCCTGCTCGTGCCTTGCTTGATTACCTGCTCCATTGCGCGCCGACCGGTACCGCGCTTGATCGCGATCGGCTCCTGCAACGCCAGCGCCCAACCGAATAATGGGATCCATATCAACTCGCGCTTCAAGACCCACGAGAATCGCGGGAAGACAAGCTGATAGGCCAACGTCTCCCATGCCGACTGATGCTTGGAAAGAATGACGGCCGCTTGGTCTGGCAGGTTTTCGCGGCCCTCCACGCGGTAGTCGAGCCGGCACAGATGACGAAGCAACCATATATGAAATCGCGCCCACTGTTTGATGAAGCGGTAACGCGCGGGCGACGGGAACGGGAAGGTGAGCAACGACAACGGCGCGTACACCAGGACCGATGTCCACATAATGACGTTGAACAACGCCGAGCGCAGGGCGAGCATGTCAATGCATCTCCAGTTCATTGGACAACAGCGCGCTGGTGAATGCCGCCAGGTCATCAAACACGGGAACTCCGTTGAGCTCGGCGCTGGTCTTTAGGGTCTGTTGTCCTTTGCCGCTGCGCACCAGCACTGGTGAGGCGAGTACGCGGCGTGCGGCGACGACGTCGCGCTCGGAGTCGCCCACGACATAAACCCCGCTCAGCTTCATCTTCAACCGGTCGGCAATCTCGTAAAACATGCCCGGCCTCGGCTTGCGGCACTCGCAGCCGTCGTCGGGCCTGTGCGGACAGAAAAAAATACCCTCGATGTCGCCACCCTTCTTGCGCACGGCGTCCAGCATGCGGGCATGGATACGCCCGAGCATGTCCATATTCAAAAGACCGCGACCAACGCCGGACTGATTGGTCGCCACCATAACACTGTACCCCGCCCGGTACAGCCGCGCGATCGCCTCGAGACTACCGGGGATAGGAATCCACTCCTCCGGCAATTTGATAAATTCGTCGGAGTCGTAATTGATGACACCGTCACGATCAAGAATAATTAGCCGCATCTTGCGTCTGCCGTAGTTGGCGGCCTGGAAGGCCTCGATGAGGTGTGAGGAGTAAAGCGTGAGGTGCGAAACAGGTATGCAACGGCTGATAATGCGTGCTCCGTCATCTCACTTCTCATGCTTAACACCTCACGGTTCACGAAATTCCGAGACGCGTACCCGGCCATTGATCAGCCTACTGCCGCGCGTGTCCAGGCGCTCCATCTTTTGCCAGAATGCCTGGTTTAGATCGAAATCCGCCGAGATCGCCGTGCCGATCAAAAGGATGAGTAGATCGGCGCATTCCTCGGCAAGGGCCGCCGACCCTTTGCCCTTGGTAACGCAGGCTGCGATCTCGCCGAGCTCCTCTGCCATCAAGGCCACCCGGTGATTCAACTCCTCGCCCCCCGATGTCTTGAGGTCATGTTTGTCGTGGAACGCCTGCACTGCAGCAAGCATGGCCTGGTAGGAATCCGCACCCATGTATAACCTCCCGTCCAAAGCCCCGCGTCGACACGAACAGTCGCGTTACTACATCGCTGTCGGTGACGCGCGTATCAATGGCAATAGAGCGAGCCAGGCCCGATTCACGTAGAACCTGGACCGAACGGCGAGATCATGCCATACAGGTATACCTGCTCCGCAGCTTCGGGTTAACCTTGCAGCTTAGAAAGATCGGCGACACGCAAGAATAGTGCACTCAAGCTATTCAACAGCGCCAGACGGTTATCCCTTATCGCCTCCTCGTCCACCATCACCATTACCTTGTCAAAGAACTGATCGACCTGCGGGCGTAGCGCCGCCAGTCGTTTCATCGCCTGGGTGTAGTCGCCGGCGTCGAACAACGGCGTGAGCTCCTGGCGGAGCAAGTCCACCTGCTGTGCCAGGTCTTTCTCAGCCGCCTCTTTCAGCAGTAGGGTCGAGACATGATCCCAGTCGGTATTACCACCCTGCCGGAGGATGTTGCGAATGCGCTTGTTGGCAATCGTCAGGCTTTGCGCCTCGGGTAACTGGCGAAATGCCATCACGGCGCGCACGCGCCGGTCGAAATCGGCCGGGCGACGCGGGCGACAGGCAAGCACCGCCTCGTATACGTCCTGGCTGACGCCGGCCTCGACGTAATACGCGCGTAGCCGATCCATCATGAAATCATAAACCTGGGCAACTAGGCCAGCGCTGCGTACCAGATCGGGCAGACCCCGCCAGGCGGCCTCGAGCAACGTGTTAAGGTCCAGTGCAAGCTTGCATTCAATGACGATGCGCAACACCCCCAGCGCCGCGCGGCGCAAGCCGAACGGGTCCTTGTCTCCGGTCGGGCCCTCACCGACTGCGAAGATCCCGATCAACGTGTCGATCCGATCAGCAATCGCCAGCGCTTGTCCCGCGGGCGCCGACGGCAGCCGGTCACCGGCGTGGCGCGGCAGATAGTGCTCCTTGATCGCCGCTGCCACTATCGAGGGCTCACCATCATGCTCGGCGTAGTAACGCCCCATAACCCCTTGCAGCTCGGGAAGCTCACCGACCATACCGGTCATGAGATCAGCCTTGCACAGCCACGCCGCGCGCTCGGCCGAGCTCCGGTCGTGGTGCATCTGCTCGGCGATCGCGCCGGCCAGCTGTCGCACGCGCACCACCTTGTCGTACATGCTGCCGAGCTTGTCGTGGAACACGACGTCCTTGAGCGCCGGCACCCGACTCCCGAGACTGCTCTTGCGATCGGTCTCCCAGAAAAACCGGGCATCGGCGAAGCGCGCGTGTATGACGCGCTCGTTGCCCTCGCGCACCTTATTGATGTTCTTGCTGCCTATGTTAGACACGGTAATAAAATAGGGCAGTAAGGCACCCTTGCTACTCACGACGTGAAAACATTTCTGGTGATCTTTCATGGTCGAGATGAGCGACTCCGGCGGGATGCCCAGAAACGCCTTATCGAACATGCCGAGCAGGGGTACCGGCCACTCCACGAGCCCAGTCACCTCATCCAACAACGCTTCGTCGATTACGGCGATGCCGTTTTTTCGTTTGGCAAGTGCTTGCGCCTTCGTGCGAACCATGGACTTGCGCGAATCGAAGTCGGCCACGACGTAGCCACGTGTCGCCAGCGGGCCCGGGTAGGCTGCCGCCGAGCGAAGCGCGATCGCCTTGGGATAGTGGAAGCGGTGCCCGCGCGTGTAGCGATCCGCTTTTACGGACAACAGCGTGCATGGAATGACTTTGTCACCATGCAGCACTACTACCCAGTGCACCGGGCGCACGAACTCGGCGTCGCCATCTCCCCAGCGCATGCGTTTTGCGATAGGCAGTCTTCTCAGCGCCTCATCGATGATGCCCGCTATCAGCGTTCTCGCGAGCGCGCCTTTCTCCTTGCGGCGGAATGCCACCCACGCGCCTTTATCATTTTCCAAGCGCTGGAGCTGTTGCGGTGACACACCGCACGAGCGCGCAAACCCGATCGCCGCCTGGCTCGGTTGACCCCGGTCGTCGAACGCCGCTTGCCACGAAGGCCCACGGCGCTCAATGACCCTGTCGGGCTGGCGCTGCCGTACGTCCGCCACGCGGACCGCCAATCTCCGGGGGGTGGCATACACGTGATAACGTTGCTCGCTGTCACCCACCAGCTCGGCCGCGCGCAACCCCTCGTACAATAGCGCGCCCAGCGCCACGCTCAGATCCTTGAGCGATTTCGGCGGAAGCTCTTCGGTACCGATTTCGAGCAGCAGCTCACACGCCTCGCTAATGGCTTTCGTGTGGCGAGCTGTGCCTGATTTACCTTTGGCGCGCCCCTGTGGCCGGGCCGTTCGCTTAGCCATAGGCGCGTTTGGCTGCGTGCCGGCCGCGCGGGAAACCAAGCTCCTTGCGGCTGTCGTAATAGCTCTCTGCCACGCCGCGTACCAGCGCACGGACCCGGCCGATAAAGCGCGCGCGCTCCGTAACGCTTATGGCCCGCCGTGCGTCCAGCAGATTGAAGATATGGGAAGCCTTGAGCGCTATGTCGTAGGCAGGCAACGGCAGGCGCAAGTCGAGCAGCCGTTGGCTCTCGCGTTCGTAGTCGTCAAAATGGCGGAATAGCGTAGCTACATCGGCCTGTTCGAAGTTGTACGTGGAGAACTCCCTCTCGTTCTCGCGATAGAGATCTCCATAGCGGAATTCCGGCGTCCAGATCAGATCGAATACATTGCCGACGCCCTGAATGTACATCGCGAGACGCTCCAAGCCATAGGTAATCTCGCCTGTAACAGGTCGACAATCGAGACCGCCGACTTGCTGGAAGTACGTGAACTGGGTGACCTCCATGCCATCGAGCCAGACCTCCCAGCCGAGCCCCCAGGCACCCAGGGTTGGCGACTCCCAGTCGTCCTCGACAAAACGGATATCGTGCACCAAGGGATCAAAACCGAGCATGCGCAGCGAGTCGAGATAAAGCCGCTGAATATCCAGCGGGGAGGGCTTCAGAATCACCTGAAACTGATAGTAGTGCTGCAGTCGGTTCGGATTCTCGCCGTAGCGCCCATCAGTAGGGCGGCGCGATGGCTGTACATAGGCCGCACGTATCGGCTCGGGACCGATGGCACCGAGCGTGGTCGCGGGATGAAAGGTACCGGCGCCCACCTCCATGTCATAGGGCTGCATCAGGATACAGCCCTCACGGGCCCAGTACTCCTGTAAGCTCAGTATCAGTTCCTGAAAGGTCAAACGCGTCTTTTTTTCTGCTCTAGGGCATGGTCGGGCAGCGCGGATTATAACCCGTCCACCGCCATCGGCGCACGGCCGCGGGCAGCGACCCGCCCACCGCTAGTGCGGGGCCTCACATCAGAGCGTGAAGTGCATAACCCTATAGTTGGGTCGCCTACCGGCAACATATATTAGCCGGGTCTTGTCCCGGCAGACGAGGAACTTTGGTTTCGGCCAAAGTTCCCAAAGCCATTGGCGC
>JBHHZP010000034.1:0-29487 GCA_046758085.1 Acidiferrobacterales bacterium
AGGAACTCCTTGGTACGCGGGTCCTTGGCTTCTTTGAAGAACGTCGCCGGCGGACCGTGCTCGACGATAATCCCGCGATCGGTGAAGTAGATGTGATCCGCAAGCTCACGCGCAAAACCCATCTCGTGCGTCACCAGCATACAGGTCATGCCGTCTTCGGCCAGTTCCTGGATCGTAAACAGCACTTCTTTGACCGTTTCCGGGTCGAGTGCCGACGTCACCTCATCAAACAGCATGATGTCGGGATTCATTGCCAGTGAACGCGCGATGGCGACACGTTGCTGCTGGCCACCCGATAGCTCGCCCGGATAGGTGTTCTCCTTGCCCTCCAGCCTCACCTTCCTTATTAGCCTGTGCGCGCGTTCCTCTACCGTCGCCTTGTCCTCCTTGAGCACGTGGATCGGCGCCATCATAATATTCTCGAGCGCGGTCTTGTGCGGAAACAGGTTATATTGTTGGAACACCATGCCTACCTTTTTGCGCAGCTCAAGCTTGTCCAGCTTGGGATCGTTTACTTCCTGGCCTTCCACCGTGATCGAACCGCTATCGATCGGGTTCAGGGCATTTATGCAGCGAATCAACGTCGATTTTCCCGAACCCGACGGTCCAATGATGCAGATCACCTCCTTTTTCATGACATCGAAAGACACACCCTTAAGCACCTCGAGATCGCCAAAGGATTTGTAAACGTCCTTCAGACTGACCATCGGCTGGTTATCGCTCCAGGGGACTGTATGCATCTGCGTGCCAGATTGTGACTGCTGACTCATAGCGCTTTACCCCTCACGACTCACGGTTCACGGTCCACGACTCACTGGTTACCAGTCACAAATTAAATTTTTACCATAAATTTCCTCTCGAGCGCGATGGTCCAGCGCGCGATCGGGTAACAGTAAATGAAGAATATGACTAACAAAAACATATAGAACGGCCCCAGCAGCTCGGGACGACTGTTCTCGGCGGTCATCGCATCCTGCGCGAGTCTCACCGACTCCTCCACCCCCAAGATGGAAGCCAGCGGCGTCGCCATCGTCAGGATCGCATACCAGTTCATCCACGGCGGAATCATGCGCTTGACGCACTGCGGCAGGATGATCATCCACATGGTCTGCCGGCGAGTAAAGGCCAGTGATTCGGCCGACTCCCATTGCCCGGTCGGAATCGACAGCACCGCGCCACGTACGACCTCGGAGATATTCGCCATAATCGGCAGTGAAAAACCGATCGTTGCCTTTATCCAATCGGGAATCTTGATAATGCTGTTACCGATCTGAATCTCGAAGGGGAACAGCAGCATAATGGCGAACAACAGGACAAGCCAGGGGGAGTTGCGGAAGAATTGGGTCACAATCCAGGAGCCGGTGCGCATGGGCGCCAATAGCGATATCTGGGCCAGCCCCAGTGCCGCGCCGGCTACGGTCCCGATCAACATGGCAAAGAAACTAATGAGGAGGTTGAGTACAAACCCGTTTCCATTCTTCCATAGCAACACAGGTATCCAGCGCCATAAGGTCACCCAGGGCCCTTGGTCGGGCTGTGCTTGCGACTGCGCCTCGGCGACACCAACCACCAGTAGAAATACGATCAGCAGGAACAGGCCGTGCCAAAGCTTGAGGTCGAGCCGCCAGCTGCCTTCGAGCCGAACAGTGCGCACCCGCTGCAACAGGCGCTCAGCCGGTGGCAAGAGCACGGGCAAATCGGTCGCGCCGGCTGTCGCCATACCCGGCACAAGTCGCCGCCTCCCTGCCAGCGGTCTCACTGCCCGTACCCCGGAATCTTCATCTGCTTTTCCCAGTGGTGCATGCCCCACACCAGAACGCCGACCAGGACCACGTATACAACAAACAACACCCCCATCATCTCGGGCACGTTGACATTGTCCGACCAGATCTGGTTTGCGGTGTACATCATCTCCGGCACTGCGATGACATAGGCCAATGTCGTGGTCTTCACCAGATTCACCAGGTTATTGTTCAGTGCAGGCAAGCTCACTCTGAAAGCCAGCGGCAGGATGATGTAGATATATGCCTTGAGACGGGTGTAGCCCAGCGACTCCGCGGCCTCGCGCGTGGCCGTCGGTACGGCCTCGATGCCGGCGCGAAAGATCTCTACGTTGAAGGCACCGGCGAAAAAAGACAGGGAAATCACTGCCCAGCCGAAGTTTCCGATGAGCGGCTGCTGCCAGCCGTCGGCATCGTACATCGGCATGAGACCCCAGCGCTCGAGACCCGTGCCCAGCGCAAAGTAGAAGAACAGAAGTTGAACCAGCGGCGGCGTGTTGCGAAAGAACTGGATGTAACCCTGGACGATGTTGCGGGTGATCTTTAAGTTCGAGCCCTGCAGCCACGCGCCGACCACGCCGATGACCACACTGAAGCCGACGCAGACGATCGACAGGTAAACCGTATTCAGAAAACCTTCACTAAAACGGTCCCACTCGTACTGCTCATAAAAGATAACAAAATTGATACCGTATTGGTCGTAAAGCTGCCGGAACCACGTCACAATCGCTTCCACGCACCAACCCCCGGTCAAGGTGTTCCTGGAAGACTACTTGCAAGTAGAGGCAATGCGCGGCGCAAATACCGCGCCGCGCATTGCCAATCGAATCTCCGCGCCCCAGGCTCTACTTCAGATGCGAGCGGTCGGGCTTGAACTTCGCATGCATCTTCTGGAGGTAGGCCGTTGGCTGAATACCCCATTTTTTCTCGAGCTGGATCAGCCGGCCGCTGGCGTGCCAATTATAGATCATGCCGGACATGAAGCGTCCGTATAGTCCGTCACGTTCCTCCAACGGGACTGCCAGCCCCCAGGGATTGTCGTCCTCGGTCATGAGCGGCATCTCGTAATCGGCCCAAGCCGGGTCTGACAGGTCCGACATGATGGATGAGTCATCGTACACCCACGCTATGCACTTGCCGTCTTTCAGCGCCTGCTTGGCTTCCGCGTTGCCTACGAAGGCGACGATCTTTGCACCGTAGCGTTTGGCGACGATCTTGTTGTAGAAAGCGCCCTGCTTGCCGCACACCGGCTTGTTCTTAAGCTGCGACCACTTCCTCAAGTCCGCGCTCTTTTTCGCCAATACATTGGTGCCGGAGGTATAGTAGTTGGGCTCGATAATGCCCACCACCTTACGCCGGTCCGAGCGGTCAGACATCGTGGCGATCATCAGGTCGATCTTGCCCTGCTGCAGGAACTGCATGCGGTTCGACGACTGCACCGGCACTAGTTCCAGTTTGACGCCGAGCGTATCGGCGACATCCTTCGCCATATCAGCTTCCATGCCGACGATCTTCCCCGATGTATCTCGGAAGCCCCAGGGCTTGTAGTCGGCCTTCACGCCGACAACGATGGTGCCGCGTTTGAGGACTTTCATAATCCTGTCATTGTCAGCGTACGCCAACGGTGACGTCAGTCCGAACGCTACGAGTGCCGTGATAGCGGCCTTGAATAAGCTCTTGATCATGGTGCCCTCCTATTTCGGATTGATGATTCGCCCTTTCCGGGTGCTTTTTGTGGAAACACGTTCTCCTTCGCGGGGAACGGTCATTTACAGGCTAACACAAGGGTAGGCGCCGGTGCTACCTGAGCGTAGTCAATAGTGCGCCAGGACCGATTGTGATCGGTTGAACTTTCAGGCGAGCTCTCGTAGCGCCGCAAGGCCTACCGGCCGACCGCCGAACTCGCTCATCGCGTCCCTCAGACAGCTCCAGAGATAATCGGCCGAGGCGCTGTCGAACAAAAGATAAAAGGCCGGGATCGCGCCAAGGTCATGGCGGATGAGGATCACGGTCATTTGCGCCAGTGAGGTCTGCGCCACTGCGCGCTGCGCAAACTTGCCGGAGCGTAGATCCACGCCGCAAAGCTTGGCCAGCATCGCACTCGCATTCTGACCGCTCACCACAACCCAGGCGTAGCTCTCGCCGCGGGGCACGGGATAGCAGCGCGGGGCTGTGTCGAAAGACCACCCATGTCCGAGCCGGTCGCAAAGCTTACCCGCCGCGCCGAGGTCGCCGAGAATCAATACCTCGTCATCGGCGAGCCTTGCCACCAGCTCACCGCCCGGCTGCAGCCAGCCCTCGTTGTTCCGATCGCCAATCTCGACGCCCTGATTGCGCAGCCAAGCAATCGTCTCCGCACCCTTGAAACCGATGCGTGCCAGTGGGGAAAGATCGGCAATACCCAGGTTCCTGGCCTGCCCGGCCTCTTCCTCCAGCGCGCGCCCGAAGTCCATAGCGACGGCAGCACCGGCTACGGCACCGAAGCGCGCCCCTTCGCCTGCGAGCACTCGGTACAGAAATGTGCGCCTCAACAGCTCGCTCGGGGAAACATCCTGCGTGACCACGGCCTACATCTCCTGGCGTTTGTTGTCGGGGTCGTAGAACGGCAACGCTGTTACGCTGGCAACCACAACCTGCCCATTGCTGAGCTTGATGCGCATTGCTGCACCGGAATCGGCCACGCTGGCCGAGGTGAAGGCCAGTCCGATAATCTTTTCCAGCACCGGCGAGCGCGTCACCGAGGTGATGTGGCCCACAATCGTGTCGCCGTGCAGGATAAGATTCGACTCCTCGGGCGTTGGCGCATCGGGGTCATCGATGATGAACCCGACGAGCTTGCGCCCTGACGGGTGGCGCAGGCGCAGCTCGATCGACCGCCCGCCGACGAAAAAGGGCTTCCTGGTCGAGACGGCCCAGCCCATACCCACCTCATGCGGGTAAGTGACGGCGTCCGTGTCCTGACCGATGATGATGTGTCCCTTCTCGAGCCGCAGCACACGTTGCGCCTCGACGCCGAATGCACGGATGTCCACCGACTTGCCGGCCGCCAGCAGCGCATCCCACAGCGCCTCGCCGAAAGAAGCCGGTACGTGAATTTCGTAGCCGAGCTCGCCAACGAAACCGACGCGCATGAGACGCGCCGAGATGCCGGCCACCGTTCCCGTGCGCACACCCAAATACGGAAAGGCTTGCGCCGACAGATCGATGTCATCGCAGATCTTATCGAGCGCCTCACGTGACCTCGGACCGGCGACGTTGATACCGGCATAGGCCGTGGTTACATTCGTGATGTCGACATCGAGTCGCCATTGGGTGTTCCACCAAAGCATCGTGCGATAGACGTTTTCTACACCACCCGTCGTCGCGGTCACGTAGAAGTGCTGCTCGTGCAGGCGGCAGGCAATGCCGTCGTCAATGATCGTGCCGGCCTCATTCGTCATCAGCACGTAACGCGCGCGGCCGATCGCCTGCTTACGATAGGATAAGGTGTAAATGCGGTTCAGGAACTCGGCCGCATCGGGACCGCGGATGTCGAGGCCGCCCAGGGTCGATACGTCGATAACGCCGACATTACCGCGCACGGCAAGCACCTCTTCCCGGATACACGCCGCACGCCGATCACTGCGCCCATAGTAGGCCGGCCGCCACCACAATCCAGCTGTCATCATCTGTGCGCCGGCCTCGAGATGGCGCTGGTGCATCTGTGTGCGACGCTCGGGCTCGAAGCTCCGCCCTGCGAGCACACCTAGCTTCTCGCCGATGAGCGGCGGGCGCGCGGTGGTAACGCCGGTCTCGGCCACGGTGCGGCCGCTGGCCTCGGCAACCAGGCGTGCAGTGGCCAGCGCCGAGTGGCGCCCTTGTGAGGGCCCCATGCCGACAGTCGAGTAGCGTTTGACCAGCTCGAGCTCGGCATAACCGTCCGCACAGGCATTCACGATGTCGGCGACCTGCAGGTCTTCGTCGAGGTCAACAAAATCCTTCCCGCCTGGATGGCGGAAGATAGGCCAGCCGAAATTGCATTGCGTCCCATCGTGTTTCGGTGCGACCGGCCGTGGCGCACTGCTCTTCAAGCCCAGCGCGCGTGCTGCCAACGAACCTGCACGTTGACCGTCCATCAGCGCGGCATCGAGATCGCACACGCCATTGACCGCACCGGCGAGATGATAATGTGCCGGCAAGCCGGTAATCGTGAACAGCGGCGCGGCATCATGGTAGGAAAGGCGTGCACCCGCTTGTAAGGCCAACGGGTAGCTCGGTGCGCAGCCGACGCTAACGCACAGGAGGTCACAGTCGATGCGCTTGCCATCGCCAGCACACTGCCCGCGAGCGCTAATGCGAGACACAGTCACGCTGCGCAGGTGGCCATCGACACCGTGGGACTCGTATACGGTGTGGCCGGTAATGATCGTTAGACCGCGTTCACGCGCCGCTGCAAATACGGCCGATTGTTCAGGCTCCGCACGCAGTTCCACGATCGCTGCCACATCGACACCGGCGTCCAGCAGATCCAGCGCCACACCGTAACCGTCGCTATTTGCCGTGAGCACCACGGCACGCCTGCCCGGACGCACAGCATAGAGTCGAATCAGGCGCTGTGCGGCGGTACCGAGCATCACGCCGGGTAGATCGTTGTTGTGAAAGATGGCCGGCTGCCCCCTCGCGCCTGCCGCAAGCACAAGCTCACGTGCACGTACCTTATACAAGCGGGTGGCGCACATGACCGGCAGCCAGTTTTCCGCAAACCAGCCACTGCACACCGCGCCCGTCATGACCTGGATGCGTGGGCAAGCTGCAACGGCGTTGACGAGCTCATCCCGTGTGGCGGCGGCACGCTGGCCCGCCGCATCGAAACGCGAATAGGTGAGGGCACCCCCGAGCACCGGCTGGCGCTCGACCAGCAGCACCTCGGCACCGGCCTCGGCGGCCGTGAGCGCAGCCGACATGCCGGCGGCGCCGGCGCCGATCACGGCCACGTCGCAAAACGCGTAGGCCTTGTCGTAATAGCCATGGGGAGTATCGAAACGAACACGGCCGAGGCCGGTCTTACGCCTGACCAGCGGTTCCCAAAACTTCTCCCACGCGCCGTTCGGTCTGAAGAACGCCTTGTAATAGAAACCGACGGGCATGAAGCGGCCAAGCGCGCCGAGCCGGGCGTCGCGATCGTGTTCGAGGGTACCGCGGTAATTCTGTCCCCAGACCTCGAGACCGGGTGTAATAACATGGCGCTCGGCCGGTACGTTGGGCTCATGCGCAAGCTGTACCAGGGTATTCGCCTCGAGCCCATCCAGCGAAAAGATTCCGCGCGGCCGGTGGTACTTGAAGGAACGCGAAAGCAGCCACACTTGGTTGGCCGCGAGCGCACTTGCGATGCTGTCACCTTGCAGCCCCTCGTAACTCCTTCCCTCAAACCGAAATGAAACCGATTTTGCACGATCGACCAGCAGGCCTGCCGGCGAGGGTAACCGATTGATCCCGCTTGCGGGTGCGCTGTCCGCCGCCACGGCCTCGGCCTGCTCTGTTGCGCTCACGCACCTTCCTCTTTGGGCTGGAAATCGACGCGTTGCCGGAAGAGCTCGCTCGCCGGATAGGTACGCAGGATCTCGTCCGTTACCGTGTTGCGCTCGGCAATGAACCAGTAGTTGCTCGGAACGTGACACCACCATTCCCTGACTACGCCCGCGGGGTTGTCGGAAAACCAGACATGCTCGGCCCACACTGCATCCGCGCAGGTGTTCGGATCCGGCATCTGCTTGACCTCGCCAAAGCAGGCGAACTCGAGGATATTGCGCGGGCCATTCAACGGGCAGGGCATGATTTTCATGGTATGCGCCCTGTTAATGGCTCGCCGCGGTGGCGCCCGCTTCGTTCAACAGATTGAAACTTTGGAAACGGTCGAGACCAAACGGGCGCAGGATGTCCGGCACACGCCCGTTTGCCACCGTCTGCGCCATGCGTTTACCGCACACTGGTGTGGCCTTAAAGCCCCAGGTTCCCCAGCCGGCATCGAGCCAGTAATTATTGAGCGGGCTCTCGCCCATGATGGGGCTGTAGTCGGGCGTCATATCGGTGATGCCGGCCCACTGTCGCAACAGTCGGACCTCCGACAGGAACGGGAACAGCTCAAGCACGTGCGCGACCAGACTCTCCTTCATGTCAAGGGTCGAACGCGTCGAGTAGAGCTCATACGGGTCGCAACCTCCGCCGATGACCAGCTCCCCGCGCGCGGTCTGCGACACATAGACGTGCAAGGCGGGGGAACTCACCAACGCATTGAGAAACGGCTTGAGCGGCTCCGTGACCATGGCCTGCAAGGGGTAGGTTCGGATCGGCAAGCGCACACCCGCCATCGCCGCAATCAGCGAGCTTGAGCCGGCGACTGCCTGTATCACGTTACCGCTACGGACGGTTCCGCGATCGGTCTGCACGTCCGTGACGGTGCCGTTTTGCCGGGTGATGCCGATCACCTCGGTGCGCTGGTGGATCTCCACTCCCATTTGGGCCGCCCGGCGCGCATAGCCCCAGGCGACGGCATCGTGGCGGCAGATGCCGCCATCGGCATGCCACAACCCACCGAGGATGGGGTAGCGCATGCTCTCGTCCATGTTGAGACAAGGCACGAGCCCTTTGATACGTTCACGGTCGACGATATCCGAGCGCACGCCGAGATGCTTGTTCACTTCGGCGCGCAAGCGAGATGCACGCAGGCTTGCATCGGAGTGAGCCAGTGTGAGCTGTCCGCGCTGCGAGTACAAAATATTGTAGCCAAGCTCGTTCGACAGACCTTTGAAAAGATCGACACCTTCCTTGTAAAAGCGTACCGACTCAGGGGTAATGTAGTTTGAGCGGATGACGGCGGTATTGCGCGCGGTATTGCCGCCGCCGAGATAGCCTTTGTCAAGCACCGCGACGTTTGTAATCCCGTGATCCTTGGCCAGATAGTAGGCAGTCGCGAGGCCATGTCCACCTGCACCGATGATCACGACGTCATAAGAGGCCTTCAGCTCCGTGGGTGGCGGGATGTCCCGTCGCGCCGGATAGCGCCGCGACAGTCCATATTTTATAAGGGCGAGTGGCATAGCCTAAGCGCTAGTGAGATGTGAAACGTCGGGCGTGAGGCGAGCGTATTTTTAGTCTTGCTTCATTTCCCCTCACTCCTGACTCCTTACGCCTCACGTCCTAAGAAATTGAACCGATGCCGTAGGCGCCGCTGAGCAGCTCGCCTTCGGCGAAGCGGCCCAGGCGGTAGGGCTGCAGGTCAACGTCCGGCGTCTGACCGAGAATCGTCTGCGCCAGCACGCGGCCGATCGCCGGCGCCAGCTTGAAGCCGTGCCCTGAGAACCCGTACCCCACGTGCAGCCCCTCGACGCCCGGTACCGGACCGAGCACCGGGTTCCAATCCGGCGTGATGTCGTACGGCCCGGTCCATGAGTCCACGAGCATGCCCTGTGCGAAGCTCGGCATGCGGTGTGCGATCTGCTTGCCCTGGTGCTCGACGAAATCGAGTCCAACGTTATCGTCGATCTGATCCGGCTCGTCCAGCGGCTCACCGTGATCACCGGTGCCGACCAGCACGACGCCGCCCGTTGCCGGGCGGAAATACATCTTGTTCTCGGTCGTCAAGTCCTTGACGATAGGCAGCATATTGGCGTACGGCTCGGCCGTCTTGAAGGTCAAGACGATGTGGCGTGAGACCTCGAGCGGCAAATCGATATCCGCCCAGTGCGCAAGCTTGGCTGTCCACGGACCGATGAGGCTCAGGACCGTGCCGGCTCCGATCTCACCCTGGCCGGTGCGTACACCAGTGACACGGCTACCCTCGCGCGCCAGACCCGTGACCGGGCAATCCGTCTTCACTCTAACCCCCAGCCGCCGGGCGGCGCTGAGAAAACCGGTAGTCGTGAGATAAGGATCGGCATAACCGGAGTCCGGCTCATAGCCGATAACCGCGCAGTCTTCGAGATTCAACAGGGGATGGAGCTTTTGCGCCTCTTCGCGGGAGATGACTCTGGTGTGCGCGCCGACCTGCGCCTGCATCGCGAGATTGGCCGCCAGCTTCTCGGCCTTGTCTCCCTCCGGCGCCACGATGATGTAACCCGAGTTGACGAAGCCGCAGTCTGCCTCCGAGTCGCCGACGACGTCCGCAAAGTTGTGGAACATCCCCAGACCCTTTACCGCGAGCTCGGTATTGGCCGGGATCGAGTAGTGTGTACGCACGATGGCACAGGACTTGGCGGTGCCGCCGGTGCAGACTTGACCGCGCTCGAGCAGCGCGATGCGCCCTGCCCCCAGCTTTTTGAGATGGAACGCGGCCGAGGCGCCCATCACGCCCCCACCGATCACGACAACGTCGTAGGATTCCGCCATGCCTGTACCCGTAAGCACTATGTCTTTGAGTGGAATAGCTCCGTGCGGATCATAGCGGGCCGCGAGCGCACCTAGTTCACATATAAGAAAGGTTTATGGAAGCAATAATCCAGGACAGCCGCCAGCACGGCGCGCCCGGCGAGGCTGCTCCTCCTTGATCCTAGCCAGCGAGGCTCATCTTCGCCGCCTTCAAAGTATTCACCATCAGCATCGCCACCGTCATCGGCCCTACGCCGCCCGGCACGGGGGTAATGGCCGATGCCACCTGGCTCACGGCATCAAAGTCGACATCACCGACGATCCTGTAGCCCTTCTTCGCCGAGGCGTCATCGACCCGGTTGATCCCGACATCGATCACCACGGCACCTTCTTTCACCATGTCGACCGTGACAATGTGGGGACTTCCAAGCGCTGCGATCAGTATGTCCGCCTGGCATGTCAGCGCCGCCAGATCCCTCGTACGACTGTGACAGACGGTTACCGTCGCATTGGCGTTCTTGTGCTTCTGCACAAGCAGGTTGGCCATCGGCTTGCCCACGATGTTGCTGCGGCCGATGACGACAGCATGCTTGCCGCCAATCCCGATGCCGCTGCGCACCAGCAGCTCCTGCACGCCAGCCGGCGTGCACGGCTTGAATGTGTCCATGCCGATGACCAGCTTGCCGACATTGCTCGGGTGAAAACCGTCCACGTCCTTGAACGGCGATAGGCGCTCGATGACCTTGGCCTCATCGACATGATCGGGCAGCGGCAGCTGAATAAGTATTCCGTGTACCGCGGGATCGTCATTCAGCTGATCGATCAAAGCCAGGAGCTGCGCTTCCGGAATATCCCCCGCCGGCGTATGTAAAACCGAGGAGAGCCCGACGTGCTCACATGCCCGTCTCTTGGTTCTCACGTAGACTTGCGAGGCGGGCACGTCCCCCACCAGCACGGCGGCAAGACAGGGGGTAATCCCGTTGGCCTTGAGCTCATCCACTCCGACCTTGACTTCAGTCCTTACCTCCGCCGCAATCGTTTTTCCATCTATTATCTTTGCCGTCATATACAATGATTCCTGCCGTCGGGGAAATACTACGGGAACACAAAATAGCTCACACGCTGCGTCTCCCCGTTGTTAGCACCCGGCTCCGGCGTGTCGCCGGTCGCTGACACCGGCGAGCCTCTTAAAGGGAAGTACTTACATGCTCTGGGTAATAAATAACCCATGCTCCAGCCTCACCGCCGGATCTACTGCGTCCTGAGTAGCTCGTAACACTACCTGCCGCAACCGGCGAATTGCCTTCCCGCCGGCCACTTCCCGAATCAAGCGGTCAACAATCTAGCGAATGCTCGCGCTCCCAATCGGTGATGAAGGTCGAGTAGCTGCGCCAATCGTCGAGCTTGAGCTTGACATAACTGCTTACGAACTCATCACCAAAACCCGCGCGCACTATCTTACTCTTATCGAACAACCGGACGGCATCAAGCATGTTCAGCGGTAGCCTGCGTATGCGCCGCAAGCTATGGCCCTCGGTGTACATATTAATGTCAAGCCGCTTGCCCGGATCGCGCTGATTGGCGATGCCGTCGAGGCCTGCCATCAGCACGCCGGCCTGCAGCAGATAGGGATTGGCCGAGCCATCCATCAGGCGCAGCTCGAAGCGACCGGCCTCGGGGATACGAACCATATGCGTGCGGTTGTTTCCAGAATAGCTGATGGCATTCGGCGACCAGGTCGCGCCCGATAGGGTAACGGTCGCATCGATGCGCTTGTAGCTGTTTACGCTGGGATTAAACAACGCCGCCAGCACATCCGCCGAATAGATAATACCGCCGAGAAAGCTGTAGGCAAGCTTGGACAGACCAAGCTCGCCGCCGGGATCGAGGAACAAGTTCTTGTTTCCGGTCGGATCCCAAAGCGATACGTGGGCATGGCAACCGTTGCCCGTAAGATTCGGAAATGGCTTGGGCATGAACGTCGCGCGCAGGCCGTGCTTTTCCGCGATGGACTTGACCATGTATTTGAAGAACACATGCCGATCGGCCGTGATGAGACAGTCGGTGTAATCCCAGTTCATCTCGAACTGGCCATTGGCGTCCTCATGATCGTTCTGGTAGGGGTTCCAACCCAGCTCGATCATTCCGTCGCAAATCTCGCGGATGACGTCGTAGCGCCGCATTAACGAGGCCTGGTCGTAACAGGGTTTTTCCTGGATGTCGCGATCATCCGAGATCGACCGGCCATCGGGCGCGAGCAGAAAGTACTCGCATTCCACGCCGGTCATCATGCGGTAGCCTTGCCGAGTCGCACGCTCGATCTGTCGTTTCAACACGATCCGCGGCGATGCCTCGACCTCCTTGCCGTTCATCCAGAGATCGCCGGCCAGCCAGGCCACCTCTGGCTTCCAGGGTAGCTGAATCAAGCTGTCGGGGTCAGGTATGGCGAACATGTCGGGATCGGCGGGGGTCATGTCTAACCATGCGGCAAATCCCGCGAATCCAGCGCCGTCCCTTTGCATGTCGCCAATGGCGCGGGCCGGTACCAGCTTGGCACGAGTAACGCCAAAGAGATCGACGAAGCTGATCAGAAAATATTTGATGTTTCTTTCTTTCGCGATCGCAGCGAGGTCTTTGCTCATCTCCACCCTCCTTCTGTTTTCGTCATTCTTAAGATCGTTCTTGGGAACCCGCCGGCGCGGGTCCGTGACGTCGTTACCACACCCAGCGCCCAAGTGGACGCCGGCAGACCGGCCGCTACCGCGTCACGGATTCGCCATCAGCCCATGCGCTGGACCTGGGCGGTACTTCCTGCACCGGCTAATGCAGTCCTACCAACGGGATACCGCTCGCCTCGGCCGTCGCCAGTGTGATCGAGCACAGATCTTCCGGCTCCAGGTTGTGCAGGCTGGTTTTGCCGGTGCAGCGGGCCATCATCGAGGCCTCGCCGGCGCTCGCCTTGAGGATGTTCCGGACTGCCCGGCTGCGCTCCTCGTCAGCGTAGCCAGCCGCGAACTGCAGTCCTGGGCCTTCGGTGATCTCACCGCCGAGGGCAAGCGCCACTGGGAGTGCGAACACCACAGCCGCCGCCCCGAGCGCGATCAGCTTGGCGGCGTCCGTCCCCGAGCGCACACCACCAAAATAGACCAGGTCGATCTCTTCCTCACGACCGAGCCGGCGCAGGATCCGCACGGCGTCCCGCAGGATCGCCAGCTGCGGCGCGCCACCGAGCTCCGGCCAGCGGCGATCTGGGCTAGGGGCACCATCGAGCAGCAGCATATCGTAACCTTCTGCCAGGGCAAAATGGATCGCCTGTTCGAGCACTGCGCAGGACGAAACCGCGAGCCCCAGAAGCTGGTTGGCATGCAGGCGCTTTGCATCCACCGGTTGGAACGGCTGCCCGACGGCGTAAATCAGCGCCGCCGCGCCGGCACACGGACCAACCTCGCCCGAAATCAGAAGCTGACACCATGGCACGGCGTCGCCAATCGATCGCACACCAATATAACCACACTGGCTTTCGGCCAGCGCCGGGGCAAGCGCCTGGCGTACCTCCTGCGGGGCGTCGTCGAAACCTATGACGAAGAACGGCTGAGCCAGCGTCAACTTACCTGCGATGCTCGTGTCGATCGCGCAAGCTTCACGATAGGGGTCAATCACCAGCCGCGACAGGTTGGCCGGCAGGAAGACGAGGTCGTCCAGTGTTGCATGGCGCTCCTCCGGGAACGGGTTTTCGCGCAACTTCAACCTGCTCTCGAGCATCGCCTTGTGCTTGAGATGGTCCCGCGGGTCGGTGCGGGCCATGGAAAAGATATCCTCGCGGTGCCGCACCGAGTAGTCAGCCGTTCCGGTCTCCGCATCGCAACGGTAGCATCGCGCCGCCTCCTGGCGCGCAGCCTGCGCGTCATAAGTTGACTCGATCTCCGGGAACTCGATCGGGTTCTCACCGAGACCGAAAAATTCCGGTTCCTGCGGTGGGAGCAACTCCCACATCAGGTCCTGGGCCACAGGCACCCGCCGGGTGCGGTAGGGCGTGCGGTAGGGCAACGGGTTCGTTCGGTCCTCAAGAAACGCCTTAATATAGTAGGCGGCCTTTTGACCGTGGTGCATGGCCATGACGATGGTGGAACCGCCGAACGCGCCGTCGCCGGCAGCAAATACCTTCGGGTCACTGGTACGCATACTATCGCGGTCGGCACGCACCCGATCGGACAGCATCATGTTCAATCGATCAAGCTCCCCGCATTCCGCCTGTTGTCCCACGGCCGCGATGACCATGCCGCAGGAGATGTCGTACTCACTGCCGGGGAGTTCGACTGGCCGCCGCCGGCCGTCCTTATCGGGCTCCCCCAAGGTCGTTTTCACACAGCGCAGGATAAGTTGGTCACTATTGCGTTCGACGCTGACTTGCTGGGTGTTGTAAATGAACTCGATGCCCTCCTTGATGGCGCCCTCAAGCTCGATACGCCGGGCCGGGATCTCTCCCGGGCCGCGTCGGTATACGACTTTAACGTGCTTGCAGCCCGGGAGGCGTTTGGCCACGCGACAGGCATCCATGGCGACATCGCCGCCGCCGACCACGATAACCGTGTCCGGAAGCTGTGACCGCTTGCCGTCATTCACTCGACGCAGAAAGCTCACCCCATCTACCACCCTGGCATCGTCCTCCCCCGGGATGTGCATGTGTTTGCCCCACCAGGCGCCGATGGTGAGCAACACCGCATTGTGCTGTTGCTTGAGCTCTGCAAGACTGATGTCTCGCCCAAGGGCCGTATTGAGGTGCACCTTCAAGCCTGGGCAGCGCGTTGTCAGCCGGTCGATGTCTTCCTGGATGACACTGGGCGGGCAGCGGAACGCGGGAATGCCCCAGACCATCAGGCCGCCCAAGCGGTCCGTCATTTCGTAAACGTGCACTTCGTAGCCCGCGAGGCAGAGGTCGTGTGCGGCCGTCAGCCCTGTGGGTCCACCACCGACGATGCCGACTGTCTCTTTCCTATGGATAGCAACCGGGGGCGGGTCGTATTTGTGGCCGACGTGGTCCATCACGAAGCGCTTGAGGTTACGGATCATGATGGGTCCATCGCTTGCGGCACGCCGGCAGGCGGGCTCGCACGGCGCGTCACACACCCGCCCGCATATAGAACTGAACGGGTTGGTCGCGGTGATGGCCTCAAACGCCTCCTCGAATTTCCCCTCCCAGATGTACGCAAGGTACGACGGCGCGTCGGTGCCTACAGGGCAAGCCACCTGGCATGGCGCCGGTACGAAGTGGCGGTCGTCCGTGTCGTCGGGATATTGCGGCGGTGCCTCGGGCACTCGGATGCGGTTGAGATCGTAGACGCCCATCTCACCCCACCTTCATTTCAAGCTTCCGGGCGACGCGATCACGATAACCGGGCTCGTAGGGCAGGCGCGTGATTGCTGCGGCCTCGGGTGTCAACGCCACCAGATCGTCCCGGCACAGCTCGCGCACATCGCGATAGCCGAGGCCGCGGGTGATGGCCGCTATCTGCCAACGCACGCTCTCCAGGAAACGATGGATATTTTGCGCTTCGACGGTCGGTTTATAGCGCTTCTCATGCTCGGGGTCCTGGGTGGCGATGCCGGTGACACACTGTCCTACATGGCATTGCATGCATGCGATGCAGCCACCAGCGATGATGGTCGAAGTTCCGAATGCCGCCGCATCGGCGCCCAGGCACAGCGCCTTGACGGCGTCGATGCCGTCGCGCAGTCCGCCCATCAGCACTATCTGTATATCGTTACGCCGGCCGATCTCCTCGAGTGCGGCCAGCGCCTCCATGATCGCGGCGAGCGTCGGAATCCCGACATAGTCGATAACCTCCGCGCTACCCGCCCCGGTCGATCCTTGCATGCCATCCAGCTCGATGAAGTCAAAGCCGTCTTTCACCGCGATCTTGACGTCATCACGCACGCGCCCGGCGCCGAGCTTGACGCTCACCGGCAGCCTGTAGCCGGTGGCCTCACGAAACTCCTCGACCTTGATAACCAGATCATCTGCTCCGAGGATATCGGGGTGGCGCGAGGGCGAGCGCAGGTCGATCCCGTGCGGGATGCCGCGTATGGCGGCGAGTTCCTTCGTAACCTTCTTCGCCATGAGCTGGCCACCGAGGCCAGGCTTGGCCCCCTGGGAGATGTAAATCTCCAGGCCGTCAGCGCGTTTCATGTCGTGGATATTCCAGCCCAGCCGCCCCCCCAGGCACTGGAAGATGAGCTGCTTGGCAGCACCACGCTGGGCATCGCTCATGCCGCCTTCGCCGGTGTTCTCCGCGATGTCGGACATGGCCGAGGCCATCGCCACCGCGTGCTTCGTGGAGCGGCTGAGCGCGCCGTAACTCATTGGCGCGATCATCACCGGCATGCTGAGCTTGAGCGGCTCGGCGCCGTTGATTCCGCCGATCTCGGTGTACATGTGCACCTTGGAGACGACGTCCGGCTCGGATCCCGCCTGCGACAGGTCTTTCTTGAAGGCCAGATCCGCCAGATGCGGAAGCGCGCGAGCACCACCATAGCCGCGAATACGGTAGCGCCCGATCTGCGATTTGATATAAATATCTTCCTGCACCTTGGGGTTCCAATACTCGGAGGCGCCTGAGAAAGTAAAAAACGGTATGCTGCGTACCTGCTGTTCGCTCGTGCCGTAACGAAGCTTCTTGCCCGCGTTGGCGATCTTCTTGATAGTCCCCTTGAACGACAGCCCGTAGCGATCTAGAAACTCCATAATCGCATCGAGCTCCTCGCCGGCGACGTCGACGAGCATCGCATCTGAACCCAGCGACTGCACCTCACCGCCGACGTAGATCTCGCCGCCAGTCATGTCTTCGCCTACACGTTCGCCCGAATCCCCCAGGATAATGATCCGGCCACCGTACATCATGTAACCCGCCATGAAGTTGGCATTGCCGGCACAACACAGCGTACCCGCTTTCATCACCTGACCGGCGCGTGAGCCCAGGTTACCGCGGACCACGACCTCGGCGCCGCGGATCGCTACACCCGCGATGGCGCCGGCATTGCCGCCCACCACGACCGAACCGCGGTACATGTTGTCAGCGAGCCCCCAGCCGACATTGTTGTCGATTTCAAAACGGGGTCCATCGGTAAGCCCGGCGCAGAAGTAGCCCGCCGATCCGTGGATTCTGACGTTGATTTCATCGGTGAGCCCAACCCCGATGTGGTGGCGCGCATCTGGATTGAGGATTTCAATATCCTCGCCCCTGGCACCGTGCGCTCGGATGACTTCGTTGGCCGTGCGGACTGGCGTTTTGGCTAGGTCGATCGTGACCATGTGTTATAGCTGCCCGGAGGTGGCTCTTTGGTGTTGAGGGCCTGACCCGGGAACAGCCGGTTAAGCGACACCTCCTCGGAGGCGACCGCGATCAGCTCCTCGTTCTCGTACATGATCATGGGCTTAGCGGCTAATCGATCCTTCGCATAACCGATCTCGTCCTTGGTCGAGACCAGGAAAGAGAAAGTACCGTCGAGATCGTCGATGGACGACTTCAGCGCCTCCTTTAGCGGTATCCCTTGGGAGAGCTTATCGGCCAGATACACGGCAATGAGCTCACTGTCGTTATCGGTGCGGAACTCGAAACCCCGACGCTCGAGACGTCGCCGCATCTTCCAATAATTGGTTATCTGCCCATTGTGAACGATGGCGACGTCGGCAAAACCGGTTGCCCAGAACGGATGGGCAGCCTCGGGTTTGACATCCGACTCGGTTGCCAGGCGCACATGGCCGAGGCCGTGAGTGCCCGTGAAATCCTGCACTTGATATCGTTCATCGACGTCATGAGCGCTGCCCACGTCTTTGACGATGTCAAGACTCTCGCCGAGAGAGATCACCTTTGCTGCATGCTCCATGGCGTAGGCAAACTTTCTCAGATCGCCTGCAAAGTTCACGGCCACGCGGTAGGTATTACCGATCCTCTCGTCCTGCGTAATTGCCGCATGGTGCTCGGCGAGAGCTTCGTGAATGCGCTGGATGGCTTCAACCGCCTGCTGGTCTTCCCCGACGAAGAACCGAAGCTTAAGCTCGTCTTTATGCTCCTGACCGTAAAGCGCAAAGCCCGTTGAGTCCGGTCCCCTGTGTTGGCAGCCGTCCAACATATCTATAAGCGCTTCGCCCGTACGTAGCCCGTCTCGTGCTTCCTTGAACATGATTCCAGCGATGCCACACATGTTTGCTGATCCTCTTGTCAGTGCAAATAGCGATGAATTTGAACCCGGAGAAACCGGTTAGGCGGCGCAAGATCGCAGAACATCCGCATTTCTTTCACTGACGTTACTCGGCGCATTGACGCCACGTAGAACAAACACGACGATCCGCAACCAACGGATTCGCCAGTGTCCCACATCGAACGTGGCCGTTCACGTTTGCCAGTATATTAAGCATATCACCGCGAGGACAAGCGGTGCCTGTCCTCGGCGTTGAAACTTGCCAGCTACGCTGGGGGAAACATTAGAATGCAGTAACTGTACCAATGTGGACCAATTCGTTTAGCGCCATCTCTTTGGCCAATGAACCTCCACAATGGCAGCGTGACAGGATTTTTGACCACGAATCAGAGGCTCTACACATTATCGGAATCGCCCGAGAGAGCGAAAGAAAATCTTGTAATGACGGCGCCGTAAGAGTATATAAAGCCGGACGGATGTTGTCGTTATCCAGTCAGCCAGGGAGGCGACTATGCGTTCCACCAATCTAATGTAAACACCTAACACGAGGGGAGGTGGGAGTATGGATACTGAAATTGGTTCATTAACCGTCATAACCACCGAAATGTATTACTGGTTGACGGTGGTCATCATGTTCTTCATTCATGTCGGGTTCTGTACCTACGAGGTGGGCACCTCGCGGTACAAGAACCAGATGCACACCCTCATGAAAAACTCAATGCTGTGCCCGCTGGTCACCATCACGTTTTTCTTCTTTGGGTGGTGGATCTATTTCGCGTATGTCAATGGCCCGGGCATTAACGCTCTGTTTGGAGGAGACGGCGGTATGGTATCGGCGCCCTGGGCCGAGCCGTGGAGCGAGCTGATGGGTCCGCACATGGGTGGCGCGCCGGCAACAGCCGCTGTGACTGCCGAGGATACAGCAGCCTGGGCTCGAATTAATGGTGTTTTCTGGGCCGCGTTCCTGCTGTTCTCCTGGACGGCGGCATCGATTGTCTCTGGTTCTGTGATCGAACGCATCCGGTCGTCGGCCTTCTGGATCCTCGCGGTTCTGATCGGCTCGGTCTGGTGGATTCTCGATGCAGCCTGGGGGTGGCACCCTGACGGCTGGATGGTCAAGCAGTTAGGCTATCACGACGCTTATGCCTCCGGTGTGATTCATGCCATCGCTGGCGGTTATGCGCTTGGCATACTGCTCGTTCTAGGCCCCCGCCTCGGCAAGTTCAAACCCGACGGTACAGCACGTAACATTGTGCCCAACGATCCCTGGAAACAGGTGATCGGGCTGTTCCTGATATATACGGGCTTCTGGGGCTTTTACGCGGCATGTAACGTCCCTATCTTCGACGTGCAGGCCGGTGACGCCGCCTTCTTTTCTGCCACCAATATTTACCTAGGCCCGACGACCCTGAGCGCTATTACCGTCAATTTCTTGATGTCGTTATCTGGCGGGTGGCTCGTAGGCTACTGGATTTCCAAAGGTGATTCCTTTTGGGCGTTCTCGGGTGGCCTGGCCGGCATTATCGCGGCCTCCGCCGGCAATGACCTCTATCACCCGATCCAGGCCATGATTATCGGTGGCCTCGGCACCATGTTCATGTACAAGATGCACTACTGGGTGGAGCGGCGGTTCAAGATCGACGACGCCGTCGGGGCCGTTGCCGTGCATGGTTATGCCGGCTTCTTCGGTGTGGTCATCGCCGGTTTCGTGCTCTGGGGTTACCCGTCGTCGCCCAACGCAGGGTACGCTGCGGTCAATCCATTGGGTCAGTTCATCGGTGCCGTGATCATGTTTGGCGTGCTCGGCCTCCTGCCGGGCTGGGTCACCGCCAAAATCCTTCAGGCCTTTGGGGTCCTGCGGATTCCCAAGGTGGTCGAGCTTCAGGGTCTCGACGCGGCGACGATTGCCGACTACGCTGAGGACCAAAAGCAGCTGGAAAGCGCAGAGCACGCGGCAGCCGCTGACTGAATAACAGCAGGAGGACAGAATGATGATTACCATGGCAATTAATACCGGTATGGTCGAGAGTTGGGCCGGCAAGATTACCGACATCGGCCCGATCTATCCCTTTGTCGGCTCCGAATTTCTGCTGTTCATCGTCGGCGTGGTTTTGTGGCTATGGTGGCACGTCTGGCAAACACGCCATGAGACGAAAAAGTACGAAGAAGAAGCAAAGCGCTTCGGTGGCAAATCACCTTGATTCGATGGATAATCATTGACGAGAATTACCACTAATCGGCAACGAGATTAAAACGAGATTAAACTGGTCTGCCCCCTATTGCCACCTGCTACGGCGGTAGGGGGTTTTTCTTTGGGCAATCAAGAAGATCCTGAAAAAGTCCTTGCTGCGCTCCGCTGTCCCGCTACGCTGGCAAGTCCGGGGTTCGCCGTCCGTGGCGAACCCGCTCAGCGGGATAAAGCTCCCCCGGAGCTTTATCTATTTCCGCTTCGCCCCTGGCTTTTTGGCGCGCCACACCCCTGTGGGCGGTAGGTCTACGCGGGGTTAGTGGTCGGGCATGCGGTGTGTCCCTATACCGCTCAACCAGGCCATCAAATTAATTTACAGCGGCCTGAAAATCAACCCGTTGCGCCTGCGCCCAGCAGATCCCTGCGCGTGGTTTCCAGGTGCTCGGTGATGACCCGGATCGCACCGTCCACATCCCGGGTGGAGATCGCTGTGAAAAGCGCCTGGTGTTGCATGTTGTATCGGCTGATGCGCTCGCAGGTGAGCACCTGATCTTTCATGGCGCTCCACTGTTTGTGTCCGCGGACCTCATTGATGTGATGATAAAGCCAGACCATCAGCGGGCTGTGTGTACACTCGGCGAGCGCAAGATGAAACTCACCGTCCGTAAGGGTGAAGTACTCGGTATCGTCAACCGAGGCCTCCACGCGCTTCAGAGCTGTATGTATTCGTTCAAGGTCGCGGGCCGTCGCATTGCCGATAGCCAAACGCACGATTTGCGGTTCGATCCCAAACCGCACGTCGATCAGCTCCAATGGGCTGGTGATTTCCGCTATGTCCCTCCGGTCACTCGCGTCGCGGTATCTCACATAGGTACCGCTTCCAACACGACGCGCTATCAGGTTCATTGCCTCGAGCCGATGTAATGCGGCGCGGACCGTCCCACGTGCGACGCTGAAATCGATCGCCAATTGGCGTTCCGGCGGCAAGCGCTCATCGTACGCGTAGACACCGTCCAGGATCGCGCGCCGAAGCTGGACCGCGATTCCGCCGGAACTGACATGCGCCGGCTGTGGCGCGGGCGCCGAGCCACGCTCAGGGCGTCGCCCGGGTTTCTCTACCAGCCTGGGAGGCAACAATTGGGGCATGTTAGTAATATCGGTACATAATTGGTCCAAGGATTGGTTAAATATATCTTGACCATATGGCCGATTGCAAGTTAGCTTGTCGTCGTCGAGCAGAGTGATTTCAGCAATTAGTAGCGCATAACAGTGGTCTTCTTTCTCCCCGGGCCGACCAGAGATGCGGCGAAATGGTCCTAAAATGGTATACACCGGCTCACATGGGTCGCGGGGGGAAATTAACCACAACGGTTTGCCGCCGGGACGCGTCGCGGGCGGGTGCCGGGTTCAGGCGGACGGGGTACCTTGGAGCCCAGCGAGTGGCCGGTTTGCCGCAGCGACAGCGATTACGGAGGTACGTAGAGCCAGCCGTCGCATGGAGGAGCCACGACCGCACAGGTGAACATAGCAAGGGGGAGCGAGATGACTGATCTGGAGAGCTTTGTTGGCGCACCGGGACGCGCGAAGCAGGTTAAGGAAGTCCTCAAGAAAATCAATGAACTCGGCGTTACTTATATCTACTATCAGTTCGTCTCCGTGACCGGCCGTATCATGGGCAAAGGGGCGCCCGCCGATCACTGGGAGGCATTCGCCGAGCGCGGCTTCCAGCTGGTTTATGGCTCGACCGCGAACCTGTTCATCAACCGATCTAACGAGTACATTGCTTACGGCCCGGAGGCGTGGGAGCTGGTCGGTATTCCAGAGCCCGAGACATTCGTTCAGCTCCCCTGGGACAAGCGCGTCGCGCGCGTGTTCTGCACCCTGTTTCGTGGCCGCGAGCATCCCGACGAAGGCGGTGCATTCCTTACCGCCGACTGCCGCGGAAATCTGCGCCGCATCCACGAGGAGTTCAAGAAAAAGCACAAAGGCTTGCACCTGCGTGCGGGTACTGAACCCGAGATGATGTGGCTAAAGCGCGGTGAGGATGGAAAGCCCGCCGGCGGCTTCAGCAAGCCTTACTGTTATCACATCGACCAGTTCGAGGCGCTGCGGCCCACTTACATGCAGGCCATCGACTACTCCCGGGCGATGGGCCTCGACATGATCCAGGGTGACCACGAGGATGCGCCGGGCCAGCTGGAACTGAACTTCATGTTCGATGACGTGTTACGCAATGCCGACCGGCTGACGACCTATCGACAGGTCTGTGCGCAAGTGGCGCGGGAGCACAACCTGATCGCGTGTTTCATGTCCAAGCCGTTCATGAACGTCTCGGCCTCTGCCTGCCACACCAATATGTCCTTATGGCGCGGCGGCGAGGAGAAGGTGAACTCGCTTGGCCATAATCCGCTGCCGGGTATGGAGGGCATTTTCACTTTCCTGAAGGGCGGCGAGAACACCTTCCTGCCCGACACCGACAACCCGAGACTGCCCGGTCAGACCGGTCTCCACGCTATGGGCGGACTGGTGGAGCACCTCCGCGGTCTGACCGTGCTCGGCTGTTCAACGGTTAACTCTTATCGGCGCCTGCTCGACTTTGGCTTCTGGGCGCCGCTGTACGCCAATTGGGGTTACCAGAATCGGACTGCCGGCGTGCGTAACTCGGCGCCCGGGCGCTTCGAGTATAAGGCGGTCGATTCGATGCACAATCCCTACCTGCTTGCCGCCGGCCTATTGAAGGCAATGGATGACGGCATCGATCGCAAGCTCGACCCAGGCCCACCAGAGCAACGCAATATCTACGACGTCATGGACGAGGTCAAAGAGAAGTACACCAAGCTGCCGATGTCGTTGGGCGAGGGCCTTGATGCCTTCGAGCAGAACGACGTGGTGAAGCAAGCCTTGCCAGGCGAGATGTACAAGGTGTTTATGGACTACAAGCACGACGAGTGGGACAAGTTCCTGGCCACCGTCACCGCGTGGGATCTGGAAACGTACATGGATTGCCTGCCCTAGCAGGCTGCAGACTGGAGACCGTAGGCTGGAGGCCGGTGACCCCGATACACTTCCTTGGTCTCCAGTCTTCCGCCTCCAGTCTGAATTGCAGAGCGGGCGTAGATCTGATGATCGAATACTTGGGAAAACATTGCAGGAGACCCGAATGTGCGGAATTGCCGGGGTAATTCACAAAGGCAAGAATGCAAACATCGGGCAGGAGCTGACGGCGATGCTTCAGGCTCTCAAGCACCGCGGCCCCGACTCCGCCGGCTTTGCGCTCTACGGCAACCCCACGTCCGACCAGTACATCATGCGCTTCAAGGTGGCGGAACAGGATGATGTAAAAAAGGGCGTCGATGTTTTCCGCCAGATGAAGAAACGCAAAGCCACCGTCGATGCACGCATGGCGGACATGAATGCCAAGATAGATTCCGAAGAGCAGGTCACGGATTATGCTTACCGGTATATCTTCAGTTTCGATGGTGAATTACGCCGTCTCGCCGATTACATCGAGGACGTCGAGGGCGCCGAGGTGCTGTCGCTTGGCCATGCGCTCGAGCTGATCAAAGACCTGGGCGATGCTAACCACGTGTCCGCCCAATATGGCTTGGGCGATTTCGAGGGTACGCATGCCATCGGTCACACACGCATGGCGACCGAGTCGGATGTCGATATTCGCTCGGCCCATCCCTATTGGGCCTACCCATTTTGCGATGTCTCGGTAGTGCACAACGGGCAGCTTACAAACTATTGGAACGGCCGGCGGACGCTCGAGCGGCGCGGCCACCGCTTCATGTCGAACTGTGATTCGGAGCTGATAGCCGTATACCTTGCCGATAGCATGGAGCGCGACGGCGACCTCGAGGAGGCCATGCATCGTTCGATCTCGGAACTCGATGGCGTGTTCACTTATGTGGTCGCTACGCAAGACCGGCTCGGTATGGCCAAAGACGTGATGGCGGCAAAGCCGATGGTGCTCTACGAAGGCGAGGACTTGATCGCGCTGGCTTCGGAGGAGGTGGCGATCCGCAGTATCTTCCCACGCGAGATCGATACCTATGATCCCTACGAGGGAGACGTACGGGTATGGCACAGCTGAAAGAGGAACAGCGCTCACAGCGCATGGGGATGCATACCGAGCAGCTCGCAGGGCGCACGCAACAGGTATTTTTCTCGCCCGAGGAAGAAGAAAACTTTTCCTATGCCTATGCCTACGACGTGGACAGAAATAAGCGGGCCGAGTTTGACGCGGCCAAGCTCGACAGTAAATCAATCAACCTCAAGATTCGAGAGCTAATGGGCGAGGGTTACGGGACTATCGTCGTGCAGAATCCCGGCGCCAGGCACTCACTCGGGGTCGGCATCCTCAATCGTCTGCAGCTTCACTTCGCCGGCAGTCTGGGCTATTTCGGGGTCGGCCTGATCGACGGTCCTAACGTGCATATCTCGGGTCGGGTTGGCTGGTCGTGCGCCGAGAACATGATGGCCGGCACCGTGGTCATCGAGAAAAACGCCGGTTCCACCTTCGGTGCTGCCATCCGCGGTGGTGATCTGGTGTGCAGGGGCGATGTCGGGGCACGTACCGGTATCGACATGAAAGGCGGCACCATCATCGTCGGCGGTCGGACCGGTGCATTCAGCGGCTTCATGATGCAGCGCGGGCGCATCATCGTCCTGGGCAATGCCGGCACGAATCTGGGTGATTCGATGTACGACGGCACGATCTACGTGGCCGGCAAGATTGCTGGTCTCGGCGTCGACGCGGTGGAAGGCGAGATGACCAAGCTCGACATCCAGTGGCTCACGCGCAAGCTTTCACTGTACGGCCTCGAGGCGCCTCGCGGTGTGGAGAGCATGACCAAGATCGTGGCCGGCAAGAAGCTCTGGAACTATGACAACCTCGAGCCGACCGAAAAGAAAATGGTGCTCTAGCATCAAAGGGCGAGTAATGGCTGCAACGAAAAAATCTCGCAAGGCCGCTCGCGCCAACGCGCGACCGCGTACACAGCGGCCAACGCGCGACCACCACAACCTAGGACACAGCTCTATCTTTACTCCCGAGGTTATTGACGACATACACATTAAGGCGGAGCTTGGGCGCTATCGCATGCGCGGATTTTCCATTTTCAAGAAAATCCCGACCTGGGACGATCTCACCTTCCTGCCGGGGACGCTGACGCGTTTCGTCATCGAGGGTTACCGCGAAAAGTGCGATACAAAAACCATCATCGGTCCACGTGCCAAGCGGCCGCTGGAGCTGGACATACCGATCTATATTACCGGCATGAGCTTCGGCGCCTTGAGCTACGAGGCAAAAACCGCCTTGGCGCGCGGGGCCACGATGGCCGGGACCGCCACCTGCTCGGGGGAGGGGGGCATGATCCCCGATGAGCGGCGCTATTCCGTCAAATGGTTCTACCAATGCATCCAATCGCGCTACGGCTTCAACCCGCACCACCTGCTGCTGGCCGATGGCGTGGAGTTTTTTATTGGCCAGGGCTGCAAGGTCGGTCTGGGGGGCCACCTGATGGGCCAAAAGGTGTCTGATCACGTGGCGGAAATGCGCTCGCTGCCGGCCGGCATCGACCAGCGCTCGCCGGCGCGCCACCCCGACTGGCTCGGCCCGGACGATCTGGCGCTCAAGATTCAGGAAATCCGCGAGGCCACCAACGGGGAGATCCCCATTCAGTTGAAGCTCGGGGCCGCACGTGTGTACGACGACGTTCGCATGGCGGCCAAAACAGATCCGGACAGTATCTACATGGACGGCATGGAGGGAAGCACCGGCGCCGGTCCGCACCTCGCCACCGAGGAGACCGGTGTACCCGGCATTGCCGCCATCCGCCAGGCCCGCAAGGCCCTCGATGATGTAGGCAAGTCCGGTGAGATCTCGCTGGTCTATGCCGGCGGCATCCGCAATGGCGGCGATGTGGCGAAGGCACTGGCACTGGGCGCCGACGCCGTAGCGATCGGGCACTCAGCGCTGATGGCCTTGAACTGCAACAAGGACATCCCCGAGGCCGATTACGAGCAGGAGATCGGGGTCGAGGCCGGCTACTGCTACCACTGCCACACCGGCCGTTGTCCCGTTGGCATCACGACCCAGGATCCGGTATTGCGCAAGCGGCTCGACCCGGATGACGCGGCCGAGCGCGTGTACAACTTTTTGCACACGCTTGCTATCGAGTGCCAAATGTTGGCGCGGGCCTGCGGCAAGACCGATGTGCATTCGCTCGAGCCCGAGGACCTGGCCGCGTTGACTATGGAGGCGTCGGCGCTTGCGCAGGTGCCGTTGGCAGGCTCGCAGTATACGGTCGGTCAGCCCGACATGACGCGTTACTGAGGAGACGCGGACTATGCCCAAGAGGAAGGCAACCAAGGCACGTACTGTGGTGAGGAAACGCACTACTGGTAGGAAGAAAACGGATAACAAGGGCTTCCAGTCCGATCGGGGTAAAGAGATCGGCCAACACATCGGCTACCGCTATGATGTCAACCTGCTGCCCGACTATGCGCGACTGACGCCCTTTCTTAGGAAATATATCGAATTTATGGGTTGGAAAGATCTCAATTGGCTCGAAGACGTGCATATGGGTCACGAGGAGGGCCGCCCCGCGGTGCTCGATCGCAACATCAACGGTTGGGTAACAGTGCCGAAAAAGATGAAGCTGCCCAGGAACCAGCAGGATCGCGATATGCTCGCGCGCGAGCTGTTAGTGAAGTTTCAAATGTCGCCACACCACCCCCTCGTAGACCTGAACAAAGCCTACCGCAAGTTCTGACGCCTACCCCGTGCGTTATTACGGCGCGCAGGCCCGCCACGATCGTGCTTGCCCGCTTGATACTACGCGAGGAAATGACCTGGACACAGTGGAGCGGTATCGGTCTAATGATGGGCGGGATCGGTGTTTTGTCGGCAGGGTGGCATTGAGGTATAACCAGGAGCGCTCTCGTGCGAGTTCTTGTATTTCAACATATTAATATCGAGCACCCCGGAGTCTTTCGCGATTTCTTGAGCGAGGATGGGGTGGATTGGGATGTGGTAGAGCTCGATGAGGGCGAGCCGATCCCGTCGCTGGCGACATACGATGCCCTGTGGGTGATGGGTGGGCCCATGGATGTATGGGAAGAGGAGAAATACCCGTGGTTGGTTGACGAGAAGGCAGTCATTCGTGAAGTAGTCAGCGAGCGTGGCATGCCGTTTCTCGGGATCTGCCTGGGCCATCAGCTCCTCGCCGATGCCCTCGGCGGGCGGGTGGCGCCGATGGCGCAGCCTGAGGTCGGCATTCTCGACGTTGAGCTGACGCCGGCGGGCCGTTCGGACCCGCTGCTCGCGGGGCTGCCGCAAGGTATCAAGTGTCTGCAGTGGCACGGCGCCGAGGTCGTAGAGCCGCCCCCGGACGCGACAGTACTTGCGGGTTCCTCGCTCTGCACCGTGCAAGCGTTGCGGGTGGGCGAGAACGCCTACGGCCTGCAATATCACGTGGAGCTGGCGGCCTCGACCGTGTCGGAGTGGGCGCAGGTGACTGCGTACAAACAATACCTCGAGCGCGTGCTTGGCGCGAACGCCTTCCCGCGCCTGGACGCGGAAGCCACGCTGCGTATGCCCGCCTTTAACCGCGACGCGCGGCGAATCTATGACAATTTCATGGCATTTCTACGCTGACTCACTAGTGGCGAGTAGCCAGGAAATTCCGTGAATCCCGCATTCTTTGTGTATACTTTAACTAATAGCTTCACCCTACTCGCCACTCATTCTCTGGGAGGCAGGCCATGAAACCTATACGCGAAGTGCTTCAAATCAAAGGCCAAGAAACCTGGTCAGTCACCCCGGACACCCCCGTCTACGACGCCCTCAAGCTGATGGCCGAAAAGAATGTGGGGGCCCTGCTGGTGCTCGACGGGGACAACCTGGCCGGAATTCTGTCCGAACGGGACTACGCCAGAAAGGTCATTCTAAAAGGAAAAGCGTCCAAGGATACGCCGGTAGGGGAGATCATGAGCGAGAAGGTTGTCTGCGTAACCCCCGAGCAGTCGGTCGCCGACTGCATGGCGCTGATGACCGACAAGCACTTTCGGCATCTCCCCGTGATCGAGGATGGCAAGCTGGTGGGCGTGATCTCCATCGGGGATGTCGTCAAGGCCGTCATCTCCGAGCAGAAGTTCGTCATCGAGCAGCTCGAGCATTACATTGCCGGAGACCTGTAACCGGCCCAAATTTATCGATTGACGCGACGACCCGCAAGGGCGCTGCCCGCGCCTGACGTGCTCAGGCCGGACATCTCCATCGTGTATCGGCCCTCACCCGCAAGCACGGCGAGCAAGCCCACCATCGTCGGCGCTAAATCGCGATAACGCCGCTGAGAAAAGACACCAAAAACACGGCGCCCAGCACCGTGGCCGCCACCATCCAGGCACAGCAGACCTCGCCAGTGCTCAGGTTCAGCTCATCGTGTTCGCGCTCATATGTCATCTCGGTCCCCTTAAGATTTACAGCCTATCTCGGCACCACGGCCCACCGATCAAGTGTGACATCTGCCACATCCGTTGTGGCTGGATCGGTGTCGTATTGTGAGCTTATTCGATGCGGGCGCGGTGTGCAGGCGCGAACGTGGCAATAGTCACAATTTGCGTGAGATTGCCGGCGCCGGCCCTAGAGCGCTAGCGCTAATACTGCATGCACTCACACCGCAGAGCACAAGGATCGCAGAGAAATCCCTAAAAACGTCCAGTGCAGAGGCGTCAGGAGCGTTATAAGGAGGTACCGTTTGCGGACCTAACGATGGCAAGACGCAGAGGCTATAGTAAAAACCGTTCATCTTGAGTGTTCTTTGCGCCTTAGCGTATTCGCGTTTCGTGTTTCGTTGTGCAGTCGTCCTCCGGGTCCCTGGAGTCGTGTGTTTCGTCCTCAACGGTGAAATATTCGGGCTGATATGTTTTGACCTGTCAAGTGTTGTACGTACTCTTTCTCTTCAAGCG
>JBHHZP010000035.1:0-27653 GCA_046758085.1 Acidiferrobacterales bacterium
TGCACGGTGAGCTAGCCTCACGGCTAGGCCGGCGGATCAGGCATGCCTGTTTGGCTTATCAAACACTGAAAGGCATCCAAGATCTCATCAATTCTGCAGGCGCCAGCACGGTCGCCAGAAAGAAGATGGCTGTACAATGCAAACAACGTCAGACCTTGCGAAAGAGACAAAAAGGTCAACATAAGCTACCCCCGATTTAACGGACACTTCAGAAAGGGGACAATACCCGAAGGAGGTGACCATGACCTAAAGGGTCAGATCGATCTTGGACGGGAGCAATTTGCAAAGCCCGCGCAAGCCAAAATCAAAAAGATCCCGCAAGACGTTCATATCCCCAAAGCGCAACGCCGCCCACCGGCGCCCCCCTAGCAAAGATCGCCCATCAGCACGCTCATCGGGAAAAAGCCATACGGGCGGCCTGTGGACCGGGCAGTGCTCCTAGCGGAAGATTGGCGATTACTTCGGCCTTTTCACGACCGTGGGCTCTATGGTTCGTCGTGCCAGACATGAATAGGGCGGCCTACCGTCAAGCCGCCTTGATGATATGGACCAATCTTGCCCAACGACAGGCGATTGTCTAAAGTCGCTTGCTGAATAAACTGCCGTAGCCCTCGACTGTCTCCTGGCACCGCATGAGGCGAAGCACATGCCAGGCCAGCGCCTGGTTGCTACAGATAACGGGCTTGCGCAGCTGATGCTCCAATTCCCCCACAACAGAAGCGGCACGTAGGGAGGTGCAGGATATGAACAGCAGATCGGCGCTTTCGTCGCACACGGCCTCGGCGGCCGTGGCGATAGCCTCGGGCGGGATCATGGTGATCGCAATGTCGTCTTCCATAGCAAAGCCGCTGATGTTGAGGACTTCGAATCCTCGGTCGACGAATTGCTGCGCCAGTTCCCCGTTGATCTCCTCGATATAGGGAGTGAGCACGGAAAGGCGTTTGGCTGCAAAAGCCTCGAAAGCCGCGCAGGCGGCCAGAAGCGGGTTGGTTGTGGGGATGCCCGGGCAAGCAGCGTGAATGGCGGCGTCCACATTCTCCTGGCCGATGGCGGCGGTGCCGGAGGTACAGCCGTAGATCATCGCATCCACCCCCAAACCCGGTAAGATACCCGCGGCGGCGCGAGTGATGTCAGGCGCCATGGCGCGCAGGTTCTCCAGTGTCAGCGGGTTGGCGTTCGTCACCCGGTTGGTGAAAACTTGCACCCCTTCGGGCAGCATACGGCGCAGGTCCTGTTCGGTGTTGAAATCAGTCGCTAGTGCCAGCAGGCCGATCCGGCCCAGCGGCGCGATGGTCTCCAGCGTGAAGTCATGATCGAGTGATTCGATCTTCATTGGTGTTGTCCCGCGTCAGGTCACAATAGGAAGTTCTGCAGGCGCACGGCGGCTCAGCCAGCGGGCGCCATCCTCGGTAATAACGATGTTCTCTTCATGTACCATCTGCTTGCCCGGGGCGGATTCCATTCCGGGCTCCAGCGTCAGCACAACGCCGGGTTCCAGCGCGGTCATGTCATCGGGCGTGTTGGACGGCCATTCGGTCAGTTGCATGCCAAGACCGTGGCCCATGCGCCCGACGCTGTTGCCCAGCGCTCCCCCCGCCTCCAGCACCCGCCACATGGCGGTCCAGATATCGCTGGTGGTCGCCCCCGGCCTGGCAGCGGTGAACCCGGCATCGGTGGAGGCGTAAACCACGTCATAGGTGCGTCGTACGGCGTCGTCGGCATGACCGAAGGCGAAGTTGCGATCGAAGTCGCAGAAATAGCCGTCGAAGGTTGTACCGGTATCGATGATGAGGACGTCACCGCCTTTCAGAGCGCGGTCCGCCGGACCCATGATGATGCTGTCGTAACCGCCAGGGCCAGACCCGCAGATCAGATAGGGGGAGTTATCGGCACCGCGTTGCAGAAGATCGATGCGGAAGCGCTGGCAGATCTGGCGTTCGCTTTCGCCCATTTTCAGAGTTTGCGGCAGCGCCTCGAAGGCGGCGGAGGTCAGGTCGCAGATGTAATGGATCTTTTCGATCTCGGCGGCGGACTTTATATAACGCAGTTGATGCAGCACGACCGAGGCATCTGCGACCTCGAAAGCCGATAACCCGCTCAGAAGTTTCTGGTAGTCCCGTGCCGGCATGCGTAGGAAACTCTCGTGCCCCAGGGGAATGCCGAGGCGACCGAACTTCCTGGGCAGGGCGCCTATGACATCCTGCAGCAGGGAGATGCCGTCGTCTTCGGGCCGGGGAGCGGGCCAGGTGTGAATATCCTCCACCCAGGTGGCGGCCATGCCGGTAGCGCCGATTTCCGGGATCACGGCAATCGGCTTCCCATCCAGTGGCAGCAGCACAAACCAAGGCCGGGTGGGGCTTTCCCAGAACTGCGTGAAGAAGCCGGTAAAATAACGGACGTCCGGCTCGGTGGTCAGCAGAATAGCATCCATCTGTTTGGCCTGCATTCGTTTTTGCACCCGCTGCGTGCGCGCTTCAAATTCCGATTGATCGAAACCGCGTCTGGGAACGGCTAGCATTGGTGGTTCCTTTGATTAAGGTGAAAATTCTTCGGGCGCTAAGCCGACAACCGATTTATTATCTTACTCTTACGGGGTCCAGTCTTGCACTGCCACATTAGGCTCGATCGACCGAAACTGCCGCTTTAGGCAGTTTTACATGGAGACACGATTCACCACTAACGACTGACAACCTTTTATGGAACCGATTTCCTCTGATTTTTCATTCACCTCGAAGTACCTCGAGGTACTCGGCTCGAAGATGCACTACATCGACGAAGGCAGGGGCGACCCGGTCCTGTTTTTGCACGGTAACCCCACCTCATCGTATCTGTGGCGAAATGTAATTCCCCATCTCACGCCGCACGCTCGCTGTATCGCGCCGGACCTGATCGGCATGGGCAAATCCGATAAGCCCGATTTGGGCTATCGCTTTTTCGACCATGTCGCCTATGTCGAAGGATTTATCGGGGCCCTCGGGCTTTCGAACATTACTTTCGTCGTTCACGACTGGGGCTCCGCGCTGGGTTTCCACTACGCCATGCGGCACGAGGACAACGTCAAGGGAATCGCCTTTTTGGAAGCAATCATCAGGCCGGCGAGCTGGTCGGGTTTCCCGCGAGATTTCAAGCTGGGGTTCAAGCTGTTTCGCACGCCTGGCATCGGCTGGCTCATGATCAGCGTGATGAACGTGTTTGTGAGACAGCTGCTACCGAAGGCAATTGTGCGCGAGCTCACGCAAGAGGAGAGGCGTCATTACGAGGAGCCTTATCCCACGATTCGCAGCCGCAGGCCCATACGCCAGTGGCCGCGCGAGATTCCGATCGATGGCCACCCGCCCGACGTGCATGAAGCCGTCGCCGCCTACAGCCGCAAGCTGCAACACTCGGCGTTGCCCAAGCTGCTTTTCTATGCCCAGCCCGGGGGCATCATGCGTGCCGAGGCTCTCGAATGGTGCAAGCGCAACTTGAGGGGCTTGCAGACCGTAGATATCGGAAAAGGGATTCACTATTTACAGGAAGACAATCCCCACCGGATCGGCGAAGAATTGGCCACGTGGTACCGGGATTTGTAATTGCCCGCTTGCGGGTAGTGGTTTCTGGCTACGCCATAGCCAATAATCAAACCAGGCCGCACGACGACCGGACGGCGGCTGGTATCACTGACAGACAATACAGGGACTCGGGAAGGGAGGAGCTATGCAAGCGTATTGGTCACGGATATTAGGTGGTCTGATCATCATAAAAGTTGTACTGCCGTTCGTGCTGTTAGCGGTCCTCGTGGTCGCACCGACCGTGGTGTTCCTTCAGGTCAATGCGGCGCTGGAGGCGGCATGGCAGGAGATCGAGCCAGGCGTCAAGGCAGCCAGGGCGCAAATCGACGTCATAGACAACGAGGCCAGGCGTCTCGTAGGCGAGGCAAGAAAGATCAAGGATGAGACGACAGAGTTTGCAGAGGACGTAAAAGAGATCGTGAAGCCGTTGAAAGGGGCGTTGAGCGGACTATCGAAGTCAATGGGAACGATTGCACGAACGGTGCAAAACGTGGTGAATACGATCATCAGGGCGGTAAACGGACTGCCGTTTGTGAAGATTCCACGAGTAAGGATAAAGAATTACTTCAAGATCCCCGCATTCGATATTGACCTTCCGAACGTAGACCTGCAGGTATCGGACCAGGCCTACGAGGCGATCAGAAGGCTTTCCGAAGAGTCCTACAAGGTGACCACCAAAGTCAAATCCACGCTTGATATCCTGAGCGGCATATTTGCAACCGGCTGGCGCCTCGCGAAAGTCGCTTTTTACCTCATTATTTTCTGGTTGATTCTGGTGGTCGTGGGTTACGCCGCACGATCGCTGCACCGGTTCTCGCAGGGCTGGAAGATGATCAGAGGGCAGCCGGTGGAAGGGGCATTGATGTTGCTGTAACAACCGGCCAGGAACACCGCGGCTTGCCTCGTTCTATTGGTCCTGGTAAGTCTGCGCATGCCTCCGGGTCCCTCCGCGGTCGGGTCTTGTTTTTAATAGTTTTCTCTGGTCTCAAAGACGAAGAGGGAGGAAAGGTGGGAACCATTTAGGAAATCCGTCGGCATGTGAGCTAGAAACAAGTGACCCTTAACCCACAATTGCGATCGCTGGCAGCGGCGCTTATGGCCGTCGTGCTCGCTGGCTGCAGCGGGAAGGTGCCGAAGCTCCCGCCGCTCGCGACGGACGACGTCATCGTCGCCTTCGGCGACAGCCTCACCTACGGCAGTGGGGCCAAGGCGAAAGAGAGCTATCCCGCGGTTCTCGCGGAACTCATCAATCGGAAGGTGGTGCGCGCCGGCGTGCCCGGCGAGCTGACCGCACAGGGACTCGCGCGCCTACCCTCGGTGATCGAGGAGCACAACCCGCGGCTCGTGATCGTGTGCCTCGGCGGCAACGACATGCTGCGCAGGGTTAACGAGGCTGAGATCAAGGAAAACCTGCGCGCGATCATCGCCGGTATCCGCGCCCGCGACATCGCGGTGGTGCTGGTAGGCGTGCCCAAGCCCGCGCTCCTCACGAGCGCGCCTGAGTTCTATGCCGGTCTCGCAGCCGAATTCGGCGTTCCCTACGAGGGCGAGATCGTCACCAGCGTGCTTTATAAGCCGGAATACAAGTCCGATGGGATACATCCCAACGCCCAGGGCTACCGCAAGATAGCGGAAGCGATCGCGGAGCTGCTCAGGAAGGCGGGAGCCGTGTAGCGCACTTGCCCCGCGCGCATCGGGTTTTTCTGCCAAATCATGTTTGGCCCATCACCCATCGCTGCCACAGGGAAGACTTTGTGCGCAAGTTCGCCAAAGAGCGCACGCGTTATCTGTGCTGGTTTTTCTAGGCCAAGCAATGTCTCGGACTTTGTGCCTTTGTGGTAGGGGCCGGGCCTGAATAATTGAATTATGGTGATTCGCCGGCCACGGTTTCTTTAAGCCTACGCTACCACACCGCGGGGCCTGCTGAACCGTTCTCACCGCTAGGGGTTACATGGCGACCGTTTATCTGCTGGACCGCGCGGCCAACCTGTCGCTCAAACAGGTAGCCGCGCTCGCCGGCGTATCACTCCCGCGGGTCCCGCAGATTTAAACGAAGATCGCACCCACACCCCCGGATCGAAGATTACGAGGTCTGATGAGGTTCTCTAAGCTAAAGTACTGACTCTGTCACACCGTCGCGCGCTTCGATTCACGCTTGGCACGTCCAGCAATCGAACCGGATGTGCTATGCGCCTCCCCCGACGAAAACCCTCTTCTTAATTGTGGCGTGGACACCCCAGTTGCCATCGACAACCTGGGTCACGCCGAAGTCGGTGGCGACGGACATGAGGGAGATCGCTTCGTCTTCACCCAAGGACTGCGTCGTCATGAGGAAATGTCGCATCTTGCGGAACGCGTCTCGCATTGCCTTGTCCACCGACGAGTTCGCATAGATCGCCTGCTGGGCCTTCGCGCCGAGCTCCTGCAAGTAATTGGCATAGCTAAAGCCGTGGACCACCCATGCCTCCCCAGTTTCCAGCAGCGGATATTCCAGGTTCTGGAGAATCGTGCCGCCGACGTCTTTCTTCTTGTGAAGAATGAGCTGAAAAACGCCGGTCAGCGACATTTCTATTGCCGTCCCGCACAGCTCCGAGTCCCCCTGGGCCGCGTGGGAATCGCCAACCGAAAGGAGACCTCCTTCCACGGCGACCGGATAATACATCGTCGCGCCTTTCCCGATTCGCCAGTCGTCGATGTTGCCGCCGAAATAACTTGGCGGAATCGAGTCGACGATATCTTCTTCCTTGGGCGCCAGGCCGATTACCCCAAAATGAGGGCGAATCGGAACCCGGACATTTTTCAACACACCGTGGTTCTCTTGAACCAGCGAGTGGTCAACCCGTACGCCCGGGTAATCGATGATTTTGTGAACGACGCCGAATGGATCCGTCTGTGGCACCCACCGGAAATTGTATACGGCTTTTGCCCAATCCCGCTCGCCGTCCGCATCCAGCTCGTAAATCGTAATGACTTCCCGAGGTTTTGGCTCTTCGAGGAGATCCTTGTAATGGAATCCCCACCACGCGGCAGCATTGCTGCCGAAAGCTTTCCCATTGTATTTCGGGTTAGCCGATGGACGTGGACGGACATCGACGATGCGGACTTCGAGGATATCCCCGGGTGTTGCACCGCGGACGTAGACCGGCCCCGTCAGGATGTGCACGCCGAAGCCTTCGCCGGCACCACGGCCCAGCACCGAAGCATCCATCGGTCCAGCTCCTCGCCGGTCCACATTTTTCTTGTCCTTGGTCCAGTGGTAAACGCTTTCCAGGCCTGGATCTCCCTTGATCATGCGTTCGAAGTCATCGTTGGCGTGGTGCGTCAGGGACTCGATGGTTACAAAGTCACCCGAATCAACTTCAACCAGAGGCTTCAATTTCTTGCTGAAATATCCCCAATGGACAGTTTCTGCGGAAGCAGGGACATAGTAGTGGTTGGTGGTGCCTACCTTTCCTGGTTTCATTTGTGCCGCGCTTACTGGAGAGATGTATGGAAAGCCAATCGCTCCAAGGGTTGCGGCGGCGCCACTTGCAGCGGCGGCCCCCTTCAAAAAATTCCGACGCCCCTCTGTTAATGTTTCGTCACTCGCTCTCTCATTGCTTTTTGTCTTCATGGTTTTCCCCTCCTCGGTGAACCCGCGATTGGCAACTGATGCTGGATTGAATTGAATAGACCATCGGCGAAGCCCAACGCTTCCCCGATTAAGCCGACGGGCTGGCAAAAGGTTACCAGGAACCGGTGCCAAAGGGGAGCTAATTGTGTTTTAGCGTTGCCTATGACACCACTGCTGACTCAAGGGTAAAACTGGGGCCTTCGTCGGACGCTACCCATTCAATGCATGAGCGTTTGCAGTTCGTGGTGCATTTGATCGCGCGGTATCGGTACACTGTCGCCTTGAGGGAGGAGTACCCATGCACGCGTGAACTTGATAGGACGCCCGAAGGATCGGGTTTGCTCGCGCACGAGTCCGCGCTGTTTTGGTTATGATACACTGCAAACCGTGTCGGTTGCGCTTGTCCAATTAACGAATCCTTCGGAGGAGATATGAGTACAGCAGAGGCCCCTTCAAGCAATAACGATTTCGTGGATTTCTGGAACGAAGTCTTGGTTCCAAAATTCGTCAAGTACCGCCACATTCTGGTCGGTGGTCTGACCCACCATAGCGCAAAAATTTTCCCCTCGCTCGAGGTTGGTAAGGGTGAAAAAGCCGTAGACGTGGGATGCGGATTCGGCGACACGGCGTTACAGATCGCCAACCTTGTCGGCCCGTCTGGCTCGGTGTTGGGAATCGATTGCTGCGATGCGTTCCTGGAATTTGGCCGCGCGGACGCCAGATCTAGCGGCGTGACGAACATCGTCTTCGTCGAGGGCGACGCCCAAAGCTATCCGTTCGATCCCATTTATGACTTTTGTTTCTCGCGATTCGGCACGCAATTCTTCGAGAACCCGGTTGCTGGACTCAGGAACATGCGGGCCTCCTTGCGACCGGGCGGGGTGATGACGATGATTGTCTGGCGCACTATCGACGACAACCCTTGGCTTGGCCTGCCCAAGGAACTCGTACTCCAGTATTTACCGCCGCCGGGCGAGGATGCGAGTACCTGTGGTCCCGGCCCGTTCTCCATGGCCAACCCGGACGTGGTCACCAAGCAGCTCGAGATCGCGGGCTATGAGGATATCCGGTTCGAGCGTATAGATGCCCCCTTGATGGTGGGAAACACGGTGGAAGACGCCATCGGGTTCCAACTCGCCCTGGGTCCCGCGGGCGAGGTCTACCGAGAAGCCGGCGAGGAAGCGGAGCGACGACACGATGAAATCGTCGCCGCGCTCGGAGCCGAGCTGCGTAAGCACGAGACATCCGAAGGCGTTGTCATGGAATCGAGCTCGTGGAAAGTCCGCGCCTGCAAACCGGAATAGCGCCCCCTCCGAAACCTCCGGGGTCAACCTCATCTCTACCTCCGGCACTTCCGGGGCCGGGTCTTGCTTTTAGTAGTTTTCGCCGGTATCGGGCACAATTCCGTCGAAGGGTTCGGCAGCTCCGTGGGTTCCTTTGCCGGTAACATTCGGCGCCAGGTCTCACATTCCAACGCGAAAATCAGGCACGATTAGCGTCGATTTTTCGGTAGCCAGAAAAGGGGACATTCCGTTTTTCTTACCAGGAACAACGCGACCAACGCTTCGTTTGTCGCCTATCGATGATTGGAACTTGGAAAACCTGTGAGTCCCGTATCGTTACACCCTGAGGTCATCATCGCGTCGCGGGTGCAAGCGGATCGGCTGCTGATGTCAGAAAGCGGGCCGGCTATCCGCCACATGATCTCGATCGGGGCCCCGGGCGATCCCGCCCCCGCTGATTTCGAGCGCTGTGCGACGGGGATTCGCTTGGAGTTCCACGACATCACGGAAGATACGGATTTCGAGTTCGGACCCAGGGCGTGGCACGTCGAGCAAGTGATCGACTTCGCCCGGGCCATCCAGCACGAGGGGGGCACGCTACTGGTGCATTGTGAGGCCGGCATATCGCGCTCCAGTGCCGCCGCGCTGACTGTGTTCGCGACGTGGTTGGGGGTTGGTAAGGAACAGGACGCGGTGGATAGGACCTACGCAGCCCAACCGCAGGCCTGGCCAAATAGCCTTTTTGTCGAGCTCGCCGATGATCTACTGGGACGTAACGGCGCGCTGATCGCTGCCGTGACCAAGGCGGTCACAACGCTCGATGTGCGAGATCTTTTGCGTCGTTATGTCCGCGGTATCGATTGCGATGAATGAGACATTCACACTGCGCGAGTTGGATTAACCTTCCTTAGCTTTTTCCTTTTTCTTCTTCTCATTCCACGGGCCCCAGTCCTCGACGTGGCCCGCCTGAGGATGGTAGGCGCCCGCGAAGCAATGAGCGATCTCATGGCCGAGGGATCCAGTCCAAGCCACCCAGCGTGGGTCAGGCGCGTAGATGACGCACTCATCGAAATTGCGATAAGCTCGAGGTTGTTCGCCCGGCTCGATCTCGATCCACCTCACCATCGCCGTGCCTCTATCGCTTACGGGATCGGAATCGGCGAACGACGCCGGCGTGAATACCAGCAGCATGACAGCCAACAACGTTCTCATCGTTTGGGGAGAGCGCAATAGCGGGACAAGGCTGGTATCGCCGAAGCGGGATGTATATTGACACATACGCAGGACCCCCAATGCATAACTGCTAGCTGCTTGGGTACGTCCGGATGTATCCCGCACAATGTTTCAGAGACTTCTAGCTAGGGGAAAAGCAAGACACGTGCCAACCGGTGCCCCGTCTGTCGAAAAGTGGGTGGCCCAAGCTACTTCGGAAATCGCAGAAAAGCAGCGGATCGAACCTAACAAAGGTCGGACCAACATAACCAATTGAAAACAAAACCCAAGCTGCGAAAATAAGCCCGGTATTAGAGCTCAGACGCCGCTTTTTGTGGAGGAAATAAACGTTTTAAGGAGCCCACCCTTGTGCCCCGCGCGCATCGGTTTTTCTGCCCAATCCTATCTGGCCCATCACCCACCGCTGCCACCGGAAAGACTTTGTGCTCAAGGCCGCCAAAGAGCGCATGTGTTGGCTGTGCTGGTTTTTTTTGAGGCCAACAAACGTTTCGGACTTTGTGCCTTTGGGGTGCACTTGTATAAACTCAGTGCGTTGCGTAGGCGTGAGATACCCCAGTTCGGATCGGAACGTGAGTCAGTTCGCCCGGAGAACCTCCTAATGATCGAGTTACCGCGCCGGCCACCGGTCACCGTCCCCACGATTCACCCGCTCCCCGAGTATGCGGTCAGCGACGAGCGCGCCGCCCGTTACGCCGACATGAAAGCAGTTCTGCAGGTGCCCTGGATGGGTGTGGTGACGATGGCCTATGCCCATTACCCGAACTTCTTCGACGAGCTGTGGCGTGGCCTACGGCCGCTGTGCCTGAGCCAGCTGTTTGTTGAAGGGGCCCAGGGATTACGCGCGCTTGTCGAACCAGCGGCCCGGGAACTCGCGCCGTCACCCATTGTGGAGCAGCTCAAGAACATGGGCTATGGCGAACGTGAGATCGCTGACATCGGCGATATGATCGAGGTGTTCAGCCACGGCAATCCGCTTTACCTGCTCATCGCCACTATGGTTCGGCTCTTGCTCGAAGGCGGTGAGATGAGCCAAGCGCATGATGCGCCGCCTGTTGCCAGTCGTCACGCGCCGGACACGCACGTGCCCTTCGTCTTGATGGAACCGCACCACGCAGATGCGCCCACGCGCGCTTTCTACGACGAGGTGAAGGCGGCACTGCGGCTGCCTTTCGTGAACACCGACTATCGCGCATTGGCGCGTTGGCCCAGCTACTTTGCGCTGGCCTGGGGTGGCATCAAAGGTGTCGTCGGTGCTACGGCCCACGAGGCGTGTTGCCAGGCTGTGCATGATCGCGCCGTGGCGCTGGCGCAGACTCTGCCCAATCCCGGGCGGCTCACCGCCACGGCACTCAAGGCCGCTGCGGAACAAGACGCACCGCTTCCCGAGATTCTCGAGGTGAGTCGCCTGTTTCAACACCTGCTGCCGGGGCTGGTGACAAATGTAGCGCTTTTTCGGGGCCAGCTTATCGGATCTTAAGATATGGGCGTTGACCTACTGTTTTTCTGCCCACACTTAGGGAGAAAAGGTGTCGGGAACATTTTCTAAACCGCTGTCGAGCAATTCAAACTAATCGCCGTCGACCTCGGTTAGGCGGGGATTTTTTTGACTTCCGTTAACCAGTAAAAGATACTTACCAGCGCTTTAGTAACTATAAATTCTCACCATTAGACTCAAGAACCTAAGTTAGTAAATGCTCTATTTCATTTGAGCTTTCCACCATGAGGAGGAAACAATGAAGAAGTTTGTCGTGCTTTCTGTTCTTTTTTTCGTGGCCTTGGCATTTATGGGGACGGCGTCGGCAGATGACGAGGTTGTCGTCAACCCGGGTGCGGCGTCAGTATTCGCTGAGCTTCCACCCGGGGTGCCTTTCCCTGAGGGGATCACCGCCGATGCCGAGGGTAATATTTATGTTGGCACGTTTATTTTTGGTTCCGGGAACCAGCTCCTGAAGTTTGACTCCAGTGGAACGCTGCGGGCACAGTTTGACTTTGGCGGGGAGCCGCTTCTGGGACTTGCCTTTAACCCACGGGACAACAAGGTCTACATTTGCAATGTTGGTATATTGAATGGATTCGGGCCGTCGAGAATTCAGCGAATAGATACCGATTTGATTGGCCCGGTGGAGGACGTTGCGATTATTGCAAGTGTCGCAGGTGGCGGCGGCATTGGGGCACCGCCTGACCGGACCGTAGTTAATCCTGACACAAGCACCGACACCACCACGTTCGGCAATTTCGCTGCGGCCCCTAACGCCTTGGCCTTCAATAGGAAAGGCGACCTTTTCGTGTCCGACTCGTTTCAGGGAGCCGTCTTCAAGATTAAGAATCCCACCAAATCTCGAAACGTGTGTCCTACAAACGACCGCTGCGTCAAGACCGTTGCACACGACGGGCTCTTGGCCACGGCCGGTTTCCCACCATTCGGGGCGAATGGCATTGCCCTCAGTAGCAACGAGAAAACGGCCTATGTCGCTAACACAGGCGATGATCGAATCTTGGCCGTAGACCTAAAAAAGGGGAACGTTAGTGTTTTCGTCGAAAGCATCAACGGCGCGGACGGTCTTGCTTACGGTGGCGATGGCATTCTCTGGGTCGCGGCGAATCAAGCGGACCAAGTCATCGCCCTCGATGAGGGTGGTCGTGTACGCGCCAAGCTTGGAGATTTCCTGCGTTTTGAAGACGGCAAGGTTGATGGTCTGCTTTTCCCGGCGAGCCTCGTTATCGTCGGAGACGACATATTCGTGACGAATCTGGCCTTTCCGTTGGGATCAGCTCCTGACGAACCTGAGGCAGATACCGACCTGACCACCTACACGGTATCGACAATCGAGATCCCGGACGACCTGTCAGATTGATTTATTGGTCGTCGAACCAACAACCTAAAAACAGCTCTTACCCTTTCTTGCAGCTCCTGTCCCCGCCTAGTGCGGGGATTTTTTTGCGGAACTCTACGGGGCCAGGTCTTGACGGAATGTTGCCCAAAGAAAAGATAGGGGGAATAAAGGGTCGGGTCTTGTTTTTAATAGTTTTTTCTGGTCTCAAAGACGAGATGTTGGAGGAGTTGGAAAATCTCCCGAATCCGAATGTTCTTGCGATCGATATCGTCGAAGACTTCGAATGCCGTACTCGAGCAACTCCGCGAAATCGCAGCTAAACTAGGGAATGAGGTAGTCAGGTCAGAGAAAACCGGTCCGTCGCGTATGCTAAATTGTAGACTTCGCCCCTCATACGCGCGCAAGGATCGCGGCGACCCGGGCAGGCGGGCCTGACTGCGATGGTCAAGCTGGGATGGCAAGCACTAAACCGAGAGACGTTGAACTCTTCCTCCAATGATACTGAAGCTTTCAGTGCCCGAACGTCGTGCAGAAGGTCACGCCGACGTTCCCATGCGGCCTTCGGAGACCAAGCGGTGGCTAGCGAAGCTGCCAAGCGTGGATCCTGCCGAAGCTGCCCGTCTGCTGCGGGGCGCGTTGCACACGCTCAATCGCCTTGAATTCGCTGGCCGCACCAGGCTGAAACTCCTCGAACTGTATCAAGACCCCATTGCCACCACTTCCCTGGAGATCCGCAAACGCAAAATCGGACTATCGGTTCCATTATCCCCGGATAATAAGCTCATCGCTGATCAGATACGGGATGTGCACATCGAAATGGCCTTTGGCTATAAGGCAGTCATCCTGGATGCGGCCGGTGCATCGCCATCGCGTGAAGGATTGAGTGAATCCGCCTTGGTCACAGCCATCTATCGGGCCATCCGGTATCTGACCGAGGTCATGCACATATCATATCGGAGCTATGCACCGTACCCAGATGGGGCATGGTCGGAGATCCATGAGCTCTACCGACATGCCTCTTCGCTGGGAGTCCTTACCCAGCGTGTCCAAGACCCGCTAAATTCGGTTAGCGCCGCTAGCAGCATACTCGATATTTATAAGCGCGCCTTGCTCCTTGGACTCAGCGACCCCTACCACCTTCCCTACCGTACGGTGGATTGGGTCTACGCCGCGCTTGAAAGCTGGGCGCAATTGGCCCAGTTGCAGCGAGCACCGGCTACCTCTAATCAGGACCGCTGTCAGTTCGTGATCGACCTGGATCGAGATCGCCCGGGTGAGCCCTATCTCCCCAATACCGGGATCCCGGATGCAAGCCATCATGTGACGCTCGACACGACGGAGCTTGCCATCGCGATCCACACACAGTTCTGGGCACCGAGCGAAGCTTTCAATTTGCAGCTCACCGGACAAGGCAGCCTTAACCCTGACCTGGTCCAAGAAATGTTGCGCAGGCTGATTATACGCTGGGGCGTGCGTCCCGTGAGGCGCTTCTCAAGAAAGCACGTGCAGGGCACGTGGGATCTGACGATCGGGCTCAATGTAGTTCACTACTTTATCAACGATGGAGGGCGGCTCGGAAATCGCGGTGGTCACGAAGTGGTAACAGCCATTCCAGGCTTCCCTCCATCCCCACCCTACGGCGCGTCCCAATACAGCATGGATTGGGGATCGGGTAACGAAAGTGCTACCGGGCTGTATCTCTCCCTGGGTAAGCCGGCTGGTCTTCAGTTGGGAGTCGGGGAGCTCGTCGCCGTCAGGCCCACCGGCCACGACACCGAATGGGCGATCGGTGTGATCCGCTGGGTGAAAAGTACGGGTCCTGGGAACGCCGAGGTCGGAATTGAAAGGCTCGGCGCGGCGGCGCGGGCGGTGACCATTCAATCCGTCGCCTTTGCCTCTGCGACGAAAAGCGACCCCCAAGTGGCTGTTCTAGTACCGGAGGTGAAGCCGCTAAGACAGGACCAGACCTTGATCACAGCCAAGGGCGTCTTCAAACCCCATGGAGCGTGGCTCATGCAAATGGCCGACACCGAACACATCATACAAGCGAAGCGGCTTGTCGAAAGTACCCGCTCCTTTGACCGGTTTGAATTTACTATCGCGTATTGGGACGCTCTGCAGTGGGCTCGGAAATAGCCAAGTACGGTGTAGGGATGTTCACATCGTTTTGAAGTGCCCCAAACAACGCACACTATTGAGCTTCGGGTAATATACTGACGCTATTGGAACAACTTTGCCTGGTTCCAGAACGCCGTGACCAGTGTCGTGCGACGTTGCATGCGGTGTAACGCGCGACGCGGGACTAGTAACAAGGGTCGGACCAACATAACCAATTGAAAACAAAACCGAACATGCAAAAATAAGCGCTGTATTGGCGCTCAGACGCCGCTTATCGTGGGGGACAGGAACGCTTTAAAGAGTCAGCACTTGCCCTGCGCGCAGCCGTCTTTTCTGCCAAATCATGTCTGGCACATCGCCCACCGGCGCCACAGGAAAGACTTTCTGCGCAAGTTCGCCAAACGATAAGGGGTCGTAGAGAGCAAATAGAGTCGGACTCATTACTGTCCCACAAGTACCGGCGTGAAACGCTTAAACTCGCCAAGACCGAGAGGCCTTAGCAATGGGCTACGCTTAAGAGACATGGATCGCACCTTTGTCTCCGAGACCGTCGCCAGCAGGGATGCTGGCGCCGAGCCTACATGGATGTATTCACGGCGTGTCTCGGAGACAAAGGTGCGATCCATGCATCTGGTGGTTGTAGGACAGCAGTGAGTCGGACTCGAATTTCCGCCCGCTTTGATACTCAAGGCACGCGCCCCAGGAAAAAGTAGAATGTTCCCCTTTTCCTCCCCATCATCCTTTTGTACAAGGAACATTGCATAATCGCAAACGCGCTTAAAGAGCAGTCCATAAGCTCGATCGACGGTCGATGTAAAAACGAAGAAACTGCATGCACAAGGTCAAACCGTGACGTCGCAGCGGGTCATAGCTAGTTACTTCACCATCGCCGGGCTGTACACGTTCGCGGCGGCGCTCATCTGGGGTGTCAACACCTTGTTCCTGCTCCACGCTGGATTGAATATCTTTGAGGTGTTCATCGCGAATGCAGCGTTCACCGCCGGCTCCGTCATCTTTGAAATCCCGACCGGTGTGCTGGCGGATACCCGCGGGCGGCGTGCTTCATTTTTGCTAAGCGTGACCATTCTCTTAGCGACAACCCTGGCCTACGTCGCTGTCGCAGAGATCGGCGGTGGGCTGCTGGCCTTTTCCGTCGTGTCGATCGTGATGGGCCTCGGGTTCACGTTTTACTCCGGTGCTGTCGAGGCGTGGCTGGTCGATGCGCTCAAAGACACGGGCTACGATGGCCAGCTCGACCGCGTATTTGCGCGCGGATCGATGGTCACCGGCACAGCGATGCTCATCGGCACGGTCAGCGGCGGGCTCCTCGGTAGCCTTGATCTTTCGCTTCCGTATGTCGTTCGCGCAGCGATGCTCGCCGCTGTCTTTGGCGTGGCGTTTGCGACCATGCACGACGTGGGGTTTACTGCGCGCGCCTTTCGTTTTTCCGATCTTCCCCTAGAGATGAAAAAGGTCGCCCGAGAAAGCATCGCCTACGGGTGGCACAACGAATCTATTCGGCTATTTATGGGCTGCGCGTTTCTCCAGTGGGGTTTCATCACCTGGGGCTTCTATGCCTGGCAGCCCTATTTCCTCGAACTCCTTGGCAGGGATGCTATTTGGGTTGCTGGCGTGGTTGCGGCTTTGATTTCTCTGTCGATCATCGCCGGCAATGCGTTGGTCGACTGGATCAGTCAGTTCTGCGGCCGGCGGACTACTCTGCTCCTCTGGGCTGCTGCGCTGCAAACGGTTGCGGCCGTGGGCATTGGGTTGGTGGACTCCTTCTGGATCGCGGTCGCCCTCCTTATGGCCGTGGGGGCGACCATGGGCATCACCGGGCCGGTCAAGCAAGCCTACCTGCACCAGTCGATCCCCTCGGGGCAACGGGCATCGGTCATCTCCTTCGACTCGATGATTGGCAACGCGGGCGGCGTCGTCAGCCAATCGGGATTGGGCTACCTATCGCGTGTTCGCTCCATTGCAGACGGCTACGTGGTCGGGGGACTGGCTTTGGTTTTCGTAGTGCCTCTGCTGATTTCCGTACGCCGCCTCGGCGATCGAGCCGATGTGTTTGTCGGCAAGACAGCCGGGATTCGTGGCACATGTGCCCCACAGGGGATTCCTGCGATTAGTCAGGTGGGCGCGACGCCGGTAGGGGAGGCGGAGGCAGCGCGCCAAAAACCGGTGTGACCTAGCCCCGTGACCGAGAGTTCATCGAGGTCGAACGGGGGATCAAATCTAGTGTTAGTAAGCTATTCTCCGCGAAGTATATGCATAGCGCCGGCACATGGGAGTACGTTACTCCACCGTCAGCCGCGCCGTGGGGCGAACCCGATGATCGGGGTTGTGGCCGTGCAAGATCTGGTCGCGCTCGCCGTGGCGTTTACCCCGGATTAGGAAGGCTAGCTTGAGGCATCGGGCGGCTGTGCGACAGCAGTGGGCGGCACCCCCTTTTTTAGCGCCCTTTTCCACTCTGTCGGGCGACGACTTGACTCTAAAGCGGAGATATACTGGCGTCGGGATCTTCGATAGCCATCAGATCACCCGTGGATAAATCTCAGCCGGCGGCCGCGAAATTCCCGGGGAGAGAAGTAATGAAAAAATTATGGAAATGGATATCGGTTGAAAATAACAGGAATATCCTCGCTTTTATCGGGGCAGGCATTGCGGCCGTTGCCATCGCCGCGTGGACTATTTTCGTATACTTCGATGGGGATCATCCGGCAATGGAAAAAACGGATGAGGATATCCGTCTTGAAAGGGAACTGGTCGGTACGTGGGAGGCGACGACCCAGACCCTTGAAGGCGCGACCCTGCATGTCCAATTCACCTTGTTACAAGGAGGAAAGATCAGCTGGCGGGGCTACACCGCGTATCAGGGGCAAAAGACCCCAGTAATCCTGAGCGGAAGCTGGCAGGTGCGGCGCAGTTATCTTCAATACACCGTTGAGTCCTCGAATGTGCCCAGTGTCATACCGAATGGATTCACATCGGCAAACAAGATACTCAGTGTAAGCGACACCGAGTTGAAACACGTCGACGGCCTCGACGGGAAGACAAAAATTATTAGTCGTATCAAATAGGGCAACTTAACAGGAACCAGGATATCTTGTTCGATGACAAGGATCGTGACCGGCTCTACCTGTTGCAGCAGCAAGGGAGGAGAGCGGTCGTGTGGGTCCACTGAATGTCCGTAAATGAACATGCACGGCTTTCGGCCCGTATTACCGACTGACGCAGCGAGCGCACGTGAAAACCGAGATCCAAGGCAAGAATCTGGAGACCAACGAACAGGGTTTTCTTCGCAACTTCGATGACTGGAGTGAGGAGTTTGCCAGGAAAACAGCCGAGCACGACGGCATCGAACTCTACGTCGATCACTGGGAACTGATCTGGTATTTTCGTGATTACTACCGCGAGAGGCAGACAGCGCCGACGATGCGTGAAATGGTCATGACCCTCGGCAGGCAACACGGCAAACGCTTCCACGATCGAAAGGCGTATGAAAAGCACATCTACGGCCTTTTCCCAACCGATCCCGTCCACGAGGTCTGTAAACTGGCCGGCCTGCCGATGCCGCAGCCGGATACGTGAGCGTTCCCTTCGAAGCGGGATCAAGGCTAGAATTGTTAATTGCCCAAACGTCAGTGGGTACTGCACGTCCAACGTAGACGAGACGGAAACTGAGCTGTCGATCAAAGCGCGTCGATAGGTCGGGACGTAAACGCATCCGCTGATAGCGGTCAGGCAGGAGGATCGAGCCATGGGTGAAAAAAAGCATGACACCGGGCACCCCGAAGGCGCGTCCACCAAGGATCTGCGTTTCCGGCATGCACCGCCCGGGTGGACGCGCGACGTCGCTCGCGAGCGGGCCAAGGAGGAGGGCTTAGAGCTCGAGGACGATCACTGGGAGATGCTGAGCGCATTGCAGGAGTACTTCGCCCGGCATGAGGACATCACAGTCAACCTGCGCGAGCTGCGCGATGCGCTGGATGAGAAGTTTCACCACAAAGGCGGCATGGCGTATCTATACCAGCTGTTTCCCGGCGGCCCGGTTGCCCAAGGTTGCCGGGTCGCGGGGTTGAAAGCGCCGGCGGGTGTCACCGACATGGGGTTTGGCAGCGTCGTGTAAGGGCCCGCCGGCGGCGACACCCGTCCCGTAAGCGCCTAAACGGGACCAAGCTCACCGCAGCAGCTATCTAAAGGGTGTCCGAAGTCTTTTCCATTCCCAGGGGGACCGCTCAGCGGCCTATAGGTTCAAAACCATCGCCGATCACGCGGTTGGTCGGTGACTTCGATCTGCGCGCACAAAGCACCCGCTCGCGTCCTCGAAAATTTATCAGCAGCGAGGCGCTACGGAAGAAGATGGTCGAGCGTTATTTGCGCGCTGTCAGCACCACCTCGAATTCAAGTACCTCGGCGGGTGTGGATAACGCGTCGCGCTTGATCGTTATCTCGATCCGGTCGCCCGGTCGTTTATCGAGCAATGCGATTTTGACATCACTGAGTGTTTCGATGGTTTCACCAAGTATGGCGACGAGCTGGTCGCCTTTTCTTAACCCGGCCTTCGCTGCCCCACCTTTTGGCACTAGGTCCTCGACAGCGACACCTGTTTTGTTCTTTTGCATGTAGATTCCCAAGAGACCAGCAGAAGGAAGACTCACTTTGGGGGCGAAGACCAGAAAGTCCGCCATATCGAGCTCGGCGGGCTGGCCGCTGGCATTGATGATCGTTGCAGACACCACGGGCAATCGGCGTAGAAGCCGACGGGGTATCCCCGAGCCGTAGGCGAGATGTCCGTTGCCGGCCAGGATGATTAGATGGCGTTGCGGATGTTTCTGCAGATAGCTTGCGGCATTGTCTGCCATGGACTCATCCCAGAGCAGTTGCGCTTCCAGAAAGTAGTCGAAGTTGCCGAGTTCTGTATTACGCTGCCGGTGTTCCTCAAATACTGCTCGCAGCCGTTCGCGGTACTCACGGTCTGATTTATCGATTTTCGCTGGAATCTGCGCCTTCTCGTCATCGGTAAGACTGCCCAGGCCCGAACGCGCAACTTTCCGACTGATCTCCGCAGGGATGTTGAGGGCAACAAGGGAAATATTGTGTCTACGGGCATAGCGGAAAATAGGGCGATAGAGGCGGTAATCGAAACTCCAGCGCTCGAAGTACCCGGTTTTCTTTAGAAAGCTTTTTTCGTCGAGATCGCCGGCAATATAAGCATCAAGATAGGGTTGTGAGGATCTCTGAAAATATTCGACCCCGATTGCGAGATCACTGTAAGCGGCGTGTAGTCGCTTGATGATTTCCAGTTGTGCCAGATGGTGACCAAATCGATCATGAATTTCGCCAACGAAAACTACTTGCTTTTTCGCCAGCTGGGGAATAATGGCGTCCAGGTTGGGCAGTGCACTGAGATCGATCGCTCTCATGTCCAGGGGTGCGGCGGCGGGCTCTAAGGAGTTTTCAGGTGTTGCCGAGGCGCGAACTGCATGCCTTTTCCTGGCGTAACTGTCTGTCGATCGCTCGCAAGCGAGTAATCCGGCAACAAATAGTGCCACCAAGAGCTGGGAAAAGAAACGAATGTTCATGAATGACCTGATCCGATGAGTCCGCTATGATCCTGTGGCATTGTACTCCAGCCGAGCGGTCATCGGTGTAAGCTAATCACAGCCGGTAACCTCAAGAATCAAGAATGCTTCTTACAAGTCTCGAGCATGTGCCTCAGAGAGCAGAAAGGCCGGCGAGGCCGGTTCTCGCCAGGTTCCTGGGTGCACTCATTCTCGGCTTTAACACACCGGTAATCGCCGCTCCCGTCATCCATCATGATCTGGATCTCTCGCTTGACCCGAAAAACGGGCAGCTCACAGGCCGCGACACCGTGACGCTGCCCGACGAACTGATCAAAGATCGACACGAGGTCTCTTTTTCACTGCATGCCGGTCTACATCCTAGCCTGGAAGGGCAGCAGTCCGAGCTGATACCGCTCGAGGTGTCGGACACCGGCGTGCCTGTGCAACGGTATCGATTGCGCCCGGCGCCCGGAAACAACCGCTTTACTCAGCGTTACACGGGCGCTATCCAGCACCGGTTAGCGAGGCCGAATCGCTCTTACGGAAAGATCGCGCGCGCGACGCCAGGCTCGATTTCCGCCGACGGCGTGTACCTGGCGGGTCGGAGCTACTGGTATCCGCGCTTCGCGGACACGCTGTTGACGTTTTCCATGGAGGTCACCCTGCCCCTTGGCTGGCGGGCGGTTAGTCAAGGATCGAACGGGCAGGCCGCTCCGCGCGGGGGAGCGGCAACAATTCGGTGGCACGAGCTTGAACCACAGGAAGAGATTTATCTCGTTGCTGGGCGTTATCATGAGTACCGACGCGAAGCCTCAGACGCAGTGGCCCTGGTATTTCTGCGCAGCCCCGATGCCGCCCTGGCTGCGAAATATCTCGATGCCACGCAGCGCTACATTGAGCTGTATAGCCAGCTATTGGGGCCTTATCCTTACGAAAAATTCGCCCTGGTCGAGAATTTTTGGGAAACGGGCTACGGCATGCCCTCTTTCACGCTACTTGGGCCGCGCGTGATCCGGCTGCCATTCATCGTCCATTCTTCCTATCCTCACGAGATTGTTCATAACTGGTGGGGCAACAGCGTATATGTGGCAAAACGTGGAGGTAATTGGAGTGAAGGGCTTACTGCGTACTTGGCCGACCACCTTCTTGCAGAGCAGCGTGGCCGAGGTGCTGAGTACCGGCGCAGGGTGCTGCAGAGTTACGCGGATTATGCTGGGGAGGCGCGCGACATTGCGCTAAAAGACTTCTGGGGCCGCCATGATGAGACGAGCCAAGCAATCGGATACGGTAAGACGCTTATGTTCTTCCACACGCTGCGTTTGCGTCTGGGAGATGATGCTTTTGTCAAAGCGTTAAGGCTCTTTTACAAGAGCAATCGGTTTCGCAGGGCCAGCTATTCTGACATCAGGCGCGCGTTCGAGGCGGTAAGTGGATTTGATCTGAGCACCGAGTTTGCACAATGGGTACAGCGCACCGGTGCACCGCGTTTGCAAGTAGACAAACTTAATGCTCGCGGTGAGGGCGATACCCATCGCCTCGCGGGCGTTCTTAAACAAACACAGGCAGGTCCGAGCTATAAGCTATCCGTCCCGCTAGCCGTTTATCTGGAGGACGAGACCCAACCGTATCGAACGAACGTCGTCCTGGATGCCCGCGAGAACCTGTTTGAAGTCAGCTTACGGTCACGGCCGTGGTTGGTGCTTGTCGATCCGGAGTTCGACGTGTTCCGGCGCGTCGATCGCAGAGAGATTCCCCCGTCACTGGGACAACTCTTTGGCGCGGAGCGCGTGCTGATTGTTGTGCCTGCCCAGGCGCCTGGGCAGGTGCGCGAGCAATACCGGGAACTGGCGGAGCGCTGGGCGCAGGGTGCGGAAGACATTCATTGGCGCTGGGACAACACAATGGAGAAACTCCCTTCCGACCGCGCCGTCTGGTTGTTCGGGTGGACCAACCGATTTCGGTTCAAGCTCGCGAGCGCGGCAAGCAAGTACCACCTGTCCTTGGCCCAGGACAGTGTCAACGTCGGTGGCCGAACAGTCAGCCGCGGTGCGGAAGCCGTCGTGATCGCCGCACGGCACCCAGGCGACGGGGCCTATGCAATCGCGCGGCCAGCAAGTGATAATCCCGCAGCATTCACAGGCCTCGCACGGAAATAGCCGCATTACGGTAAGTATAGTAACCTTGTGTTTGAAGGCGACGCCCCGCGCAACGTGTTGAAAGGGCAATGGCCGGTAATCGATTCTCCACTCAGAGTGGAGCTTGACCGGAAAAGTGGCGCTACGCTAAGTGATTTGCAGCTGCGGTGGCATCGCCCGCCACTCACTGCAGTGTTGAAGTAGTTACTACGCGGAGCATAGAACAGGTCACACATGGCGTCTCGCCGCTGTCAGCACCCGGCGCTCCGGGGGTTTGCATCCTCGGCTCCGGGGACGGTACATCCGTGTACCACTTCCTCGCCTTTTCTGACCGCGCCCGGGAGCCTCGCGAGGAGCCTTTCATCGCTATGCCCCTGTGCTTCGCTGTCCCTGCTGCGCGTGCGTACCGCCCCAAGCCTTGCCTGGCTTGGGTATTCGCCGGGGCGAGCATCCCCCGGACACTCGCCTTATTGCGGTTCACTCCCCGGAGCTTCGTCTGTATCCGCCTCGCCCCAGCGGCGTCGCTGTGCGCTCCCATTGTGCTGCTGGCGCAATGGGTCAGCTCGCAAAGCAAAAAGTGCGGTTTTTGCTTTGCTCCGTTTTTCAAACACTTGCGTGTTCGAAAAATGTGCGGTTCCTGCTTGCACTGCTCTAACAGGCTGCTGACAACAGTTTTTCAGCAGCCTGTTAGAGAAAGACACGATTTTGTTCCACCTTGGCCACGATGGCCAGGCGGGAGTAACATGAGAAACTGAGCGGCAACAACCGCGCGCAAACAGGTTCTCAGAGCGATTGAACAATAATCACTCCGAAGCCTTTGAGTTAAGTCAGTATCTGCAGTTATCCGTGCGTATGAAAAACGCGACCCAGTGGTTGGCTCTACTCGTCGTCTTAGGCGGCGTGGTGGCCACTTTCTACTATTATTACTGGCAGCAAAGCGCGCAGCAGGCGCCGGAACTGCAACACCCCTCTGGCGGCGAAGCGCAGCCCGTGCTCGAACCCCCGGCCGAGCCGCAGATACGCCATCCGATTGAAGAGGCGCAACCGGCGCAAGAGACAAAGCCCCTACCGCCGCTGGATGAAAGTGACGCGACGGCGCAAGATGCGCTCAGGGGCCTTTTGGGTCAGGAATTGGTGCAAGAGTTCTTCCATCTGGAGGACATCGTCCGTCGCCTCGTCGTTACGATAGACAGTTTACCGCGCGCGCAAGTGCCTCGGCGATATATGCCGGTGAAGCCAACCGCGCGGCGATTTCGGACGAGCGGCGAGGAGGAAAGCGTCTTTATCAACCCCGACAATTATCGCCGCTACACACCCTACGTGCGACTCGCAGAGACCGTAAAGACCAAGCAGCTCGTAGCGGTGTATGTCCACTTCTATCCGTTGTTTCAGCAGGCGTATAAAGACCTGGGATATCCCTCGGGGTACTTCAACGACCGCCTGATCGAGGTGATCGACGATCTGCTGGCCGCACCGGATCCGCAAGGGCCGGTCAAGCTGGTCCGGCCTAAAGTGATGTATCAGTTCGCGGATCCCGACCTTGAGGCACGCTCGGCAGGCCAAAAGATTTTGATCCGCATGGGCAGCGAGAACGCCGCGAGGATCAAGGCTAAACTGAAGGAAATCCAGCGAGAGTTGACGGGCTGAGTGGAACGACAGACAGCTGCCCGAGCGTCGTTGTTAACCAGGCTAGTTTTTTGTTTAATAGCTGACCGTCAGCAAGAAAAGCTCCAACCCTTGTTTCCTACACTGCGCAGAGGTGGCGCTTATGAAACTCGATATTAAAGCAATGAGCATTACATTTGGACTGATTTGGGGAGTCCTGGCGATGTTTCTCGTCGGAGTGGCCAATCTGATCTGGCCTGCTTACGGCCGTGCGTTTCTGGAGGTAATGGCATCGATTTATCCTGGCTACACGGCCACTGCGAGTTTCGGCCAAGTCATCTTTGGCACGCTCTACGGACTCGTGGACGGTGCGATTGCCGGTGCGGTGCTCGCGTGGCTCTACAACCGTTTTGCCAAAGCCTGAGGTCGCCGGAAACAGAGCCAGGCTAGACTCTAGAACGGGTTGTGTCCCTTGGTCTACCAAGTGACGGTCGGTCGCACGGGCGCCGATCTGCGGTAACAGCCGCGCCTTGATTTGCAGCCTAGCCCTGCTAGGTTTTTCTTACCCCCAATCTCCCCTGCTCTTATGCGTTCTCACAGTCTCTCCAAATCACGGATCATGGCGGGCATCCAGTGCCCGAAGCAGTTGTATCTAAAGACTTATCATCCCGAGTTCGCCGAGGAGTCGGCCGGCCTTCAAGACGTCTTGGCCACCGGCCACAAGGTCGGGGAGCTCGCGAGGACGTTTTATCCCAATGGCAGACTAATCGGCCACGATGATGACTTACGCGCCGCCCTTGAGGAGACATCGGCGCTGTTGACCGCGCCCGGCAACGGCACCCTGTTCGAGGCCACTGTACAGCACGACGGTGTGTTGGTTCGCACAGACGTGTTGGAGAAAGGCCCACAAGGCGTGCGGGTCGTGGAAGTGAAGTCCTCCACAGGTGTGAAGGATCACTACATCCATGATTGCGCGATCCAGGCGTGGGTGCTGCAGCAGGCAGGCTACCCGCTCGAGCGCATCGAGCTCGCTCACATTGATAACACATTTGTTTATGCGGGCGACGGCAACTATGAGGGATTGCTGAAGCACGTCGATCTCACGGCTGCGGTGCGCCCGCTACAAGAGCAGGTCGCAGTCTGGGTCAATGAGTTCAAGCAGATACTGGCAGGCCCGCCACCGCAGATCGAGGTAGACGGCCACTGTAAAAAGCCCTACGAATGTCCGTTCTTGACGTACTGCACCCGTGAGCACCCGGAGTATCCGGTCACGGCCCTGCCAAACGGCGGCAGACTCATACAGGAACTGTTGGCCGAGGGGATCGAGGACATCCGCGAGATCCCGGAGGGTCGGCTGAGCAATGCGCTGCAGGAACGCGTGCGGCGCGTTACGGTGCACGGCGAGACCGAGCTTGATCCCGAGGCCGGCGAAGAATTGCGAGGCCTGGCCTATCCGCGCTACTACCTCGATTTTGAAACCGTCGGCCCGGCCATTCCTATCTGGGGTGGTACCCGGCCCTATCAGAGCCTACCGTTTCAGTGGTCCTGCCACATCGAGTATGCGAACGGCGAGTTATGTCACGCCGAGTTCCTCGACACCACCGGCGAGCCACCCATGCGGGCGTTGGCCGAAAAGCTCCTGGCGGCACTGGGAGACACGGGTCCAATATTTACCTACACAAATTTCGAACAGGGCGTCGTCGAGAAGCTGGCAGACATGTTCCCGGACCTTGCCGGGGGCCTTAAAACCCTTGTAGGACGTCTGATCGATCTTCACAAGATCACCAATGCCCACTACTACCATCCAGCGATGCGGGGCTCGTGGTCATTGAAGGCCGTGCTGCCGACCATTGCACCAGACTTGAGATACGACGGATTGGGTGAGGTTCAAGAGGGCAACGCCGCAGGCCGCGCGTACTTCGAAATCATTGACACAGCAACCGATGAAAAGCGCCGTAAGGAGCTAACGCGCGCACTTATCGATTACTGCAAGCTCGATACCCTGGCGCTCGTGCGACTCGCAAAGTTCTTACAGCAAGACTGAGCCGTCACTGTTGCAGCCTCGGAAACAAGCAAAAGTGTCAGGAAAGCGCTGCCTTCACTTTAATTATTCCTCCGCGATTTACCTCGGCAACCGCTCCCTGCGTTGCTCTACCTTCTGCATCCCTGCAGTCGTCCTGCATCCCTGCAGTCGTGCATCCATTTTGATGTCCTAGGTCACGTTCGCAGAGTGTGCAGTAACCTCCCGGGCTGTCCGACCAGAAAGGTGAATAATTCACATTTTCCCGGTGATAGAAATCACGGGACAAACCGTACGGCTCAGGTTATTTATTATAGAGGCAGAAGCGATGCAAGTGAGGCCCGAGATCACCAAGGAGGTTCACCGTGGATAACAGAGCCGAAACACTAATGACGTTAGCACTTGTTTTGCTGGTACTCGTGATGGTCGCCGCTCGAACTCTGAGCTGACTGGGTTCCATGCGAACAGGACGGGCACAGACAGGGCGATGCCCACGTTGGCCTGGTGGTCGCATCGCATTGAATTTCCTGCGCGTGGTCTATGTGACACTGGAGACAGGTAAAAGAGAAGACGGTCATGGATTCAGCAGCAGGAGGACCCATCGATCGAGAAAGGGTTGTCTTCGCCTCAATCGGCCGTTACGCTTAGGGACTGTGTTTTCCCCTATCTAGGTCGGTTTGGAACAAACAATGCCGTCAGCGCAAGATCGGGCCCAGGCGCTGGCCCGTGAAATGATGAAGGTCGTGAAGGAGGCGAAGGCTGCCGAAGCCCGAGCCAGGCAACTCGGCGAGGCAGTGATGCAGGCCTTGGCCGAGGCCGAGGCCGAGGCCGACGCGGCCCGTACCATCGTCGAGTACCCCTCAGGGCGCTATGAATGCAAAGGCTGCGGGCAGGTTGTGCTCATGACGGAACCGACCCAGGCATTGCCCGCATGCGGTGACTGCGGCAGTCGCGAGTACGAAGGCCACGAGCCCACGGTCACGAAAATCGAACCCCCGCCTCCCAAGAAATACCAGGCCGGAATGTACGAGTGCGCCGCTTGCGGCGCGCGCATCGCCGTGACCGTGGAGGCGGACGTGCTGTCGCCGTGTGATCTATGCGGCGCCGATAAGCTCAAGGCGGTGTAAATGCCGGACGAACCAGCGATGACCCAACAGCTCGTCAGCCCCATTAGCGTGCACATTCCAGTCGCGGTAGCGGGGACCGTGCAATCAAACGAGATCGTGGCACCTAACTAGCGTCATTCATCCGAGGCAAGCAGTCGTACTCGCAAGCGCGACTCGGCACGGAATACCCCCGTTCGGCTTTTCAATGATGCAAGACGACGGTCGGCCCGCTTCGGGGCGGGGACGATCTGGCCATCTACGGCGCTGATTCCCTCCTCTTAGCAAGCACCTGGATCGGAGAAGCGCCATACGATGTCGCACCGTATCGCGGTGCGGCAGAGTAGCCCGAATATGTCACCACTGAGCACGAAACGCACGACTCCAGGGACGCACGACTCCAAGGACGGAGGAGGTAGGACCGCGTCGGGAACAAGCGATCGAGAGGACGCAGGGAAAGGGAAGGTCAAGCGGGTTTGGCTCGATCTCAAAAGGTTATGGTGTCACACTTGGCACCGCGGGCCGGTTGCCATGGGCGGCGTTTAACGATTTGTTCCCGCGGTAACTGCTCCCTGCGTTACTCTAGCT
>JBHHZP010000036.1:0-27338 GCA_046758085.1 Acidiferrobacterales bacterium
CCTCGCCAACTAATTCAGGGTCGAGGGCTGAGGTCGGCTCATCGAACAGCAGCACCTGAGGTTCCATGCATAAGGCACGAGCAATCGCCACGCGCTGCTGCTGTCCACCGGAGAGCTCGCTCGGGTAGGCATCATGCTTCTCAGCAATACCGACCTTGTCGAGCAGACCCATCGCCCGGTCATGCGCTGCCTGCTTGGGCACATTTAGCACGGTGGCAGGCCCTTCCATGACGTTCTGCAGCACCGTCATGTGCGTCCACAGGTTGAAGCTCTGAAACACCATGCCCAGGCGAGCCCGCACCCGATCCACCTGGCGGGGGTCGCCGATGACTGGGCGGCCGGAGCGGTCCGTCTGCACATCGATTTCCTCGCCGCCGACCATGACGCGGCCGCTGTCAGGCGTCTCAAGAAAATTGATACAACGTAAGAAAGTGCTTTTGCCGGAGCCGCTGCTGCCCAGAATTGAGATCACATCGTGCTCGTGCGCGGTAAGGGAAATGCCCTTGAGAACCTCGAGAGCGCCAAAGCTCTTATGCAGGTTCTCCACGACAAGCGCAGGCGCCGCATTGGCCATGAAGCCATCTATCCCCTAAGCACGACAGATCTGTGCACGTTAAACGGTATTGACGCGCCAGGCAACCGTAATGCACTCGGCCTCGGAGTTGATGCCATAGCGCATTGCACCTGTTCCGTTCCCCTGTGTATGGTAGGCACGAATCCTCAGGAGGACAAAGCATGGCTGACCCCAAATATATTGGCTTCGATACATTGAGCTTGCATGCCGGCCAACCGCCCGACCCGGCGACCGGTGCGCGCGCTGCGCCAATTTACCAGACGGCGTCATTCGTCTTTCGCGACGCGGATTACGCGGCTGGGCTATTCAACATCGAACGGGCCGGACACGTCTACTCGCGCATATCCAATCCTACGAATGCCGTGCTGGAAGAGCGCGTCGCTGCGCTCGAAGGGGGCGTCGGTGCGATCTGCACGGCCAGCGGGCAGGCCGCGTTCCACCTGGCTATCGTGACGATTCTGGGCGCGGGTGATCATATCGTGGCCTCGCGTTCCTTGTACGGCGGCTCGCATAATCTCCTCGCCTATACGCTGCCTCGTTTTGGCGTTGAGACGACTTTTGTTGATCCACGCGACGTGGTCGCGTTCGCAAACGCCATCCGGCCGCGCACGCGGCTCGTGTTTGGTGAGATTCTGGGTAATCCGGGGTTAGAGGTGCTCGACATCCCGGCCGTAGCCGATGTCGCCCACACCGCGGGACTGCCGTTGCTCATCGACTCGACCCTGACCACACCTTATCTCTGCCGACCGTTCGAGCACGGTGCGGACCTCGTCTTCCATTCCGCCACCAAGTTTCTCGGTGGGCACGGGGTGGCGATCGGTGGGGTTCTCGTCGATGGTGGCCGCTTCGACTGGGAGGCATCTGGCAAGTTCCCGACATTGACCGAGCCTTATAATGGTTTTCACGGACTCGACTTTGCCGAAGAGTTCGGACCCGCCGCCTTTATTACACGCGCGCGCCGTGAAGGTTTGCGCGACTTCGGCGCATGCATGAGCCCGACCACTGCTTTTCACCTGCTGCAGGGCGTCGAAACGCTGTCGCTGCGCATGCAGCGCCACGTGGACAACACCCGGAAGGTAGTTGAGTTTCTGAGCAAGGCCGACGCCGTCGAGTGGGTGCGCTACCCCGAGCTTCCCGAGCACCCGGATTACGCGCTGGCCAAGAAGCTCTTGCCGAGGGGAAGCGGTTCGGTCTTCAGCTTCGGCGTCAAAGGCGGTCGTGCGGCCGGCCAGCGTCTGATCGAAGGCTTGCGCGTGTTCTCGCATCTAGCCAACGTCGGCGATGCCAAGTCCCTGGTCATCCATCCGGCCAGCACCACCCATCACCGCATGGACGCAGCGGCGCTGGCAGCGGCCGGCATTTCCGAAGGGCTGGTCCGGCTCTCGATCGGTCTCGAGGATCCCGACGACCTGATTGAGGATATCAGCCGAGCACTTTACCGTTCGCAAAAGACGTGAGGCCAGGCATGGATCTCAACATCGCAGGCAAATCCGCGTTTATCGCCATCCAAGGGCGTGCTGTGGACCCCGCATTACCATCGATTGTCTTTGTTCATGGCGCGGGCCTGGAGCACACGGTGTGGACACTGATGGCGCGTTACTTTGTGCGTCACGGCCGCAATGTGCTCGCAGTGGACCTGCCCGGGCACGGCCGCTCGCAGGGACCGCCGTTGGAGACGATCAGTGCCATGGCCGACTGGCTCGCAGAGCTGATGGCCGCCGCGGGACTCGTGCAGACAGCGGTTGTCGGGCACAGTATGGGTTCGTTGGTGGCGCTGGAGGTCTCGTTACGCCACCCCGCCTCTACGCAGGCGATGGCGCTGCTGGGATCGTCAGTGCCGATGCCGGTAAACGAGCAGCTGTTGGCCGCCGCGAAAAGAAACGACCACGCCGCCCTCGACATGCTCAACATCTGGGGCCACAGCTATACGGGCCAGATCGGTGGATTCGGGCCACCGGGGCTGTGGAAGAGCGGCGACAATCTGCGACTGCTCGAGAAAGCCGGGCCCGGGGTTGTGTATGCCGACCTGAAGGCATGCGACGGCTACCCGGGCGACTTGCAGCGCCCGGCGCGCGTGCAGTGCCCAACCCTGCTGATTATCGGTGATTCCGACATCATGACCCCGCCGCGCGAGGCGGAGAAGCTGGCGGGTGCGATTCCCGCGGCACGAACGCTGTTGCTCGAGAACTGCGGGCACGCGATGTTAATGGAGCAACCCAATGCGGTTTTGGATGCCCTGATTGATTTTCTCTAGAGGATGCTGAAAAAGTCATTCCGTGCACTGCAGTCCGGCATATCTTGCGTGAACTCCTGAAAGCCGTTAACACGATGGGTGTTTATCGAACGCGCGGCGACGCGGACATCGATTGAGCATTTATTTCCAAGACACGCCGTAAATACTTCCCTGTAGGCTCGGTGCCAGCATCCCTGCTGGCAACGGTCTCAGAAATAAACACTCAATCGATGCATCAGGCTATCGTCGGAGCTTAGGAGCAGAGGGGGCCGAATCGCTGCTGTGCTTTAGATCCCGGCGTGAGCTCATAAGATCCACTGATGCTGTGGGTGTTTATCGAACGCGCGGCGGTGCGGACATCGATTGAGCATTTATTTCCGAGACACGCCGTAAATACTTCCATGCGCGATGGAAAATGGCAGTCAAACGATTCAGGCGAGCGAGTAATCGGTGGCGAGCACCGCCAGGCAATCGCCCACCTGCACCAGTCCGGGGAAGTGCCGGCACACGACCGTGCCCGGACGGCTGGCGCACTGCACCAGCGGTGGTCGCTGCGGCGTCTGGTAGAAATGAATTTGACCGACCGCCGTCCCCGCCGCTACCTCAGCGCCCAGATCGACGAGCACTTCGTAGATACCGCTATCATCGGCCATGACATAACATCCGTCGTCCGGTGTATGCATGAGACGGGTGGTTGTGACACTGCCCGCAGGCACCGCGGCCTGCAGTAGCCCGAAGTGGCGTAGGACGTTTTGAATCCCGTTGTCCGCGATCGCAACGGTCTGCGTGGTCACAGTGCCGCCGCCGCCGAGCTCGGTGGACAGAAAAATCTTGCCCATTTCCTCCACGGCCGTGTCCAACATGCCTTCGTTGTCGAGCTCGCGCAGCACCAGTCCGAGCGGTGCGTCGAATGCCTTGAGCGCGGCGATCGTTTGCTCCATGAGCGACTGATCCGCCAGCTGATGGACCACGACAGACGGAACGAAGCTCAAGGTTTTGCCACCTGCGTGGATGTCCACTACTGCGTTGACTCGCGGTAGGATCTCGGTGTAGACATAGTGGGCGATCATCTCAGTTACCGAGCCCGTCCGGTCTCCCGGAAACGCGCGGTTCATGTTCAGACTGTCGATCGGTGACAAGCGCGTACCCGCCCGCACGGCGGGCAAATTAAGGGCAGGTATGATCATAACCTGCCCCGACAACACCTTCGGTTCAAGCGAACGGGCGAGGTTGAGCAAAGCGATCGGCCCTTCGTACTCGTCACCGTGATTGCCTCCGGTGAACAACACCGTCGCGCCATTGCCGCGCTTTATCGAGATGATTGGAATGCGAACCGTACCCCAGGCGGACTCGTTCCGCGAGCACGGCACGTTGAGAAATCCAAAGTGCTTGCCGTCGGCATCGAGGTCCACGTCCGTCGTGACGCGTGACGGTTTCTTGATCTGTGGTGTCATCGGCGTTTTGTTTGCATGCGCGGAGTCTCGACAGTTTAAAGGCCTTCCACCGCCATGATCTGCGCCTGGGCGGCGTTCCGGCGAAACGACCGCGCCTCCTGGTACTCGGTTGAACTATAACAGGCGATGGCTTGCTCGAATGTCGGGAACTCGATGATGACGATGCGCGAGTCTCGTTTATCACCTTCAAGAATTTTGGCGCGCCCGCCACGTGCCAGGAACTTACCTCCGTATTTCGCCAGCGCCGAAGGTGTGCGCTTCTTATACTCCTCGTACTGATCAGGGTGCGTCACATCCATGAATACGATCCAGTAGGCCGCCATATACCTCCTCCCCTTCGCCCCCTCCCGTCAAGGAAGGGGATTAGTTTGTCAAAGCGCTTGAGAATTATACCTCCCCACTTGCTCGGGAGAGGTGTTAATACCCTCGCTCCCGATCTACGACGCCAACTAGCGGCTCACCGCGCTCAAAACGACGGATGTTGGCTACCACGTGCGCCGCAGCCGTGTACGGGTTGGTGAGGCTGGCGATGTGGGGCGTCAGTGTCACCTTCGGGTGGCGCCAGAACGGGTGATCGTCCGGGAGCGGTTCCGTGCGACACACGTCCAGCGTAGCCGCGGCGATATGACCGCTGTCGAGCGCTGCCAGCAGGTCATTCTCGACGAGGTGTCCTCCGCGCGCCACATTGATCACAAAGGCGCCGGGCGGCAGGGCGGCGAGTGCGTGGCGGTCGATGATCGCCTCGGTCTGTCGTGTCAGCGGCAGCAGGCACACAAGGATCTCGGTGCGGTTGAGGAAGGGGCGGAGCTGGGTGTGGCCATGGAAGCTTTCGACTCCCGCGATTGTTTTGCGGCTGCGGCTCCAACCGGCAACCGCGAAACCCAACGCGGCGAGCTTATGCCCGGCATCTTCGCCGAGCACCCCCAGCCCCATGATGCCGATTCTGCGCTGCGAGGGCCGCACCTGCGGCAGCGGCTGCCAGCACCGTTCGCGCTGCTGGCGCTCGTACTGGGCCATGCGGCGGTGGTAACGCAACACGTGGTACAGCACATACTCGCTCATCCCTTCGGTAAGCGCCGGGTCGGCCATACGAACGAGCGGCACGCGGGTCGGAAGCCCGTTTTCATTGAGGAGATGATCGACACCCGCGCCGAGCGAGAAGATCAGCTTCAGGTTAGGCAGCTTCAGCAATGCTTGCCCCGGCGATTTCCACACCAGTGCGTACTCGATGTCCGTCGGCTCGCCCAGCTGTGGCCACACCCGCACATCGAGCGTGGGCATCAAGGCACCCAGCGTCTCGATCCAGGGTCCCGGCGGGTCGAGATCGCTTTTGAAAAGCAATACAGGCATCAGCAGGAATCAGCAAAAAACGCTCGTTCAAGGTGCTCCGCAAGTTTTTCGGCCGCATGCTAATCAATGCGGCGATTATCGTGCCTGTGCCGCCGTGTCAGCGCGGTTGCACGCCGCTCGCCACCCGTTCATCGGTGTGTATGGGCAATTCGACGCTAGCACCCGCGCCTGATGCGGCGTAGTATCAAATCGGCGTGGGCGCAATGCCCATATTCAAAAGCATGTTACGCCAATATCGATTGCCAAAGCTAATGATGCTGATCGCCGCCCTGTTGCTTGGGTTGCCCGGCGTGGCGAGCACGGCCGACACGCGGCTGCTGGATGCTGCCAAGGATGGAGACCTCATGCAGGCGGAGTTACTGATCGCCAGCGGCGTTGACGTCAACGGTAAGAATGAGCGTGGCAACTCTCCGCTGCACGTCGCCACCGCATTCAGCCGCGACGCGATCGTACGCCTTGTCATCGATAAGGGTGCTGACGTCAATGCCAGAGACAATAACGGTCGAGTGCCGCTGCACTGGGCACGCCACGAGGTGGCGGGCTTGCTGATTGCGCATGGCGCCGACGTAAACGCCAGAGACAAGCAGGGCCTGACACCTTTGCACCGGGCGGCTGACCGCAACGACGGGCCCACGGCGGAGTTGCTGATCATATACGGTGCCGAGCTCGATGCCGGAGACAAAAAAGGCCGAACGCCGCTGCATCGCGCGGCCGAGCGCGGTGGCGAGGCCATGGTGGAGTTGCTGCTTACCTATGGGGCAGACGTCAATGCCCGGGACAAGAAAGGTCGCACGCCACTGCACCGGGCCGCCAATCGCGGCAACAGCGCCATCGTGCACACACTGATCGCCAACGGCGCCGATGTGGCCGCGACCGACAACGCCGGCGACACGCCGCTGCGCTCGGCTAGCTCGCTCGGTCACAAGGAGGACGTGCTCGACTTGCTCAGACGGCACGGAGCCTATTAGCGACGATGGTCGTGGCGGCGCAAGGGATTTAAAGACCTATCTAATGGAAGGGATTGTGTTGCGCCGCACCAAAGAGATGGGACAATGCCGCCTCGGTGTATTGCAACCGTGACAGGGTCGTCCTAGAATCCTTGAGCCCCGAATAAGAAAAACCGCCCGGGTCCTTGCAGCCACAACCGGTGAGGTTCGGCGGGGGATCAAAATAAAGTAAAAACCACAGCGAGATGTCGAGGAGAAATGGCTGGGGATAGCGACGCTTACGTCAGGTTCGTCGAGGTCCAGAAAAGTTATGACGGCGAAACCCTGGTCGTCAAGAATCTGAATCTTGACATTACACGCGGTGAATTCCTGACCATGCTGGGGCCGTCCGGTTCCGGCAAGACCACGGTTCTGATGATGTTGGCGGGCTTCGAGACCGCCACTCACGGCGAGATTATCCTCGACGGCGCCCCCATCAATAACGTCGCCCCGCACAAACGGAATATCGGTATGGTGTTCCAGAACTATGCGCTGTTCCCACACATGACCGTTGCCGAGAACCTGGCGTTCCCACTGCAGGTTCGCCAGGTGCCAAAAGCAGAGATTGAGGAGCGTGTAACGCGAGTGCTTGACATGGTGCAGCTGGGTACTTTCGGCTCGCGACGCCCGATGCAACTGTCGGGTGGTCAACAGCAGCGTGTCGCGGTGGCGCGCGCGCTGGTATTCGAACCGAAGCTGGTCCTGATGGACGAACCGTTGGGAGCGCTCGACAAGCAATTGCGCGAGCAGATGCAGTACGAGATCAAGCATATTCATGACAATTTAGGCGTCACGGTCGTCTATGTAACACACGACCAGGGCGAGGCACTCACCATGTCTGACCGCATCGCTGTATTCAACGATGGCGTAGTACAGCAGCTGGCCTCGCCGGAAGCGCTATACGAGTTGCCAGAGAATGCATTCGTAGCCCAGTTTATCGGTGAGAACAACAGGCTCACGGGTAAGGTTACTCGTATCAATGGCGAGATCTGTTCGGTCGAGATCGAGAACGGTTCCGACGTAGCGACTAAGGTCGAGGCGCTTGTTGTCAATATCGGTGGGAGCGGTGGCCCGACCACGCTCTCGCTCCGGCCCGAGCGGGTGTTCATCAACCCGCCGGATGGCAGTTGCCCGAATGTCTTTGACGCCACAGTCCAGGAGATCATCTATCTAGGCGACCACATGCGTACGAGGGTTCATATTTGTGGGCACGATGATTTCATCATCAAGGTCCCAAATGCCGCAGGCCATCATCATCTGAAGACCGGTGACACGGTAAAAGTGGGGTGGCAGGCGGAGGATTGCCGCGCGCTGGATGCGCCGGCATAACGACGATATGGAGTACTCTGACTAGGAGTAAGCAGTCATTGTCCGGCGATGCCGGCACCAACATTACGGAGGTAGAGAACCATGAAACGCTTTATCAAACGCAGCTCGATCGCAGTCGCTGGTGCCGCGGTCGTCGGTCTTGCAGCATTCAATCCAGTAGCAGCGGCTGAAAGCCTAACGGTCGTGTCCTGGGGCGGGGCCTACACGAACAGCCAGGTCCAGGCCTACCACAAGCCGTTCACCGCCAAGACCGGCATCAAGATCAACTCCGAGGACTACAATGGCGGTCTGGCCCAGGTCAAGGCCCAGGTCGAGTCCGGTAACGTGGCCTGGTCGCTTGTCGATCTCGAGCTTGGTGACGTCATCCGCGGCTGCGACGAGGGCCTGCTGGAGACCATCGATCCATCGATCCTGCCGCCGGCACCCGACGGAACGCCTGCCACCAAGGACTTCATCGAAGGCACCCTGAGCGAGTGTGGCGTGGGCACGATCGTATGGTCGACCATCGTCGCCTATGATGCCAATGCATTCAAGGGCAAGGCCGCCCCGAAGACGCTGAAGGACTTCTTCGATACCAAGAAATTCCCGGGCAAGCGCGCGCTGCGCAAGAACCCGCGCGTGAACCTCGAGTGGGCGCTGATGGCCGACGGTGTGCCGAGCGAAAAGGTCTACGAGACGCTCTCCACACCGGCAGGTGTCGAGCGTGCGCTGAAGAAGCTCAGCACCATCAAGAAAGACCTCGTGTGGTGGGAGGCCGGCGCGCAGCCACCGCAGTTGCTGGCAGACGGCGAGGTAATCATGACCTCGGCCTACAATGGCCGCATCTTTAACGCCCAGGTGAAGGAAAACAAACCGTTCGAGATCATCTGGGACGGCCAGGTGTGGGACATCGACCTCTGGGGGATTCCGAAGGGCGCGAAAAACATGAAGACGATCCTAGAGTTCGTCAAGTTCTCGACCGACACTCAGCGCCTCGCCGATCAGGCGAAGTACATTTCCTACGGGCCGGTGCGCAAGTCCTCGGCACCGCTGGTATCGAAATATGCCGGAACGGACATCGACATGAAGCCACACATGCCGACGACAGTCAAAAACTTCAAGACCGCTCTGCAAAACGATTTTCAGTTCTGGGCGGACAACCAGGACGAGCTCAACGAGCGTTTCAACACGTGGCTGGCTAAATAACAACGATAGTGCAATACCAGGTATTCCGGGGCGGGCTTACCCCCGCCCCGGCTTTCTGCGTGAGCGCACTCGGTAAGGCACAAAGCGGAGCGCGCTGACGCGGCAGGCAAGAAACTCTGGCTGGCACGACGGCGGCGGGAGGTGCTGTACCTTACCCGCTCGATTCGAAAAACAGGCCGCCATGATGATCGGGTGACACGATTATGACCTGGGAATTCCTTTACAGCGCACGATGGTCAACAACGGTTGCGGCAATCATCGCGTTACTCGCTTGGCCCGCGACGGCGGCCGAGTCGTTGACGGTGGTGTCCTGGGGCGGCGCCTATACCCGCAGTCAGGTCAAGGCCTACCATGAGCCCTTCGAGCAAAAGACCGGCATCAAGATCCATTCCCAGGACTACAATGGTGGCCTGGCGCAGGTCAAGGCCCAGGTCGAGGCCGGTAATGTTGCATGGGACCTGGTGGACCTCGAGATGTCCGACGTGATTCGCGGCTGTGACGAGGGGTTGCTGGAGAAAATTCCGCCCTCGATGTTGCCGCCGGGCAACGACGGCACACCGGACGGCCTGTCGATCGATGAGGATTTTATTCCCGGCACCTTGCACGAGTGCGGGGTGGGTACCATTGTGTGGGCGACCGTAGTCGCGTTCGACAGAACGAAATTTCCCGACAAACGGCCGTGGACCATCAAAGACTTCTTCGACGTCGAGCGGTTTCCAGGCAAGCGCGGTCTGCGAAAAAATCCCCGGGTCAACCTCGAGTGGGCGTTGATGGCGGATGGCGTGCCTGCAGCCCAAGTATATGAAGTGCTCGCGACCCCTGAAGGAGTGGACCGTGCCTTCAGGAAGCTCGATGTCATCAAGAAACATGTCGTCTGGTGGGAGGCCGGCGCGCAGCCACCGCAGATGCTGGCCGACGGCGAGGTGGTCATGACCTCCGCCTACAACGGGCGCTTGTACAACGCGATGGTCAAGGAGAAGAAGCCGTTTGTGATTATCTGGGACGGCCAGGTGTGGGACATCGACCTCTGGGGAATCGTTAAGGGCACCAAGCACTTGCAGGCGGCGCTCGAGTTCGTGAAGTTCTCCACAGACACCCAGCGCCTCGCCGATCAGGCGAAATACATTTCTTACGGACCGGTGCGCAGATCTTCGATGGCTAAGGTTGGTGTCAGGGTAAAACCGCACCTGCCGACCGCGCCCGATAATTTTGCCAATTCACTGCGCAATGATTTTCAGTGGTGGGCCGATAGCCAGGACGAGATGAATGAACGCTTCGCGACCTGGCTGGCGAAGTGACATAGCAATACCAACATCGAGCTGAGCGGAAGATATGGCAACAGCACAGGCGGAAATGGCCTATGAGGTAATCGGTGGTCAGTCCCTGAAGGGGGCGCTCGCGCACGCTGAACGCAGGAACAAGATCAAGGCCCTGCTGCTCGTGTTACCGCTATTGATCTTCATCGCCTTTGCCTTTCTCGCACCCATCATCATGATGATGTGGCGCAGCATTGACAATCCGGTGGTGCAAGCGCACTTCCCAAAAACGCTGGCCGCGCTTGAACAGTGGGATCCTGCGGGCGTACCGACACCACCCGAAAGCGTTTATGCGGTGCTGGCCGAGGAAATCGCGCGGGCGCGCAAGCAACGAACCATCGGTAAAATCGCCACCCGCCTCAACTACGACAAAGGCGGTATGCGCAGTCTGATGACGAAGACGGCGCGCAAGATTGGCCGTGTGCAGACAGGACCGTTCATGCAAGGACGATGGAAAGATCAGTTTCTCAAGATCGACAAGCGCTGGGGCCAGCGCGATACCTGGGTGACCATCAAGCATGCCGGAGAACGCTTCACGTTCGCCTTTTTTCTCAAGGCTCTGGACCTGCGCCTGGGCTGGGACAAGTCCATCGCTGCGGAGCCAGAAGTCCGGCAGCTCTATCTTCTCACTGGCTGGAAGTCGGTATGGGTGCGCACTTTTTGGATTAGCGCAGTGGTGACCCTGCTGTGCGTGTTGCTGGGTTATCCGGTGGCCTACCTGCTCGCCAACCTGCCGCTTCGCATCAGTAATCTGCTGATGATTCTGGTGCTGTTGCCGTTCTGGACCTCGCTGTTGGTACGTACCACCGCCTGGGTAGTGGTGCTGCAGACCGAGGGTGTTCTCAACGATCTCATGGTTTTTCTGGGCCTTATCGACGAGCGCGTACAGCTCATCTTCAACCGTTTCGGCGTGGTGGTAGCGATGACCCATATCCTGCTGCCGTTCATGATCCTGCCGATCTACAGTGTCATGAAAAACATTCCGCCAAGCTATGAGCGCGCCGCCCGTTCCCTGGGTGCGAACCCGTGGACAGCCTTCTGGCGGGTGTACTTCCCACAGTCACTGCCCGGTATTGGTGCCGGTGGGCTGCTCGTGTTCATTCTTGCGCTTGGCTACTACATCACGCCGGCCTTGGTGGGCGGTCCCACGGATCAGATGGTGAGCTACTTCATCGCCGATCACACGACCCGCTCCCTGAACTGGGGCCTGGCATCGGCGCTCGGCGCTTTCCTGCTGGCGGGGGTGCTCGCCGTGTACATTCTTTATGATCGCCTGGTCGGCATCGACAACATGAAACTCGGTTAGGACGATGGCCAGACTGCTCAGCTATGTGTTACTGTTGGTAATCCTGGCGGTGATTTTGCGGGCGTCGATTAAGGCCGTTAGAAATCTCCCTTCCTACGTTGGACCCCTCGGGAAAGCGTGGTATATCGGGTTTCGCGTTATTTGCGGAGCGATCCTGCTGTTTCTGATTACACCCATTTTGGTGATCATTCCGCTGTCGTTCAATGCCGAGCCCTACTTTACCTATCCGATGCCGGGCTTTAGCCTGCGCTGGTATGAGGACTTCTTTGTTGGCGAGCAAAGCGCCGTGTGGCACCTGGCAATCAAGAACAGCGTCATCGTGGCGATCTTCGCCACGCTCATCGCCACATTCCTGGGTACCGTCGCCGCGGTGGGCTTGAGCAACGCGCGGCTGCCGGGCAAAACCCTGCTCATGGGGGTCCTCATCTCGCCAATGATCGTGCCACTCGTGATCACGGCGGTGGGCATGTATTTCTTCTATTCGATTATAGGAATCACACCGCAACAGCTGGCGGAAATTTGGAGCGGGCTTCACCTGATACCGATAATATTGGCGCACGCCGCGCTGGGCACGCCCTTCGTCGTGATCACCGTAACCGCAACGCTTGTCGGCTTCGATCGCAGTCTCACCCGTGCCTCGGCCAGCCTCGGCGCCGGTGGGGTGCGAACGTTCTGGAAGGTGACGGTGCCGCTGGTGTTACCGGGCATGATCTCTGGGGCGCTGTTTGCGTTCATCACCTCGTTTGACGAGGTCGTCGTAGTCCTGTTCCTGGCGGGCATCGAGGAGTATACCATCCCGCGGCGGATGTTTTCCGGGATTCGCGAGCAGATCAGTCCGACCATTCTCGCTGTAGCCACGATCCTGGTTATTATTTCTATTTTTCTGCTGACCACGTTAGAGCTGTTGCGCCGGCGTAACGAGCGCATGCGCGGCATCACGCCCACTTGATCGCGCTGCCAACTGAAGAGTGGATACACGGTGCTAATACACGGATTCCCGCCCGTGCGTCGACGGTGGCGCATGCAGCAATCCTATTAAACTGTTTGTTATAAAGGGAGCACAACAATAATGATCAACGGTATTCTCGTTGCCACCGATGCCTCGGCCGCATCCAACAGGGCGATTGATCTCGCTGCTGATCTGGCCAGCAAGTACGATTCTGCTCTCACCATACTTCATGTCGTACGGCAAATGCAGCTGCCGACCGAACTGCGCAAGATGGCCGAGGTAGAACGGATTGTGGGTCAGGAGACCGATGTCTTAAAGTTCGTTGCCGAGAAGATCGTGAGCGAGGCGCAGCAACGAGCCAAGAGAAAGGGAGTCAAGAATATCCGGACGGCAGTCAGCGAAGGCGACCCGGCGAGCGCCATCATCAGTCAGGCCAAGCGCCGTCACGTGGACCTGATCGTGATGGGCACGCGTGGACTTGGGAAGGTCAAAGAGGTCTTTCTCGGCAGCGTATCGCGCAAGGTCTGCAATCTCTCGCAGATCAACTGCCTGACTGTAAAATAATCATTGCTGGTCAGCCCCGAGAACGCAAGACTGAACGATCGCGACCTTCGGCTACTGCCACTTAGTCCTTAGCCCCAGGTCCTCAGTCCTTATTTCCTTCCCCTTCGAATCTCACTCAGTGTCGTGTGCGGCGTGATGGCTTCGGGATCGATCCGGAGTTCAAGGAGCGCGGGTTTGCCTGCGGCGATAGCGCGCTCGAATGCGGCGGGGAAATCGGCAGTCCGCTCGACTACTTCCCCATAGGCTCCGTAGGCCCTGGCCAGTGCGGCAAAGTCGGGATTGATCAGACTGGTGCCGCTCACGCGTCCGGGGTAGTTACGCTCCTGATGCATGCGAATCGTTCCGTACATCCCGTTGTTCACCACCAGTATGACGATATCAAGACCATACTGCACAGCGGTCGCAAGCTCCTGTCCGGTCATTAGAAAACAGCCGTCTCCGGCGAAGCAAACAACGATGCGCTCGGGATATTGCGCCTTGGCGGCAACCGCTGCCGGTACCCCGTAGCCCATCGAGCCCGAAGTCGGGGCCAGCTGCGTGCGGAAGCTCCGGTACTGGTAGAAACGGTGCACCCACGCGGTGTAATTGCCCGCGCCGTTGGCGACGATGGCATCCGTTGGCAGATTCTTGCGCAACCAGCCGACGACTTCCGCCAGCTGAAGCTCGCCCGGCCCGGCGGTGGGCTCGATATACGCGAGGTAATCTGATCTGGCCTCGGCCGTGACTGCTTCCCACGGCGATGAATCGACGGGAGGCAGCGCGCGTGCGGCTGCGGCAAAGGCCGGCATGCCAGCATTGATGGCCAGTGTCGGCTGGTACACCCGGCCGAGCTCCTCGACCCCGGGGTAGACGTGCGCCAACCCTTGCCGGGGCCGCGGAACGTCGAGCAAGGTGTAACCACTGGTGGTCATCTCACCCAAACGCGCACCTACTACGAGCAACAGATCGGCCTCGCGCACCCGCCGGCCCAGCTGCGGATTCACGCTTATGCCGATATCGCCAACGTAGTTCGGATGGGTATTGTCGAAAAGGTGCTGGCAGCGAAACGAGACCCCAACGGGGATGTTGCTGGTTGCTGCGAAGGTCTTGATGTCCTCACACGCCTCCCGCGTCCAACCGCTGCCGCCGAGAATCATCAAGGGACGGGTAGAGGCGGACAGCAGCTCGCGCAGGCGGTTCATCGCGCCGGCGCCGGGATGAGATTGAATGATTCGGTACGGCTCGGCATCGTCGACCGCAGCCTCTTCCGTGAGCATGTCCTCGGGCAGTGCGAGCACGACCGGTCCGGCTCGCCCGGCGGTGGCCGTGTAAAACGCGCGACTCAGATACTCCGGGATGCGGCTGGCCGCATCGATCTGCGCCACCCACTTGGTCATCTGGCCGAACATTCGCCGGAAGTCGATTTCCTGGAACGATTCACGATCGACCACACCGCGAGACACCTGGCCGATGAGAAGCAACAACGGCGTCGAGTCCTGGTAAGCGATATGTACACCTGCGCTGGCGTTCGTCGCACCGGGTCCCCGCGTGACCAGGCATACCCCGGGTCGGCCCGTGAGCTTCCCGCCCGCATCGGCCATCATGGCTGCGCCGCTTTCATGGCGACATACTATTAATGATATTCCCGGTGTGTCGTAGAGCGCATCCAGCAAGGCCAGATAGCTCTCGCCGGGCACGCAGAAGGCCCGCTCCACTCCGTGCACGCGCAGTTGATCGGCCAAAATGCGGCCACCCGTGCGCGGCTTGTTCGATTCATTCACTTGATTCAGTATCCGTATGCAGGCTCGTAGAGTCTGTCTGCCTGATGGTAAGTGAAATCCACTTCTTCGTACACTGCGCGGGCACAGCCGATTGACAACACTCGAATTATTACCAGCCGGAGCGAGCAAACGCATGTTGCCATTTGCAAAATCAGAGTACCAGAGACGTATCCGAAATATCCAAGACCGCATGGCCGAACGCGGCATCGAAGTGCTGCTGGCCACAAGTCCTGCCAACATGAACTACCTGACCGGCTATGACGGCTGGTCGTTCTATGTCCACCAACTGGCTGTCGTTGCGCTGCACGAAGAGTGGCCCCTATGGATTGGCCGTGAAATGGATGCCAATGCTGCGAGAGTGACTACATTTCTGGCAGACGAAAACATCTATGGTTACCCCGATGACTACGTTCAGTCGACGGCAAAGCACCCCATGGACTACGTCGCTGATCTCCTGAAGGCAAGGACTTGGGGTAAGCATATGATCGGGGTCGAGATGGATAACTATTACTTTACCGCCGCATGTTATACATCTCTCAAACGGGGGCTACCGGATGCGCGGTTCCACGATACGAGCACGCTCGTGGACTGGGTGCGCGCTGTCAAATCACCCCGCGAGATCGAGTACATGCACCAGGCCGCGGTCATCGTCGAGAACGCCATGGAGACCGGGATCGACCGTGTGCGGCCTGGCGTTCGCCAATGTGATGCCGCCGCCGCGATCTATCAGGCGCAAGTCAGCGGTACGAGTGATTATGGCGGCGATTACACGGCGATCTGCCCGATGCTGCCTACCGGGGTCGGTACCTCGACCCCGCACCTGACGTGGACGGACCGGCCGTTTGTCAGGGGCGAGGCTACGATCCTGGAACTGAGCGGCGCCCGGTACCACTACCATTGCCCGATGGCGCGTACGGTCCACCTCGGCCGACCGCCTAAAAAACTTCTCCATACAGCCGCGGTCGTACTCGATGGCCTGGACAATGCCCTTGCTGCCGCCAGACCCGGCGTTACGTGCGAGGAAGTCGAAGCGGCTTGGCGTAAAACGATTGCCAGGCACGGCATTGTCAAAGATTCGCGCATCGGATACTCGGTGGGGCTTGCTTATCCACCGGACTGGGGTGAGCACACATTGAGCCTGCGCCCCGGAGACAAGACCGTTCTGCATCCCGGCATGACCTTGCACCTGATCCCCGGGATCTGGATGGACGACTGGGGGTTTGAGATCAGCGAATGCTTTCGCGTGACCGCGACCGGCTCAGAGACGTTCACGAATTTTCCGCGCGAGTTGTTTATCAAATAGAAACCTGTTCTTGGACGCATACAACATCAAAGCTTTTCCACGTAATCGATATTACCTTGCTTCAGGCTTGGATCGCTGCCCAAGGAATAATGTTTTGACATGTCGGGCGAGTACCTGCTGGCCGGTGGCCGCCGCCCCAGTGCCTCTGCGAGCGATCGTATGTGATGCGGCCCGGCACCACAGCAAACGCCGAGGTAGCGCACATCCATGTTGTACGCCTGCTTCGCGAACTCAGCCATTTCATAGCGGTTGCAGGTGAATGGGTCCAGCGCTGTGGGAAACGGGCGATTTTCCGGAATGCAGCCGCACGCCGGATCGTGCAATGACTGGAACGTCGGCTGCTCCGGCGTCGTGCGGTACGGCACGGGCAACGCGGCCACCTGACAGGACACAACCTTACGGACCTGGGCGATGACGGGTAGCATGGTGGCAGGACCGCGTGCACAATTGAGACCGACCACATCGGCACCGCCCTGCTCCAGTCTTTTGCAACCCTCCTCCACGGACATGTTGTCACGCAGCGTCCCTACGCGGTGCACCGCTAGCGTCACCACCGCAGGGAGCCCTGCTTGCTTAATCGCTTGCAGCGCCAACTTGGCCTCGCCGTAATGGGCAATCGTTTCGGCAATGATGAAATCGACCTCGGCTTCGGCAGCCCAGTTCACCTGCTCCTCGAACATCGCCTGCACTGCGGTCTCGGAGGCGGCATTTCCGGGCTCATACACATTCGTGTTGCAGATATTGCCCGCCACCAACGGCGGCTCACCTTCGGCCTCGGCCGTCACGGACTTTGCAATGGCCAAGGCATTGCGCTGAAGGGGCTCGAGCTTGTCCTCTTTGCCAATTAGCCGGAGCTTTTCTCGATGACCGTAGTAGGTAAAGGCTTCTATGACATCGGAGCCCGCACGCATGAACTCACGGTGCAGCTGTACCACGACCTCCGGGTGGTCCAACACCGCCTCGGGGACGAAGGCGCCGGCTTGCAGATAGCCGCGCCGCTCAAGCTCAAAGAGATAACCTTCGGCACAGATGACGGCTCCATCAGCCAGACGCTCCAGCAGCCCACGCATTGTTGTCGAACCCATGTCCCCCTCCTTCTCACCCGCGGGTGGGATCTAATCGTTAGTCTAATGCGAACATTAATAGCGGTAAATTACTAAGACATCGATAATTTCGTTATGCTTGGCCGACCCAATAGCTCTACTCAAGGGATAGTGAGCCTTGCCCCACTTGCTATGCGAAATATCCATGTGCACGGTTTCCCGCAATAAATGAAACCGGGGCACCGCCATATTACCGTACTGGGGGCAGGGATTGTTGGCGTCGCTTGCGCACTGTTTCTTCAGCGCGACGGATATCGGGTCACACTGATCGATCGGCTTGGGCCCGGTGAAGGCTGCTCCCGCGGTAACGCCGGCATTCTTGCCGCTGAGCACGTGATGCCGCTGGCAACGCCCAGAAACATCCGAAAATTACCCGGGATGCTGCTCGATCCGCATGCACCCCTGCGCATCTGCTGGCGTTATCTGCCACGCTTGTTACCCTGGCTCTGGCGATTCTTGTTATGCGCCCGGCCACGGGCTGTTACGGCCAGCAGTCAGGCGCTGGCAGCATTGCAGGGCGGTGCGCTCACGGCTTACAGGACCCTGCTCGAGCAAGCGCGTGCCCACCAGCTGTTTCGCGCGGATGGATGTCTGTGTGCCTACGAGAGCAAAAAAGAGTTCATGGCTGATCGATTCGAGCGTGAGCTGCAGCGCCGCTACGGCATAAGGGTCGAAGAGCTAACAGTTGACGAAGTGCGTGAGCGCGTACCTGCCATCAGCCGCAGCATACAACGGGGCGTGCTATATCCTGATTCGGCCTACACCATCAACCCGCACCGCCTTGTACAGGTGCTGGCGGAGGATTTTCAGCGCCACGGCGGCATCATGCAACGGGCGGCGGTGAACGACATCGACGTGACGCCTGGACAGCGCGTGCGCGTACTCACGGACGCCGGGGCGCACGAGACCGATAGTGTCATTTTGGCGCTCGGCGCGTGGTCCGGCCGTTTGAGTGCGCGGCTGGGGAGCCCGGTCCCGCTCGACACCGAACGCGGTTATCATGTCATGCTGCCGCGGCCCGGAATCGACATCAGCTTGCCGGTGATGTTCGGCGACCACAAGTTCGTGGCTACCCCGATGGAACACGGCTTGCGACTAGCCGGAACGGTCGAATTTGCCGGTCTGGATGCCCCCCCGAACTACGAGCGCGCCCGCATACTGATCACGCGGGCACGTCGCTTGTTGCCCCGTCTGCAAGTGCAGGGGCACTCCGAGTGGATGGGCTGTCGCCCGAGCTTGCCCGATTCCTTGCCCGTGATCGGCCGCTCACCGCACCATCGGAATGTCTACTTCGCCTTCGGGCACCAGCATCTCGGTTTGACGCTCGCTGCCGTAACGGGGCGCCTTATTGCAGATCAGGTGGCAGGTCGCAACAGCGACATCGACCTCACGCCCTACCGCGTCGATCGCTTCTGACACCGAGTGCAGAGGCGCAAAGGTCCGTGACTTTTAAGAAAACAAAACCACCCTTCTGCGTCTTGGCGTCTTGGCGTTGAGAAGTTTTCGAATTTAATGATGTTATGCGCAGGCCATTTACGGGGCCTGATCCTGGCGACAGCCGGGGTGGTCGTGCTGAGCCCTGATGCCTTGATTCTTCGATTGGTGGAGATCGACCGCTGGTCGATCCTGTTCTGGCGTGGGTTGCTCACAGGCGTTGCGCTCACAGCTGTATTCGCGGCCGGCTACCGACGCGATCTGCTTGACCACCTCAAGGCCATGGGCCGCCCGGGACTGCTGGCCGCCCTGCTCTTTGCCATCACCTCCATCTTGTTCGTCAGTGCGATAACGCTCACAAGCGTTGCCAATGCTCTTGTCATTGTCAGTGCCGCGCCCCTGTTTGCGGCGATCCTGAGCTTCGTGTTTCTGCACGAACACATAGCGTTACGCACTTGGGTTGCGGTGATTGTCGGGTTCCTGGGCATGACCATAATCTTTTCCGGGAGCCTCGCGGGTGGTGCATTGCTGGGGGACCTGTGCGCGGTCGGGACGGCCTGTTTTCTGGCGGCAAACTTCACCGTTGTTCGGCATGCGCGTGCCATTAATATGGTCCCAGCCGTAGCGTTGAGCGGCTTCATCGTCGCAGTGGTCGTGTTCCCGTTGGCGGCCCCGCTTTTGACCGAGGCACGGGACTTTATGCTGCTGTCGCTGTTGGGTCTTGTTATCCTACCGCTGTCTATGGGCCTCATTATGCAGGCGCCGCGCTACTTGCCGGCGGCCGAGGTCAGCCTGATCATGTTGCTCGAGGCAATCCTGGGTCCACTATGGGTATGGCTTATGCTCGGCGAAATACCGGGTAGCCCGACCTTTGTCGGCGGCGGGCTCGTGCTCGCCACGCTCATCGCCCATGCACTGCTCGGTTTGCGCCGGGCGTAGTACAGGCCTATTGAACCGATGTTTACAGCGGTAACGATAAGAAGGGGAGTATCCCATGCAAAGGCCACAGACGTTGCGGATCAAAAACGGCGAAAAGAAGTTACCCACCTTTTCCGCGGCCGAGATGAACGAACGGCTTGCGCGTTTGCGGCGCCACATGGATGCGTCCGACATTGACGCCGTACTGTTTACCTCTATCCACAACATCAATTACTTCAATGACTTCGTCTATTGCTCGTTTGGCAGGCCCTACGGCCTTGTAGTAACGCAAGATCAATCAACTGCCATCAGCGCGAACATAGACGGCGGCGAGCCCGGACGGCGGGGATTTGCGGATAATCTCAGCTACACAGATTGGAAGCGTGACAACTACCTCCGCGCCGTGAAGACGCTGGTTGGCAATGCCAGCCGGGTCGGGCTGGAGTTCGATCATATAACGTTGGAGGGCTTCAAGAAGCTCGGTGATGCACTGCCGAAGGCGGAGCTCATCGATGTGGGCACGGCGACCATGACTATACGCATGATCAAATCAAACGAGGAGATCGCGCTCATACGCGAAGGCGCGCGCATCGCCGACATCGGCGGGGTCGCATGCGTGGAGGCCGTCGGCGAAGGCGTACCGGAACATGAGATCGCATTGCATGCAACGGGTGCAATGGTGCGCGAGATTGCCCGGACATATCCCGATGGCGTGTTGATGGATACATGGACCTGGTTTCAATCGGGCATCAATACCGATGGCGCGCACAATCCGGTCACGCCGAGACAGATCCGCCGTGGTGATATCTTGAGCTTGAACTGCTTTCCCATGATCGCGGGTTACTACACCGCGCTTGAACGTACGCTCTTTTTCAAGTCCGCCAGCGACAAGCACCTCGAACTGTGGGAATTCAATTGCGACGTCCACCGGCGGGGCATCGAGCTGATTAAAGCGGACGCACGCTGTTGCGATATTGCCGTGGAGCTCAACGAAATGTATCTCGATCGCGATCTGCTGCAGTACCGAACATTCGGCTATGGCCATTCCTTCGGCACGCTATGCCACTACTACGGCAGGGAAGCGGGGCTCGAGATCAGGGAGGATATCGAAACGGTGCTGGAACCGGGAATGGTTGTGTCCATGGAACCGATGATCATGATCCCCGAAGGACAGGATGGCGCCGGCGGCTATCGTGAGCACGATATTCTGGTTATTACCGAACAGGGTACCCAGGACATCACCCGCTTCCCGTTTGGGCCGGAGCACAATGTTATCAAGAAATAGATCTTTACTGGCCATGGTGCGCCGAGCTCGGGTCTTGTGACAGTTATATGGATCCTCATTGCTGTCCCACAAGTTCCGACTTGAAAAGCTGAAACTCGCCAACACAAAGATGACTTATGACTAGGCTGCGCTCGAAAGACATGGATCACACCTTTGTTTGCGAGACCGTCGCCAGCAAGGATGCTGGCGCCGAGCCTATAGGGACGTATCCACGGCGTGTCTCGGAAACAACGGTGCGATCCATGTATCGGGCGGTTGTGGGACAGCAGTGATGGATCCTAACTTTATTCTTATCGAAGGCGCCCGGCAAAATAATCTCAAGGGTTTCACGCTTCGCCTGCCGCTGAACGAGCTGATCGTTGTCACAGGGGTAAGCGGATCTGGAAAATCCTCGCTCGCGTTCGACACCATCTACGCCGAAGGGCAACGCCGCTACGTCGAGACTTTCTCGCCTTACGCACGGCAGTTCCTGGATCGCATGGACAAGCCGCAGGTGGACGACATCGAAGGGATCCCCCCGGCCATCGCGATCGACCAGACCAACCCGGTGCGTACCTCACGTTCCACTGTGGGCACCATGACCGAGCTCAACGATCACCTCAAGCTGCTGTTCGCCCGCGCTGGGCGGCTTTTTTGCCCGGGCTGCAGTCAACCGGTACGACGCGACTCGCCGGTAGGCATCTACGAGCAGCTAGTGGCAAGCCTCGGTGCGGTCACTTATGCCACCTCCCCCACAGTCATGCTCACCTTTCCTGTGCGCATTCCGGAGAACTTTTCCGAAAAGGAAGTGAAAGATTTACTCGCACAGCAAGGTTATACAAGGATCTACCGGAAGAAAGGGCCGCTCCTGGAAGTAATTCAGGACCGCGTTCGTCTCGAGGAGAGTCAGCGCGAGCGCATCGTCGAAAGCCTGGAAGCAGCCGTGAAGCACGGTCGGGGGAAGGTCAATGTTTATCCGCTGGATGACCGGGCAAAGCCGCGGGCCCCCTCGCGGTTCTCCACCGACCTGCACTGCCCCGAGTGCGACACCTATTACCATGACCCCGTACCGAGCCTGTTTTCATTTAACTCACCGATCGGTGCATGTGAATCATGCCGCGGCTTCGGGCGAATTATCGGAATCGATAACGCCCTCGTCATACCGGACGAGGGAAAGACACTGGCGCAAGGTGCGGTCAAACCCTGGCAAACAGAGAGCTACCGCGAGTGCCAGAGCGACTTGATGCGCTTCGCGCGCCGGCGCGATATCCCCACCGACGTTCCGTGGCGCAAGCTCTCCACAGCGCAGAAGCGCTGGGTGCTTGAAGGCGAAGGGCCATGGGAGGATGGCCATTGGTACGGCGTGCAACGATTCTTTAGATGGCTCGAAACCAAGAGCTACAAGATGCATATACGGGTGCTGCTGGCGAAGTACCGTGCCTACACGCCGTGTCCGGACTGCCAGGGAGCGCGGCTGAAGCCCGATGCGCTGCTATGGCGGTTGGGCACCGATGCGGATGCCAGCCAGGTACTGACGCACGAAAAGCGCTTCAGGCCCGTTTTCGCGTGCGCTCACGCGCAGCAGTATGACTCGCTCCCGGGGCTTACCATCCATGACGTCATGCTTTTGCCGATCGAGCACTGCCACCAATTCTTCGAAGACCTGCAACTGCCGACGCCCTTGGACGAAGCCACCGAGCTGCTGGTCAACGAGATCCGTTCGCGGTTGCATTACCTGGTGGAAGTCGGGCTCGGTTACCTCACGCTTGACCGCCAGTCGCGCACCCTGAGCGGCGGCGAGGTGCAGCGCATCAATCTCACTACGGCCCTCGGCACATCACTGGTCAACACGCTGTTCGTACTCGATGAACCCAGCGTCGGCCTGCACGCACGCGACCTGCAGCGCGTCATCGGTATACTGCGGCGCCTGCGGGATGCGGGCAACTCGCTCATCGTGGTCGAGCACGACGCTCAGGTCATGCTCGCTGCCGATCGCATTGTCGACCTGGGACCGGGACCCGGTGAGCGCGGCGGACAGCTCGTTTTCATGGGAACGCCGGCGAATCTGCTGCATACCAGGCGCTCGCTGACCGCGGAGTACTTGACCGGCAAACGGGATATTCGCAGCGACAAGGCCGGAACGGCCAAGCCGATCACGCCCACGACCGCATATCTCGAAATACTCGGTGCGGCCGAGCACAACTTGAAGGACATTGACGTGCGCATCCCGCTCAATCGCCTGGTATGTGTCACTGGGGTCAGTGGGTCAGGTAAGTCCACCCTTATACAAGACGTGTGTTTCAACGGGCTGTGCAAGCTCATGGGCAAACCGAAGGAGCCGCCTGGGCAGTATCGCACGCTCCACGGGCATGAGCAGGTCGGTGACGTGGTGCTGGTGGACCAGTCGCCGATCGGTAAAACCACACGCTCCAATCCGGCCAGCTACGTAGGCGCGCTGGGTCCTATACGCAAGGCCTTCGCCGCCGACCCGCTTTCGAGCGAACGCCGGTACACGGCCGGCACCTTCAGCTTCAACTCGGGTAATGGCCGCTGTCCGACATGCGGCGGCAACGGCTTCGAGCATGTCGAGATGCAATTTCTGAGTGACATTTATCTGCGCTGCCCGGACTGCGACGGTCGTCGTTACCGCCCCGAAGTGCTGGAGGTAAAACTGCTGCCCAGCAAGCCGTTGCTTGCATCCGGCAGCGTGCGCGCGCCCACCATCGTACGGGCAAAATCGATTGCCGATGTTCTGGACATGACGGTGTTGGAGGCGATCGCATTTTTTGCAGATGACCCTGTAGTCTTGCGTACTTTGCGTCCCTTGCATGCAGTGGGGTTGGGGTACTTGAAACTCGGTCAACCGGTCCCGACACTGAGCGGCGGCGAAGCGCAGCGCCTCAAACTTGCCGGTCATCTTGCCAAGGCCGGCCGTAAGACGGAAACGGCTAATGGCACCTTGTTTCTTTTCGACGAGCCGACGACGGGGTTGCACTTCGACGATATTGCCAAGTTGCTAAGGGCCTTGCGGGAACTGCTGGCCAAAGGGCACTCGCTGGTGGTCATCGAGCACAATCTCGACGTCATCCGCGCGGCCGACTGGATCATTGACCTGGGCCCCGAAGGCGGAAATGCTGGCGGCGCAGTCCTTTGCGTGGGGACGCCCGGCGAAGTCGCACGATGCAAACAAAGCCACACAGGCACGGCGCTGCGCGAGTACGAGGCCGCTACGAGCTTGGCCGCGCTGTCCGCAGAGTTTACAAGAGCGGAAGCCGGTCCCACCGTGGCCCAGGAGCCTTCTCGGTCAGCGCCCTGTACCAACCACGCTATGCGCATCCATCGTGCGCGTGAGCATAACCTGAAAAATATCGATATACAGATTCCGCGTGACTGCTTTACGGTCATTACCGGCGTAAGTGGTAGCGGCAAGAGCACAGTCGCTTTCGACATCCTGTTTACCGAAGGACAGCGGCGTTACCTGGAGTCGCTCAATGCGTATGCAAGGCAATTCGTCCAGCCTGCCTCGCGGCCCGACGTCGATGCTATTTTCGGGATGCCCCCGACCGTCGCCATCGAGCAGCGCACCAGCCGTGGCGGACGCAAGAGCACCGTTGCCACGATGACCGAGATCTATCATTTCCTGCGCTTGCTGTTCGTCAAGCTGGGCACGCAATACTGTCCCGCGTGCGACAGCCCGATCCAGCCACAGACGCTAGAGGGGATACTGGCGAATATTATACGACAGTATCGCGGACAATATATCCACGTGCTCGCGCCATTGGTGGCCGCGCGCAAGGGCTATTACACCGATCTGGCGAAGTGGGCCGCCGACAAGGGTTTCTCGCGCTTGCGTGTGGACGGTGAGCTCGTGCCAACGGCCGACTGGCCGCGCCTAAGCCGCTTCAAGGAACACAATATCGAGCTGCCTGTTGCCGAGCTAGAGGTAACACCGAGCACTGAGCCCATCGCGCGCGAGTTGCTCGAGCGGGCGCTGGCGTTTGGTGGTGGTGTTGTCAAAGTTATCAATTCCTCGAGGTCGGACAGCAGCTCGCGAAGAACAAAAAGGCAAGGACGCCGTTCGCTTTTCCCCGCTGGCGGGCAGTGTCAGGGTGAGGAGATCGTCTTTTCCACCCAACGCGCCTGCCCCGGTTGCGGTCGCAGCTTCGAGGCACTCGATCCGCGTTTGTTTTCATTCAACTCGAGGCATGGCTGGTGCCGCCGCTGCTACGGTACCGGCCTGCTGCTCGAAGGCTTCGACGAAGACCAGACGGGCGAGGAGATCTGGTGGAATGAATGGTGGGACGGTGATGCCAGGACCTGCTCCGCGTGTAACGGGCGACGGCTGCGCCCGGAAGCGTTGGCAGTGCGTTTTCAAAACTACAGCATCGCCGAGATAGCCGCCAAGCCCGTGGCCGCAGCAGAGCGGTTGTTCCGTACCATTCGACTGCGCGGACGTGATGCACAGATTGCGCGTGACATCCTGGCAGAGCTTCGTTCGCGTCTGGCCTTCCTCAAGCAAGTCGGTCTGTCCTACCTCACGCTCGATCGGTCTGCACCGACGCTCAGCGGCGGCGAAGCGCAGCGCATCCGGCTCGCCTCGCAGTTGGGATCGAATCTGCGTGGCGTGTGTTACATCCTCGATGAGCCGACCATTGGCCTGCATCCCAGAGACAATCGCATGCTGCTCGATACGTTGCGTCAGCTCGAAGCAAAAGGAAATACCATTGTCGTAGTCGAGCATGATGAGGAAACGATCCGGCAAGCCGAGCACATCGTGGACCTTGGCCCGGGCGCCGGCGTGAACGGCGGCAAGGTTGTGGCCGAAGGCCCGCTCCGGGATCTCCTGCGCAACCCACGCTCGGTAACGGGACGTTTCCTTGCACGTCCCCTAAAACACCCTTTGGCCAACGCTCGCCGTAGGGTAGCAACGGGCAAAGGCAAACAACTGGTTCTTGAGATTGTGGACGCCGGCCTGCATAACCTGAAAGATCTTAGGGTGCGCATACCATTGGGGCGATTGGTCTGCATAACCGGCGTGAGCGGCAGTGGCAAGAGCACGCTGGTCAGAGAGGTCCTGCACGACAATCTACGACAGATCGTTAACCAGCAACACCCGCGACAGCGGCGGCGACGTGTGGGGAGGCTGCACGGTTGCAGCGAGATAAGAGGCTACGATGGTATCGGGCGGGTGCTCGAAGTCGATCAGACACCAATCGGTAAGACGCCGCGCTCTTGTCCCGCAACCTATGTGGGGTTCTGGGACCGTATTCGCCGGCTGTATGCGACGACGACGGAGGCCCGGCTGCGCGGATACACGCCGGCACGTTTTTCCTTCAATGTCCGCGGGGGCCGCTGCGACACCTGTGAAGGCCAGGGTGTGAAAAAAATCGAAATGAGCTTCCTCCCCGATGTCCGGGTATCGTGCGAAATCTGTGACGGCACTCGTTTCAATTCCGAAACCGTGGCGGTCCTATTCAAGGACAAGTCGATTGCCGATGTGCTCGCGATGAGCGTGGACGAGGCGGTGGAGTTTTTCGCCGCCCAGGCCCCGATTCACCATGCCCTGCGGTTGTTGCAAGATGTCGGGCTCGGATATCTTACCCTGGGCCAGCAAAGCCCGACCTTGAGCGGCGGCGAGGCGCAACGTATCAAGCTCGTTACCGAGCTGGCAAAAGCCAAAACCGCGCCCCCCGACGCCAGGAGGAAATCCTCGATACTCGCTGCGCACCGCCCCACACTTTACATACTCGATGAACCCACCATTGGATTGCACATGGCCGACGTGGAAAAGCTCATTCACGTCTTGCACCGCCTCGTAACGGCCGGCAACACGGTGATTATCATCGAGCACAACCTCGATATCATCGCGGAAGCCGACTGGATGATCGATCTTGGCCCCGAAGGCGGGGATGGCGGCGGGCGTATCGTCGCCCAGGGGCCACCCGAGGCGGTTGCTCGCATCAAGCGCGGCTCGCACACCGCGAAGATACTTGCTGGTTTTCTAAGACAACGAAGTTAAGTAGCGGCGAATAATTGAACCCATAGTTGTAGACGCGTGTATGCGACTATCGTTATGCTTCCAAAATTAGATTCTCAAACGGTTTGTGTCGCTTCCTCCGGCCTCAAAATGCCATACCGGTGTATGACGACTTACATTGCGAGGTGAAGGCAGCTGATGCGTCGCTCGCGCCCAGGCCCGTTGTCTTGCTTGGCGCGTTCGCCGTTCATGAGTGCCTGACGACCAGCTCCAGTGACGCGCGGCTCAATGGTTCACATCCATCCGCGGTAACCCGAACGGTTTGGCCCAGTG
>JBHHZP010000037.1:0-27157 GCA_046758085.1 Acidiferrobacterales bacterium
CCCTGCTAGGCGCCGCAGGGATGCGCCGCTCCATTGTTCAAACGCCTAAGTGTTTGAACAATGGAGCAACCCGCGAACATGTCCGCGGGGAAGCGAGTTGAAAAAGACCATGGATGGCCTTTTTCAACATCCTGCGAGAGCATTTGCTCTATGTCGCCAAGCGGGCTTTGGAGGGACGCAAGCTTAGTCTTATTATTCGTAGCGGTCTTGATCGAAAAGGCATAATGTCACGACAATCGCATCGTTGCCCTTATCCAACAGATCGCTCCGATCGCAAAGATATCACCCAGCCTTTCAACCACGGAATAAAGCATTACAAGGGATAAAGTGGGGCAGGCCTATTTCTCGTTCTTTTTCGTTAGTCTGTGCGCCGGGCACACCAGCGATTTGATGTGTTGACGGCGAGACCGGAAATAGGAGACCTTATGGGTCTGCGTTTGACAGCGCCTGCGACGACGAGCCCATGTCCAGGACAAGAAGCAAAACACGCAAGCCCCGCAACTCTGGTCGGCTTCGTATCGGTGATGACTGGAACGCCATTACCATCATCGCCTTGTCGCAGAACAACCCGCTCAAGGCGGTGGCCGAGTTCGTGGAAAACAGTATCGATGCCCACGCCCGGCGGATCACCATTACCCGCGGCCGGGAGCGCGGCGAACATTATCTGACGGTCACGGACGACGGTGATGGCATTCCGAGGAACGACCAGGGCATGCCAAATTTCCGCTATGTGGCGACCCATATCTGTGATTCGATCAAACGTCGCCTCAAGGAAAACGGCGCCGAAGGGATTCAGGGCGAGTTCGGCATCGGTTTATTGAGCTTCTGGACCGTGGGCGAGGAGCTTACGCTCACGTCTGCCGGTGATGACCGCAAGACCTACCAGATGCGCATGAAGAAAGGTGATCCGAGCTACACCGTGAGCACCCGTCGAATCCTGTTTCCCGCGCACGGTACCGAGCTCAAGGTCAAGCCGCTGCTCCCGGGCATACGTCAGTTCAGCGGTGAGAAGATCCAGTGGTATCTGGCCTCGGAACTGCGCGACCGGATCCGACGCTCGGGCGTGGGCATCAAGGTGGTAGATCGACAGGCCCACAAACAATACAACGTCCAACCCCGTGAGTTCAGTGGCAGGCTGCTCCATCAGCTGCCGATGCCGCGCAGCCCCTCAGGTGAGCTCTACCTCGAGCTGTACGTCGGGGAGCCCAAGCCCGAGAAGCGCGTCGGGCTCTACCGGTCGGGCACGCGGGTGCTGGAGAGTCTCACCGAGCTCGACACTTTCCAGCGCGGCCCGTGGACCGAGGGCTATCTCGAGGGCATCGTGGACGTACCGTTCCTGAACCTCACGCCCGGCACCCGCACGGGCGTCATCCGCGATTCCGCGTTCTCGGATTTTTGTGTGGCCATGGAGCCCATCACTGCGGCGCTGGAGAGGCTCATCGATGAGCAACGCAAGGCGGAGGAGGAACGTGCCAGCCGGCAGATGCTGCGCACTATCCAAAAGGCGTTCCGGGAAGCGCTGCTCGCGCTGCCGCCCGAAGAATACGACTGGTTTGATGTGCGACAGCGCGGGCCGGACGCGTTACGGCCCAAACGCGGTGCGGACGGCATGGCAATGACTGACGCGGTGACCGCAGACGGGCTGGCGGAACGCGAGCAGCAGCGCCAGAAGAAGTTCTTCGAATATGCCGGGCCGTTGTTCAGCGTGCGCATCTCGCCTGCCTCCTGCGTGGTGCCGGTGGGCGAATCGAAGACGCTTCACGCCATCCCGCGCGACCGCTCGCATAATCTGGTGGAGCATAACCTGACGTTTCGCTGGAATATCATTGAGGGCGACGGCAGCCTGGAGAATGCTAATGACGAGATCCTCACCTTCGCTGCGCCCGACGAGCCCGGACTGACGCGCATCCAGGTGACCGTTATCCAGGACGCCATCGTGTGTCAGGCTGAAGGCCTGGTGACGGTCACTGACTCGCTGCTGCCGGAATCGCGCGAGTCGTCAGCGGCTAAGCAGGGCCTGCCCGGCTACACCTTCAAACGGGCGCCCGGCGAGCTGTGGCGATCCAGGTACGATCTCGAGCAAAACGTGATCGTCGTGAACAATGGCCACCGCGATTTCGTCTTTGCCTCGCGTGCGCGAGCGCTCAAGCTACGCTACATTGCGCGGCTGTTTGCCAAAGAGCTGGTGTGCAAGAACTTTCCCGGCTATGCACCGAGCGAGCTGCTGGAGCGCATGATCGAGCTCTCCCTCTACATGGAGGAGAATCTGAAATAGAGAAGAGTGGTGGAAAAAGGGGTACCCGGCATTGTTTTCCCACAAGTCCCGGCTTGAAATGCTGAAACTCGCCAGGACAAAGATGCGTTAGGAATGGGCTGTACTCGGGAGACATGGATCGCCCCTTTGTTTCCGAGACCGTTGCCAGCAGGGATGCTGGCGCCGAGCCTACAGGGAAGTATTTACGGCGTGTCTTGGAAACAAAGGGGCGATCCATATATTGGGCGGTTGTGGGACAGCTGCGGGTACCCGGCATTGCTGTTCGACAAAATTCGGCGTGGCCTCATCGCAAGAAAGAGTACCCGATGAGAAAGAAATTGGAGTCGATGCTTTTGTTATCGTCCTTTAGACCGGCGTTGGAAAGGTGGTGATAGCGGTATGAGAACTTCAGGAATCGGTCGTGGCCTATTGCGTATCGAATACCAATCCCCGCTTGCGGGGTAAAGCCGAAATCCGACCCGAAGCCCTCCGGGTCCAGGTCCGTAAACACAATCCCTATTCCCATTTCGGCATAGGGGGTTAGTTTCTTACGAGTCTTGAAGTTGTACACAAACAAGGGCGTTATCCCGACCGCGCTGCGGTCCACGCTTTCTTGTTTCGCGTGACTAAAGAAACCTTCCACCGCGTACCCTAGGCTTACGCCACTAGCTCGCTTCTTAAAGACCTTTCCCCAGGAGGCAAGGAAGGGCACGAACTTGACATCCTCTTGCACATTGCCGCCTCTAAGGCTGGTCCCGAAGTTGTCTCCATAGCCCACGCTAAACGACCATTCTGTTACACCTTTTGCAAATGGATCCGCCGCAAGGGCAAGTGTCGCCCATGATATGCCCGTGAGTAATCCTAATGTCAGGGCGACCTTACTCATTGCCGGGCAGCAGTAACATGTTGTACCTCAATGCAGGCATAATATAACAACGCGCTGCGTCCGCGCGGGGAGGCTCGAAGCGGGTGTTTAAAGACTTTCAGGAACATCGTATTTCGACCGGGCACGCCGAGATCCACCTGCTCACGGGCGGAACGGGCCCGCCGCTGTTATTGCTGCACGGTTATCCGCAAAACCACGTCGCCTGGCACGCGGTGACGCCGCGGCTGCGCGATCACTTCTCGCTCGTGATTCCTGACCTTCGCGGCTACGGCGACAGCAAGGGACCACCGCCCGATACAGATCATTTTAACTATTCGAAGCGTGCCATGGCGCAAGATATGGTGGTGCTGATGGAAGCGCTCGGCCACGAGCGCTTTATGCTGGCGGGGCATGACCGTGGTGGCCGGGTCGGCTATCGACTCGCGCTTGACCACCCGGGGCGCGTGTCACACTTCGCCGCCATCGACATCATCCCGACGCTGGCGGCGGCCGAATCCATGAACCAGGACACGGCATTGAGCACTTACCACTGGTTGTTCCTGGCACAGCCTGCGCCGATGCCGGAGCGGCTCATCGGCCATGATCCGGAGTTCTATCTGCGCCACCTATTAGACCGGTGGGCGGGTAACAGAGCGGCGCTCGATCCCAAGGCCGTCGCCGAGTATATCCGCCATTTCCGCAAGTCCTCCGTGATCGAGGCGACCTGCGAGGATTACCGGGCGGGCATGGGCATCGATCTGGATCACGACGGCGCCGACCGTGATGCCGGCCGGCGCATCGGTTGCCCGACGCTGATTCTCTGGGGGCGACGCTATCTTGTTTCCAAGGCGCAGTCGCCGCTCGAGGTGTGGCGCAGCTGGGCCGATGACGTGTTTGAAATTGCCCTCGACTGCGGGCACTTCGTGATGGAGGAGCAGCCCGAGAATTGCGCGGCGGCGCTGCATGATTTTTTCAGTGCGGCGTGACGGGCTCAGCAGCCAGCTACGTGTTGGCAGAGTTGGGCTCGTGCGGGGCCTGAAACATCGGCAAAGCGGTCGCCCGGCGGCGCCGCCAAACTGTATGGAGGCCGGATTCGGGGCGGCTTTAATCACACTCAAACCGTGGAGGTTAAGATGGTGACACTTGGTTCACTCTGGCTTGCAATCGGGTTATCCGCTGTCCTCGTGTGGATCGCGAGCGCATTGATCTGGACGGTGCTTCCGCACCACAAGTCGGATTTCAAAGGATTACCGGACGAAGCGACAGCACGCGGAGCGCTCACGCCGCAGAAGCTTGCACCAGGTCAGTACGATATACCGCACTTGGCGTCGCGGGACGAAATGAACCAGCCTGACGGCCGCAAGAAATTTGAAGAAGGCCCAGTTGCCTTCATTACGATTCTTCCCACCGGTGTCCCGGCCATGCGGACGAATATGGTGCTGTCGTTTGTTTATTACCTCCTTGTCGGGTTCGTAATCGCATACATCGCGAGCCGTACGCTGGCGCCGGGCGCGGAGTATCTCACCGTTTTCCGCGTGACCAGCACCGTTGCGTGGCTGGCGTACGCAGCGGCGTTGGTCCCAGACGCCGCGTGGTTCGGCCGCCCGTGGTCCGCCGTCGGCAAGCAGACGGTCGATGCGCTCGTCTACGCCCTGCTGACGGGAGGCGTGTTCGGCTGGCTGTGGCCGAGTTAGGCAGCCAAAAAAGCGCCTGTCGGGAGAAGTAGTGGAATCAGGCGCGATGAGGGTTGACAGCTATGTATTATTAGTGTATATACACATAATATGAACGAGCGAATTAACAAACAAAACCTGGCGCCGGCCGCAGACTGTGCGTGTTTTAACATCAGAAAGGCATCTCGCGTAATCACGCAGCATTTTGATGAAGTCATGCAGCCCAGCGGTCTGCGGGGTACGCAATTCAGCATACTGGCAATTGTCGCCCGACGGGGCGCGCCCACCATGTCCGAGCTCGCCGCGAACCTGGTCATGGATCGTACAACGCTGACGCGGAACTTGAAGCCGCTGGAAGAGCAGGGACTGATAAAAAATGCGCCGGGTGTTGACCGGCGCACGCGCTCAATAAGCTTGACGTCGAAAGGATCTAAGACACTGGCCAAAGCACTACCTTACTGGAAAAAAGCGCAGTCAAGCGTCATTCGGTACCTCGGCGGCCCGCGTTTCGTGCGTATCTTAGAGGACCTTCGCTTCATCGAGAAAATGCCGACACGCTGACCTGGTTGACGATTTTTGGTGTATTAGGGTGTATATACACATATGGGATACGTAATCATGAACGCCAATCTTTCCAAGACCTTTTTCAATAAAAAGTTTGCTAGTGCGGCAGCCTCATTGACGGCGGCGGCGGTCATAATCGAACTGGGAATGGACGGGGCAATGGCGCTCATAAGCTCCTCGAAGAAACCTAGCGAGCAAATAGTCGTTCGCATGTTGCCGGTAGCGGCGATCGCTGCGACAAAGGATGCCGCCTACTCTGTATCCCGCAGCTACTCTGGGCGTATCGTCGCGAGGCGAACGAGCGACGTGGGGTTCGAGCTTGACGGCCTTGTCAGGAAGATCCTGGTCGATGACGGTGATCGCGTCCCGGCCGGGGCCGTGATCGCTCGTCTCGATACCGAGCAGCTTGCGGCGCAGCGCGAGCAATTAGTTGCACGGCTGGAAGTGGCACAAGCTAGGCTTGCCTTGGCCAAGTTGAACCTTGCTCGGGCCGCGGATCTGTATGCGTCGAAGAACACGTCGAAGCAGCTATATGACGAAAGACGCTTCCAAGTAGCGGCTTTGAAGGCGCAGACCAAATCAATTAAAGCTGCGTTGAAGGCGATTGACGTCAAAATCGGCAAGTCCCTGTTGCGGGCACCGTTTACTGCCATCGTAGCGAAGCGCTACATCGACGAGGGCGTAGTTCTCACGGCGGGGCAGCCCGTGGTCAGGCTGTTGGAAAGCGGTCGTCTGGAAGCGCGCATCGGGCTGCCCGCCTCCTTGGCCCGTCGCGTACCCATGGGCGGCTCGCAGGTGTTGGAGGTAAATGGGGTGACGTATAAGGGCGTGGTGAAGGCCGTTATACCCGAGGTCGATCGGAGCACGAGGACGGTCACGGTGATCTTGGCCATGCCCAACGGTCCTGAGGTACCGTCAGGAGAGATGGTGCAGCTTCGCCTGGTCGAGACTTTCGACAGCGAAGGCTACTGGCTGCCGACGACTGCCTTAACGGAAGGCATGCGCGGCCTCTGGACTGTTTTTGTGCTTAATAGCACTCAAGAAACCGAAGAAGATGGGATATTTGAGGTCACCCGCCGCGATGTAGAGGTGCTTCATACTGAATCGTCGCGCGTCTTCGTGCGCGGCACGCTGCAAAACGGTGATCTCGTGGTTAATGCGGGTACGCACCGCCTCGTGCCGGGCCAGTTAGTCAAGCTCGCTCGAAATCCTAACCCGACTGTGGCCCTCGTTTCTGACCCGAGGGCGGGTCGATGAGCACACTTTTCTTTCGCAATCAGCGATTACTCGCAGTTACGATTCTCCTAGTGATTACGGCGGGTCTCACCGCTCTTTCCACCATCCCACGGCAGGAAGACCCTACAATTACTAACCGCCGGGGGACCATTGTAACGCCCTTTCCAGGAGCCAGCGCCGAACGGGTGGAGGCGCTGATAACGGAAAAGATCGAGGACGAGCTACTCGAAATTCCTGAAATTGACACGATCGACTCGGAAAGTCGCAGCGGGGTTTCCGTCATTAATATCGAGTTGCTCGGATCGGTCGTTGATAACGAAGAGATCTTCGCTCAGATTCGAGACGCATTGGCCGATGCCCACGCCAAGTTTCCAAAGGGGGTACCGGCACCGGTCTTCGATGATGATCGAGGTTGGGCCTTTACCATCCTCGCCGCATTCAACTGGCGACTCGCCGGGCCGCCCAATCTCGCTATCATGGGTCGTTACGCCGAGGAGCTTCAAAACCGACTGCGCAATGTCCCTGGGACTGAGGTCGTTCGTCTCTACGGTGCGCCAAAAGAAGAAATCGTCGTGACGATCGACCCGTCCAGGCTCGCTTCCGTCGGGATAGCCACGCGTGATGTCGCGAATGCCATTTCGCATGCGGATGCCAAAGTTTCTGCGGGACAGCTGCGCAGCTTCGGAAATGATCTTTTGATTGAGATAGCGGGTGAGCTTAACGGTATCAACCGCATTCGCTCCGTGCCGGTGATGACGCGACCGTCGGGAGCCATTCTCAGGGTCGGCGATGTCGCAGACGTGCGCCGATCTGTGGTCGATCCGCCCGAAGATCTCGCCCTGCTCGGGCAATTACCAGCGGTAGTCGTCGCGGCTCGTATGGAAAACGACCGCCGCGTCGATCTCTGGTCCAGCAATGCGCGCGCGGCAATCGAAGCCTTTGGCGCGCAGCTGCCTGACGGCGTTGCGCTCGAGGTGATCTTTGACCAGGCCACCTATACGAATCAACGCCTGCGTACGCTTGCGGTAAATCTCGCCATCGGCGCCGGCCTGGTCGTTGTTGTTTTGTTCTTGACGTTAGGCTGGCGTTCAGCGCTGATCGTCGCGGCCTCGCTTCCTTTAACCAGCCTGGTGACGCTTGCGGTGCTCAATTTTATTGGCGTTCCCATCCATCAAATGTCGGTCACTGGCATGATCGTCGCTATTGGCCTGCTTGTGGATAACGCGATCGTCATGGTGGACGCGATCAAGCACCGCCTGGCAAAGGGCGTAGCAGTATTGAAGGCGGTACGGATCTCGGTCACCCACCTCAGGATACCGCTACTCACGTCGACCCTGACTACTGTGCTTGCGTTCATGCCTATCGTACTGCTCCCCGGGAATGTGGGCGAGTTTGTTTTTGCCATCGGTATTAGCGTCATCATCTCGCTCATCAGTTCGTACATTCTGTCGATGACAGTCATCCCGGCTCTGGCCGGGCGTTTGGTCAGAGCCGAATCCGCTGTTCAAACGCGCTGGTGGCGTAGCGGCCTGTCAATTCCAAGGTTGCAGCGGCTGTTTGAAGCCTCCATCGATCTTAGTCTTCGATATCCGAAACTCTCGTTACTCGCCGCCGGAGCATTGCCCGTCTTGGGTTTCGTCACCGCAACGACCTTGACCGAGCAATTCTTCCCATCTGCTGATCGTGATCAATTTCATGTGGAGTTACGGCTTCCCAGCCAGGCGTCGATACGAGAGACTGAGGCCGTAGTTCTGCAGGCTCATGAGCTGATACTGCGCCATGACGAGATACGCTCCGTAAACTGGTTCTTGGGCACGAGTGCACCCTCTTTCTATTACAACCTGATCATGGATCAGGACGGCATCGCTAACTACGCCCAGGCACAAGTCCAAACCTCAGCAGTGAAGGCAGCGACCCGTATCATCCCGGTAATCCAACGCGAGCTGGACGAAGCCTTCCCGCAGGCGCAGATATTGGTGCGTGACTTGGGGCAGGGACCCCCGTTCGTTGCTCCTTTGGAGATGCGGATCTATGGCCCGGACCTGGACACGTTGCGCCGGCTCGGGGAGCAGGCTCGGGCACAGATGGCACGGGTCCCAACAGTGACGCACACGAGGACGACAATTCAGGGCGGCGAACCGAAATTGTGGGTGCACGCTGATGAAGACGCAGCAAACCTTGTTGGTCTCAGTTTGGTGGACATTGCGCGGCAATTGGATCAGGGGCTGGAGGGTGTTACCGGCGGATCCATCGTTGAAGGAACCCAGGAGCTGCCAGTGCGGGTACGTGTCAACGGGTACCGTCGTGGGAAACTTAGTGAAATTGAGTCTTTAGAGTTTCTGCCGCCGAGCGCGGCCGTCATCAATTCTGGGGAGGACTCCCCCGGTATCCCGTTGGATGTGATAGGGCGACTTGAATTATCGCCAGCAGCGAACGCGATCTCCCGCCGAAACGGTGAACGCGTCAACATCGTGCGCGGTTACTTAAAGCTTGGAACCTTGCCCCAGGAAGCGCTGGAGGAGTTTCAAAGTCGACTGCGGACGCGTCCCCTCCCGATGCCGGCAGGCTACCGGATTGAGTTTGGTGGGGAATCTGAGAAGCGCAACGACGCGGTGAGTGATCTGGCCGCGTACGCGGTCGTGCTCGTCGTCCTGATGATTGCGACGGTCGTGCTCGCGTTCAACTCATTTCGGATCGCGGGCCTGATCTTTGCGGTCGCCCTGCAGGCTATGGGGCTAGGACTCCTGAGCATCAAGCTGTTGGACTATCCCTTGGGCTTCCTCGTGATGATGGGCCTCATGGGACTTGTCGGCTTGGCGATTAACGCGGCTGTTGTTATTGTCTCGGCATTAAGGGCGAATGCGCAAGCTGTGGCCGGCAACCCACGCGTGATCAGGGAAATCGTCATCGGCGACACCAGTCGGCACATTATCGCTACAACCATCACGACTTTCGGCGGTTTCTTGCCGCTGATGCTCGCTGGAGGTGGTTTTTGGCCTCCCTTTGCGGCGGCCATAGCCGGCGGCACGTTACTTTCAACTATTGTCTCTTTCTACTTCGTACCGGCCTCCTTCCTGTTAATCACGCATCACAGGCCGGTGCTTATGGTCGGATATCGGGGACGGAGTAGGGACAACGGCGACGAACCTGGCCCGGCGGGAAGACCTCAAGAGCATCCTGATAGCGGAGATACTGTTGCCGCGCAACCTCAACTGTGACGACAGTCTTGCGACTCGAAGGTCACACAGTAGATAGAGTGGTTGTTTTCAAAATCCGGCATCAGGGTTTCAGAATCGTTCAACCCAGGGACGCAGATCAATCTCCTGGGTCCAGGCGCTGCGCGCCTGGCAGTGAGTTACTTGTTGGATGAGAACAGAAGTAAATAGTTAACGTCATAAGCATCGACCAGGAGGGAAATGATGAGTGAACAAAAGACTGTCCTTATTACCGGTGCACCTGCAGGCCTTGACCGAGCTGCGCCGTGTTATCCCGTGACCCAGTCCAACAAGGAGGATAGTGCGATGTTGAAGTCCAAGATTACTGCCCAAGACTGGTTCGCGCTTGGGAAAAGAGTCTCGTATGATCGCCGTGCCAAGAGAATCTTAAAGTCGCGTGATACGACGGATTCACCGGATGTTGTCCATGTATTTCAGCGGGTGGTCAGAGACAGTGGGCGAGATAAGGGGGCAGTTTGGACGACGTTCCTGCCCGGCTTTCCTGACGGCTCGTTTGGATGGGCGAGGGTCGAGCAACATTTGACCGGCCATGGGTTGGGGCCGAAGCTCTTCGTCGAATACGTCGGGCAGGGTGATTCTGACAAACCGGCTGATTACCCCTACGGCACAATGGAGCGTGCTGATCTGGTGGAGTCGTGTGGGCAGCAGAGGGAATTAAGTCCACCTTCGTCGTTACGTTTGATTTCTCGTCCTTAGTCGCGCTGGAGCTTCTCAGCCGCCAACAGGAGCGACTCGACCGGGGTTCCGACCTCACCACCAGAATCGAGGGGGTTTTGCTAATCAACGGCGGCTTGTTCGCCGACGCTCATTCTCACCCCTGGCTTACAACCCCGTTGCTCAAAACACCCATGGGGAAAGTGGGCACGTGGGTCGCCCAGCGCTCACGGTTTGCGTTCAACCAGATGGTCAGGGTATTGTGGTCGAAGGAGTACAACGTGACTTCCGAAGAACTTGGGGAGTTGTACGAAGCTATCAGTCGGCGCAATGGCGCGGCCTTCATGAGCAACGGCGCGGGGTTTGTTGATGAGCACAAGGCCAATGCGGATCGGTGGGATCTGCGCCGCGTGTTTCTCGCTTCGCGCGAATTCGTGTCATTCCACATCGTGGGCAGCGAAGGCGACCCGTTTGAGCCGAACCAGATTGTGAAGGCGAGGAAACGATTGGGCGAGTACGGGCTTGATATCCGAGTGTTACCTGGTGGGCATCTGACGACCTCAGAGCACCCAGAACTACTTGCGCAAATAATCCAGAAATTAGGGCCAAAACTAGAACGGCTTAATTCTGGATAACGTCTTAATTACCAGCGAGGAGGAGGTGCAAGATGAGTGAACAAAAGGTTGTACTCATTACGGATGTATCGTCAGGTATTGGCCGGGCCACGGCCCAGGCTTTGGCACAAGAAGGGTATCGTGTTTTTGGCACTAGTCGCGATCCATCCAGGGACGCCGCTCTTCCCGGAATCGAGGGGCTGGCGCCCGATGTACGCGACGATGAGTCTTGGTGGGCCGCGCCGGCGGCCGAACCGTCAGAATCGTTCCACCCAGGGACGGAGATCGACTTCCTGGGTCCAGGCGCTGCGTGCCTGGCAATGGAGCTGATAATAAGTGTCGGCGATGGAGTTGGGGTCGAGCAGTACGTCGGGCCCGCGTTCTTTAATAAGATCGGCATGTCGCGGGCTCGCGATCTGGCCGTCTATAATCACATGGGCGACATGTACGCCCTGCGGACCTAACTCGCGTGCCATACTTTGTGCGAGCGCCCGCAGACCGAACTTGCCGACCGCAAGGTTAAAAAACTGCGCGCTTCCCCGCAGCGAGGCGGTGGCTCCGGTAAAAAGTATAGTTCCGGAGCCGCGTGTGACCATGATCTTCGCGGCCTCGCGACCGGCGAGGAAGCCGCCGAAACACCCGACCCGCCAGCAGCGCTCGAAATCGGCTGCGCTCGCCTCGAGAATGCTGGTTCGCTGGAAGGCGCCAGCGTTGTAAACCACCAGGTCCGGTTCGCCCAGATCGGCGCTCACCTTATCGAACAGCCTGGAAACGGCGCTCTCATCCGTCGCATCGCTCTCGTAGGCATGCGCGATTTCGCCTGCTGCGATCAGCTCGCCGGCAAGCGCCTTTAGCGGTGCTTCATGCCGGGCACTCATCGCTACCTTCATCCCGACCTCGGCGAAGCGCCGGCACAGCGCCATGCCCAGACCGGGGCCTACCCCAATAACCAGTGCTACGTCTGTGTCCGCCATCACAGTCTCCTTGTCGAAAAGTCCGTAAATAGTCGCTCCAAGACGCTTTCAACGCAAGGCCGTGAAGGCATGTGCGTGCATTGGAAGAATCAGAAAAGCGGTATGCTGGCGCCACAGGAATTCAACGTGGCATGATTAGTATGACTGATGCCAGTCCTGTAACACCACACTAAGGAGCGAATCATGTTAGAGATCTTGATGCAATACGGGCTTTTTCTCGCGAAAGCCGTGACCATTGTGGCTGCCATCGGCATTGTGATGGTGTTGGCAGTAACTTTGTCAAGAAAGAGCCGGCCGATGGAGAGATTGGACGTAAAAAATCTCAACAAAAAATACGCGGTCATGACGCAAACCCTGAAGCGTGGGATACTTTCAAAAAAAGATTACCGCAAGCAAGCCAAGGCGGAAAAGGCGCGCAAGAAGGCCGAAGCCAAAAAAGAAGCGCGCGGACGCAAGCGCATTTTCGTCCTTCATTTTCGTGGTGACATCAAGGCCACAGCGGTTGCCTCGCTGCGCGAGGAGATCACGGCCCTGCTTACCATGGCGACACCGGACGACGAAGTACTCGTTTGCCTCGAGAACGCCGGAGGTCTGGTGCACGAGCACGGTTTGGCCGCCTCCCAACTCCTGCGGATCAAGCAAAAGAAGATTCCGCTGACGATCGCGGTCGACAAGGTGGCGGCGAGCGGCGGCTATCTGATGGCGGCCGTTGCGAATCGCATTATTGCCGCCCCCTTTGCCATCGTCGGCTCGATTGGCGTGCTGGCGCAGCTACCCAACTTCCACCGGTTGCTTGAGCGGCACGGAATTGGATTTGAGCAAATCAAAGCCGGCGAGTTCAAGAGAACCGTAACAGTGTTCGGTAAGAATACGGACAAGGACCGCGCAAAGCTCAAGCAGGAAATAGAAGACACCCATCAGCTGTTCAAAAACTTCGTGGTGGAGAACCGACCGAGCTTGGACATTGCCCAGGTCGCAACCGGCGAGCACTGGTATGGGGCACAGGCGCTGGAGCGCAAGCTAATCGACGATCTCATGACGACCGATGACTATCTGCTGGGGGCCAGTAAGGACGCGGATCTCTATGAAGTCACATACACAGCCAGAAAGCGGGTCGGAGAAAGGCTGGTATCGGCCATACAGTCGGCAGTAGACAATGCGTTGTTCCACTCACGGCAGCGCGTGGGTGCGAATGCGCAGTGAAGCGAGACGGGGCGTGTGTAGATTGATTCGCCGGCTATTGTGATGTCGCCAATGATGGCTTACCCTGTCGAGCCGACGGCGGCGATTCCGTCACATTGCGCCCTTCTGGGCGACCTCCCACCATGAAAAATCGCGGTCTCGAGAGACTATGAATATCGAAAAAGTCATATTCGGTTTTTTTATCATACTTGCGTTGACGTTGAATTTCGGTTTTGTCATGGGCGAGATCGAAGCTCCAGAGCACCACAATGCCATGGAGTTCTTCGCCGTGATCCTGGTTAATCTTATCGCTATGGGGCTCAAGCTCGGCGACCGCTCGCAGGTCGGCGCGCTGCTGCTGGCGACCAGCCTTGTAGCTGTGCTTCAGCTGATCAGCGCCGCAATCGTGTGGACGGTCGCTGTTCACGTCACGGGATCAGGCCTCATACCGAGCGTCATGTCCAGTATCGTGTCGTTGGCCGCCGGTGCGATGCTGGCGAACATCGTGTCCGTGATTATGCTGGTCTCAGATACGTTGATGTCAGGGCGGTAGGGGGCCCAAGATGGCCAAGACGTCTGAGCTTGATCGAGTCACAGCGATCGTCCTGCGTTTTATGCGCAGACCGATACTCATACTCATTGTCGTTTATGCCGTTGCGATCACTGGATTGGTGCTAATACCAGGTCAGGACGCCGAGGGCAATCCGACCCACATGAGTTTTTTCCATGCATTTTATTTTTTGACCTACACCGCGACCACAACGGGTTTCGGGGAGATTCCGCATCCTTTTACGGATGCGCAGCGCCTGTGGGCGATCATTTTGCTGTATGGCAGCGTAGTCGCATGGATTTATGCGATCAGCTCGATTATCAGGTTAGTACGGAATCCGCATTTCCAGCAAGCTGTTGCGCAGCGCGGCTTCGCGCGCAGTGCAAAAGGGATTACGGAACCATTTTTCATCATCTGCGGCTTCGGCGATACGGGTAGCTTATTGACCCGGGGACTCGATGACGCCGGCTGCACGGCCGTGATCATCGACAAGGATGAGGACCGTATCAAGGCCTTATCATTGCGCGATTACCGCAAGACAATGCCCGGTCTGTGTGCCGATGCGAGCGCACCGAAACATCTGATCGACGCCGGCGTCAAACATCCAAATTGCCAGGCGGTTGTCGCGCTCACCGACGACGAGGAAGTAAATATCAAGATCACGGTAATGGCACGTCTTCTCAATCCGTCAGTGCGCGTCGTCTGCTTATCGACTCTGCACCGGCGTGGAGAGTATCTCAACACGATAGGTGCGGCCGAAACGATGGATCCCTTCGACGCATTCGCTAAGTGGCTCGGTACTGCCCTGTACGCGCCGCTGCTACACACGCTCAAGCATTGGTTGATCGGCGCCCAAGGTTTTTCGCTTGATAAACCGTTGTCACCGCCCAAGGGCGTGTGGATTCTTTGTGGATACGGCAGGATGGGACAGCGCTTACGAGAGGCTTTGCACACTCATGAAGTGCGCACCATCATCATCGATCCGGACATGGAGGGGGCCGAAGACTTGCCGGCAAAGCAAAAAGTGTTGGGGTACGCCAATGCCAACACCTTGCGCAAGGCCGGTATCGGTAAGGCTGTGGGAGTTGTTGCCGCGACCGACAGCGACTCGGATAATCTGGGAGTCCTGCTGGCTGCGCGGTCGCTAAATCCTAATATTTATATGGTAGTGCGTCAGAATCACCACGAGAACGAGCTGGCCTTTAACGCAGCGAACGCGGACCTGATCATGCAACCCAGTCTGATCACGGCGCGAAACATTTTGTTCGAGTTGCTGTCACCATTGATCCACACTTTTCTGGATCATATGCGTGAAGATCGTGAAGCGCATTTGCGAGGCGTGATTAGCCGCATCAGGGAAACGCTGGGCACCAGTGTGCCTCATCTGTGGACGGCAACGATCTGCCATAAAGACGCCAGCGCCGTCACGATATTAAAGAGAAGGGGGTATACGGTTACGCTCGACGACATTGTGCGCGACCCTTTAGACAGAGAGCGCAACCTCGCGTGTATCCCGCTCGTGCTGAACCGCCAGCATGGTGCGATCGTGATGCCGGACGGTACACAAGCCATCAAGGCGAGGGACCAGATCTTGTTTTGCAGCACCAAATACGCACAGCGTCAGGTCGACGCAACGCTCAACAATGAGTATACGCTGCAATACGTGGTGAGCGGTGTGCAAGAACCGCGGGGCTACGTCATGCAGTGGCTCGCTCGCAGACTATCGAGCGACCGCGCGGTAACGCTCGGGGGTTAGTCGCTGTGCTTGGGGCGCGCGCGGCTCGAGTAATAAGCGCGGCATTCCGCCTCGCGGCCCCGTACGACACGTAGGCCCAGCAGTGGGCCACGAGTCTCCGTCACCACCGTATGTTGCCCCTCCTGGTGGTGGTTGTCGTAGAAGTACACCACCACCCAATCTCGCGTTCGCCCCAGTTGGTGGGCCAAGGCGGTGTTGGAGTACAGCACGCTGAAGTGCCAGTTACCCCGATTCGTGTGCAACACGGGCAGCCGCGCCTCGTTCTTCGGGTTGAAACGCTTGGGCGCGATCGTCGGCAGGCGCTTGGCCTGCGCCAGTTCGCGATACTCCCGGTCGAGATCCAGTAAGACCTGCACGTCCGGCCCGTCTGTGCGCCTAATGCGGCTCATGCGCAGCCCGCCCAGCATCGATCCGAGTGTCGCGCGCAGGGCAGCGGCGCGCCGGGGCCCCACCCCGGGGACCGTTTCCAGGCGGCCATCGTGGGCGACGAGCTCCAGTGCCTCCAGGTTGTCCACATGCAGCGTATCATGAATGCGTTGTCCCAGCTCGGGGCCGATACCCGGGACCGTCTGAAACAAACGCACAGGGTCCAGCGTGCCACGCAATCACTCGATCTGGCTCCAGCGTCCCGTACGCAGGATCTCCTCGATGGCCGCGGCAATGCCGCGGCCGATACCGGGGAGCGCAGTCAGACCGTCGACACCCTCCCGCGCTACGATATCACGCAGGTCCCGCCGCAGTGTCGTCACAGTCTGTGCGGCACGGCGGTAGGCGCTGACGCGAAACGGATTAGCCCCTTGGCTGTGAAGCAGATCGGCCGCTTCACGCAGCTTGTCTGCCACCTTCTGATTCAGCGAGAGGTCCTCGGGCGTGTCATCGAGCGGGTGCATGGATCCTTACCGGCGGCTTTGTTCTAACAATATAAGGTCAATATTGACAAGCGTTATTGAGCTAGATCAACCTGGCGGTTCTGGTTGGGACATATTTGCCCCTCGAGTGCACGACGGCACAGAGCAGTTGCTAAAAGACGGGGCATGCCAATTGCCGTCCCACAAGTCCCGGCTTGAATCGCCGAAACTCGCAGGACAAAGATGCCTTAAGAATGAGCTGTGCTCGAGAGACCTGGATCGCGCCTTTGTTTCCGAGACCGTTGCCAGCAGGGATGCTGGCAACGAGCCAACACGGAAGTATTCACGGCGTGCCTCGGAAACAAAGGGACGATCCATGCATCGGGTGGTTGTGGGACAGCAGTGTGGCATGCTGAATTTTCTCTTTAGAACAACGTGAGGCGCGATGTTTCGCAAGGATCTCATCGACATGCTTTTGCATAACCCGATGTCTATTAGAGACATCGCGCGAGCGCTGGAGCTGTCCCCTCGAGACGTGGAGCAGGATATCCGGCATCTGCTCAAGAGCCTGAAACACTCGGCGTATGGCGCCGTGGTGACACCGGCGCAGTGCCGAAAATGTGGGTTCACCTTCCAGGATGACAAGCTGCGCAAACCCGGAAAATGCCCAGCCTGTCACGCGACCTGGATCAAGGAGCCGCAAATCGAGGTCGACAACAAAAGTGACCCACAGCAGCGGTCCCATGTGCCACGTATCAGCAAATGGGGAGCCATCTTTGACTGGGACGGGGTCATCATCGATTCCCTCGGCCAACATGAAGAAGCCTGGCATCGTCTCGCGCACGAAGCAGGCCAGCCCATAGCTGCCGGTGCGTTCGAACGTGGCTTCGGCATGACGAACGATCGCATCATCCCGGAGATCCTCTGTTGGACCACCGACGCACGCGAGATCGAACGGTTGTCGCGGCGCAAGGAGATGCTTTACCGGGATGTCTTGCGCGAAACGGGGGTTGAACCGCTGCCAGGCGTAGCCGCCTTGCTCGATGCCCTGAGGACGGCGGCTGTGCCGTGCGCGATCGCCTCCTCGACCGAGCTCGAAAATATCAGCACGGTGCTCGGCGTGCTTGGTTTTCGCGAATACTTTCAAGCGATCGTGTCGGCCGATGACGTAACAAGAGGCAAACCCGACCCTGAGGTCTTTTTATTGGCTGCTGAGCGCCTCGGGATCTCGCCGCAGCAGTGCATCGTGTTCGAAGACGCCGTAGTCGGGATCCGGGCCGGCCATACCGCAGGCATGAAGGTGGTTGGTGTGGCGACGACCAATCCGGCAGCGGCGTTGGACACGGCCGATCGCGTGGTCTGCCGGCTCGACGAATTGGACGTTAACGAACTGGCGCACTGGTTCTAGCAAACGGTCTTGGCGATACGGTTCCAGGACCACAACTATTTGGTGTGGTGGAAGAATCGGTGGTAGCCTCTTCGATATCCAGAAAGCCGGACTCGCAATCGCAGGCAATCCTAACCGTGCCACTCTTTCCCTCCGCTTTGACACGGTGCCGAAAACGGTGCCAGGTCGTTCGTTGAGACAGGTGCGAAACGTGATTGCGCCGAACTCGACCCGGCGAGGCCCGCTGCGCGCTGCCGGATGCTTTCGTGCGACGGGGTACACCCTTTTCATCGCGTCTATGGCTCTGTACGGCGCATCGCTGTGGGCGCAGCAGGACGTCAAGGGACAGGAACCCGAACACCTTGCCCAGCGGCTTGATCGCATCGAGCGTGCGTTAGCACGCGCCCCGGCGGACCGGGCAACGATAAAGGAGTGGTTCGAGGTCGTAGACGCCATAAAGAATCGCGGCGCTCGATGTGTTCCGGCCACCGAGAAGAATATCGAGAGGGCGACGAAGGATCTTTACAAGCTGGGACAACCCGTTAAGGGCGAGCCCGTCGAAGTAATCCGCCAGCGCAAGGCGTTACAAAAGAAAAAATTAGCGCTGGAAAAACGCCTGGGCACATGCCAGGTTCTGATCCAGCGTGGCGAACAACTCCTCGCCAAGATCCTGCAACAAGGAAAGACGTTGCGGGCGCAGCAGTGGCTCACGCGCGGACCCACGATCTCTGATCTCCTGCGTGACGAAAGGCTCCGGCCGGCCACGCTGGTGACAGCCAGCCAGACCTTTGTGCGGGTCCACGGCGGCGTGGAACAGCTGTCGGGCGAGCGCCTGCCGATTTTTCTGATTGCGCTTGCGGCCGCAGCGCTGCTGGGTGGATTGTTACGACACGTGCTCAGGGGTTGGGCCCAGCGCCATTTGTGGCACGCGCATCTTTCGAGCCAGCTCGGCCGGTCCCTCATTAGCAGCTTCGCGCATTACGCCCCGCAACTGCTACTCAGCACGGCAGCGGCGAGTTTTTTCTTTCTGACCTCCGGCGGGGTTCAATCCATACCGTTCCTGGGCATCATTGCTATTGGGCTCCTGCCATACTTTCTGACACTCGCCATCATCCATGCATTATTAGCACCGTTCGCGCCGGCGACACCGTTCTTCGCGATCCCGAGCGATGCGGCGGCGGCGCTGGCGCGGCCGCTAAAGGTGTTGGCCCTACTGGTGTTCCTGGGCTACCTGCTGTTTGGCACGCTGTTGAGCCAGAGTCTGCCAGAGCCCTTCTCGCTGCTCGCGCGGGCGATATTCGCAACGGTCCTGTTCGGTATCCTCACCTGGGCGATTTGGTTGCTCGGCCGGATGCTGAGAGCCACGCACAGCCTGTGGCTGCGCATTTCCTTAGTTCTGGCGCTGTTTGTTGCACTGGTCGTGGAGCTGGCGGGCTACCGGAACTTGTCCTTGCTGGTACTGCGGTGGATCTTCGGCACCCTGTTCGCAGCCGGCTTGCTGATGCTTCTGCTGCAGCTTTCTCGCGGGTTCTACGATGGGTTGAGCTACGGACGCGCCGGCTGGCAACGGCGCGTGCGGCACGCGCTGACACTGCAGCCCGATGAGCCTATACGGGGACTCATCTGGTTGCGGTTGTTGACCAGCCTGATCCTTTGGATTGTCTTTGGCATCGCGCTGTTGCGGGTCGTGGGGCTTCCACGCACGCTTATCCATCGCCTTTATGTGTTGGCAACGGAGGGTTTCACGGTCGGTTCGCTGCACGTCGTCCCGGTGCGGTGGATGTTCGGGCTCGCGGTTCTGATGATTCTGCTGGCCCTGAGCGGCTGGATCCGCAGCCGCCTGGGGCGGCGCTGGTTGCCGAGGACACGCATGGACCGCGGCGCGCGCGAGGCGACGGTCACGATGAGCGGCTATGTCGGCATCACCATCGCTTTTATCGTGGCGCTGTCGGTGTCCGGCGTGGAGTTCAGCAATCTTGCGCTCATCGCCGGTGCGCTCTCGGTGGGCATCGGCTTTGGTCTACAGAACGTCGTCAACAACTTCGTCTCGGGCCTGATTCTGCTGTTCGAGCGCCCGATCAAGACCGGCGACTGGATTGTCGTCGGCAACATGGAAGGCTATGTAAAAAGTATCCGGATCCGTTCCACCCAGATCCAGACCTTTGACCGTGCCGACGTGATCGTCCCGAACTCCGACCTCATCTCCAATCCGGTCACTAACTGGATGCTCAAGGAAGCGCGCGGCCGGATCCGGGTTCCTGTCGGCGTGGCGTATGGGAGTGACACTGAGAAAGTTCGCGAGATCTTGCTCCAGGTGGCCCGGGATCACCCAAGCGTTATAAGTGATGGGGCTATGCCGGAGCCCATAGTGCTGTTTCTTGCCTTCGGCGACAGCTCACTCAACTTCGAGCTGCGCTGCTACGTCGAGAACATTGACTATCGGCTGTCGGTGACCAGCGAACTCAACTTCGCCATCGACACCGCATTTCGCGAGCATGGTATTCAGATCCCGTTCCCGCAGCGCGATATCCATGTCAGATCATGGTCAGCGCCGCGAGCGCTGCCGCCGGTATCAAAGGAAGCACGCAAGCCTGCTCAGGTCGCGCGTCCGGTTCAGCGTCGGCGCAAGCGTAAGGCTCCGGACTCACTGGATGGGGACGAATGATGGCACGAACTCGATAACCCATAACTTGAAACGTGCTATTCGTATCTTAGAGTTTGTTTGGCCACTCGCATTCTTTATATAAGATACATTCACCGCAATGTGGTTTGCGTGCCGTGCAGATCTCACGGCCGTGCAGAATCATGGCGTTGCTGAAGACGGTCCATTTGTTCTTCGGAACCTGCTTCATTAGTTCCCTTTCAACCTCCACCGTGTCTTTAGATTGAACGAGACCAAGGCGGTTGCTGACCCGCAGCACATGGGTATCGACGGCGATGCCCTGCTTGCCGAACGCATTTCCGATGACCATGTTGGCGGTCTTTCTGCCGACCCCCGGTAGCGCCACCATGTCCTCAATATTGGCAGGGACCCTGCCAGCGAAGTCTTTCACGAGCTTCTGGCAACAGCCAATCACCGTTTTCGCTTTGTTCTTGTAAAACCCGGTCGGCCGGATTTCCTGCTCGAATTTCTTGATGTCCGCGTTCGCATACTGTTTAGCGCTCTTGTATTTCTTGAACAGAGTCTTCGTGGCCTCATTCACCCGTGCATCCGTGCACTGCGCGGAGAGTATGACCGCGATAAGCAGCTCGAGCGGGCTTTTGTAATTAAGTGCGAGCTTGGGATCGGGGTGCTGTTTTAACAGCAGCGTAGTGATATATCTGGCATTCGCCATGGCATTAGAACTCAGCGGAAACCGGTCTCCCGCATTCGCCGGAGGCAGAATAAATTTATTTAACCGCTGTCGCACCCGCCCCGGCAACAGCAACATCCTCCTCGGCATTACCGCCGCCCACGCCGACACCTCCGATCACCTGGCCGTCGACCAGCAGCGGGAAACCGCCCGGAAGCGAAGTAAACTTCCCGCCGGTGGTCGAGGCAATCTCGGCCATGATCTTTGGGGGAATACGCATCTCGTGCGTCGGCCGTCGCACCGACGCCGCAGTATAGGCTTTGCTGAACGAGGTGTAGTTGGTGTGCACGAATGTGCCCTCCATCTTGATGAATCCCACGAGATTTCCACCCTGGTCCACGATTGATATGCCCATCGGCACCTTGATCGCGTTGGCCTTGGCTACCGCGGCATTCAGGACCTGCTGAATCAACTCGGTCGTCAGGCGCGGCGCATCAGCACCGGCATTTACCGGGACGCCCAGCGCCGCGGCGACGACAATCGCGCAGAAGAACAAGGATAAGATATTTCGCATCATACTCGTGATCCCCGTTGATAATTGGATAGGGTCGACCCCGGCGCCGAACAATTATTCTTAGCACCTGGATACGGCGGTGCACGGCGGCACGGCATATTTCTCGAACGTGGCAAGTGCTTGAAACTAGTCATTGCCTATCAGTGCCTCGATGTGGGCCACAACGCTACGGCCCAAGGCGGACAGGTTATAGCCGCCCTCCAGCGTCGAAACAATGCGCCCGTCAGCATGACAGTCGGCAACGCGTTTCACTTGAGCCGTTATCCATGCGTAATCCGCCTCCCCCAGCTCGAGTTGCGCCAGCGGATCCTCGGCGTGGGCATCGAAGCCCGCAGAGAACAGAATCAACTCGGGGCGGAAATCATCGAGCGGCTGCAACCAATGCGCCTCGACCGCAGCGCGGTACTCTTCGCTACCGGTTCCCGCCGGCAGCGGTATGTTAATGATGTGATCGCTGACGGTATCGGCGCCCGTGCCGGGATAAAACGGGTGCTGAAAGCTGCTGCAGAACAACACGCGCGGCTCATTGCGAAAAATATCCTCGGTGCCGTTGCCGTGGTGAACGTCAAAATCGACAATGGCGATGCGCTCGAGCCCGTGCTCGCGCAAGGCACGGGCAGCACCAACGGCGACATTATCGAAGATGCAAAATCCCATTGCGCGATTGCGCTCGGCGTGATGTCCGGGCGGGCGAATGCTGCAAAAGGCGGCATTCACGTCTCCCGCCATTACCAGATCTATGCCGTGTACAACCGCACCGGCCGCACGCAGTGCCGCGTCCACGGTATAAGGATTCATGGCGGTGTCGCCATCGAGCCATACGCGTCCTTGCTCGGGGATGTTTGCGTAGATCAGATCGACGTAGCTGCTATCGTGCGCGCGAAGTAGCTGATCGCGCGTCGCTCGTGGCGCCTGCTCGTGCTGCAGCCACCCGTCAACCCCGGATGCGATCATGCGATCCTTTATGGCAGCAAGCCGTTGGGGCCGTTCCGGATGATTCGGACTTATCTCGTGTTTCTCGCAGTCGCCATGCGAGATGAAGGCAACAGTCATGGGCATCCCATACGGGGTATGTTGTTCAGGGCGAAATGGTTAGCTTAACCCTAGTAACCCATCCGGGGCTATCTTCGCTGGTTTTCCGGCCCGCGGTCAATGTAGCGTGCACAGGTTTTTGCAGGTTGCGTCGCACGAAGGATTGATCTCTTCGACTGTTGCCTAGCCGACGGGCGCAAACTGGTGGGTTAGTGTGTCCGCCGGTAATCCCAAGGCCCACGCGAATTCGGGAAGGCCATAGAAACTAACTGGTGCGCAACGGCTAACCACACGAGCGCCGCTAGGTTCGACAATGAGGCCATTTCTTTGCACCCACTGTCCTTCGTGTTTTCAAGGAGTTAACTTCCTTTTGTGCCGCATGTTTGAGTGATGTGGCGGAGTTCCCATTTCCTGCTACTTTTTAGAGGTTACCTCCTCTGTCCATTGAACTACCTAGGCGTGCCCGGGGTGGGTGTGGTGCAGACGGGTAAATTTACCAGACACCGAGGTAAGCAGGGCGTGTCCAAGCACGATCACTCCTCCAAAGATTTCAGGAAAACGAAAGCACAGCTCATTGAAGAATTACAGACGCTACGCAGGCGCGTTAACGGTGCAAATGATGAGGCGTCGTTTCGCAGCGCCGTCGAAAATTTGGAAGATGGGCTAGCCTTTTACGACTCCGAAGATCGCCTTGTTTTCTGCAACGAGGCATACCGAAGGCTACATCCGGCGATTCGCGACATGCTGAAGCCAGGTGTGCTTTTCGAAGATCTTGTTAGGGCTCATGCGCGAAGAGGGCAAATTCCCGAGGCCATCGGTCGGGAAGAAGAGTACGTCCGAGAACGTATGGAACAGCACGGCGCACCCAAATATTCCATCGTCCGTGAACTGACTAATGGAAGCTGGTTTATTATCAAAGAAGGACGGACATCCAACGGCGGAACCTATGCGATCAACACAGACATCACGGAACTCAAAAAAAACGAGCAAGCGCTAAGCGCAAGTCAAGAACAGTTCCGCGGTGCCATCGAAAATTTGCAGGAAGGTTTCGCTCTCTATGATGCTGACGACCGCCTGGTCATGTGCAATGAAGAATATCGACGTCTGCATCCTAAGACCGAGCATATCTTGAAACCGGGGATGAGATTTGAAGAATTGGTGAGAACTAACATTGAGCATGGCGTAAATGCGGACGCGATAGGGTGCGAGGAAGAACACATTCGTCAGCGAATGAAACACCATCGAAATCCCACAGAACCGCTCATACGAACACTTACCGACGGGACAACCTTCATCATCAAGGAAAGTCGCACGCCTGCCGGCGGGGTGGTGGTCACCGAAACTGACATCACCAAACGTCGGCGGGCCGAAGCGGCTCTGCGGGAGAGCGAAGATCGCTTTCGAGACCTGATCGAAGGTTCGGTCCTTGGGATTGTTATCGACACTGACGGCAAACCATTGTTTGCCAACCAGGCTTTTGCACAAATCTTCGGATACGGGAGCCCAGACGAAATTATCAAGATGGGATCTCTCGATCCGTTGTACACGCCAAATGATCTGGAGCGGATCAGCGGCTATAGGAAGTGCCGCGCAGGAGGAGCGGCCGCACCGACTCACTATGAGTTCGAGGGCGTGAAGAAGGACGGGATGCGTATTTGGTTAGAAACCCGGGTCCGCGTCATTAACTGGAAAGGAGAGAACGCCGTTCAGTCGACTGTCTTCGACGTCACCGACCGAAAGTTGGCGGAGACCGCACTTCGGCAAAGCGAGGAACGATTCCGTAATCTGGTTGAAGGTTCCATCCAAGGCGTTTTGATTCACAGAGATCATAAGCCCCTTTTTGTAAACCAGGTATACGCGCAAATACTTGGTTACTCGAGCCCAGAGGAAATCCTGCGGCTGGATTCCGTTCTTTCATTGTATGCACCACACGAACGAACGCGCTTGGTCGAGTACAGAAAGGCACGACAGGAAGGCAAGGACGCGCCCCCCACCTACGAAGTTCAGGCAATGCGCAAGGACGGAACAATGATCTGGTTGGAACACCGTGTGTGTCTCGTTAACTGGCAAGGTAAGCCCGCGAATCAGACGACGACTGTTGACATCACAGAACGCAAGCGGGCAGAGGAGGCCTTGAGGGAAAGCGAGGAGCGTTTCAGGGCGGTTGTAGACAATGCGCCTTTCTCCATCTTTCTCAAGGATACCAATGGTCGATATCTCCTTGGGAACAGGGAGTTTGAAAAATGGCATAGCGCGACGAGCGAGGACGTCGAAGGCAGTACGGTCTATGAGCGATTCAAGCGTGAGGATGCGGATGTTTTCGCGAGCCAGGACCATAGGGTACTGGAAACGAGATCGGCGCTGGAAGAGGAAGTCAAGCTCCAGTTCCCGGACGGCAAAACTCGAGCGGCAATGGTGATCAAATTTCCCGTATTCGGTCCCGATGGCGATGCCGTCGCTGTGGGTGGTTTTAACATCGACATAGGCGATCGCAAGCGTGCGGAAGAGGCCTTGAGGGAAAGCGAAGCGCGCCTCCGTGACGTGGCAGAAAGCGCAGGCGATTGGATTTGGGAGATGGGTTCCGATTTGCGCTTCACCTATCTCTCCCAGAGATTCTACGAGTTGTTCGCTGTAGCCCCAGACCAGATCTTGGGAAAGACTCGCGCAGAATTCGCGGGCACTCAGACTGATGATCTCCGTTGGCGTAGCCATCTCGATGACCTCTCGCATCATAAGCCGTTCAGGAATTTCGAATATGCAGTCAGGGTGCCCGATGGTCCAACGAAATACATCCGGATAAGCGGTAAACCCGTCTTCGATCCAGCTGGAACGTTTCTGGGCTACCGTGGCACTGGTACGGACGTGACCGCCGAAGTTGAGGCAGAGACTGCGGCTGCTGAAGCACGGGCGCGCCTGTTTGACGCCGTCGAAAGCATCACGGCGGGGTTTGCACTGTTTGACAAGGACGACAAGCTTGTTCTTTGCAACAACCGCTACCGAAATCTTCATCCGTTGATGTACAGGCTGGCTGTGCCTGGTATGTCGTTTCAGAAAATTGTCAGAGGCGTGGCGGAGGCCGGTATCTATGACCCTTCTATGGGTGAGATCGATGAGTTTGTGAAGAGGCGATTGGTTTATCACCGCAATACGCCGTCCAATCACGAGCAACGGCTCTCTGACGGACGTTGTGTGGAGATTCAGGAATATGGCACCCATGACGGTGGGACCGTGTTACTTTGGACCGACATTACCGAACGAAAATTGCTTGAAAAGCAACTGGTAGGTGCCCAGCGAATGGAGGCCCTGGGAAAATTGACAGGAGGTGTCGCACACGATTTCAATAATCTATTGACCGTCATTCTGGGAAATCTCCAACTCCTCGAACGACGTGTCGAATGCGATCCACGCTTGAAGAAATGCGTTGATCTGGCAGCAGATGCCGCAGCGCGTGGATCGGAATTGACTTCTCGGTTGTTGGCTTTCTCTCGCCGCCAAATTTTGCGAACCAAGATAATCTGTGTGAACTCACTTATCACCGACATCGAGCCGTTGCTCCGCGGCACTCTTGGCGCAACGATACAGCTTGAAAATAAATTCGCGGGTGAGTTGTGGCCTGTCATGACTGATGCCACCCAGCTGGAAAGTGCACTTCTAAATTTGGCCATCAACGCACGCGACGCCATGCCCGACGGCGGAAAGCTTGTGATCGAAACAGCCAATGTTACATTGGACGATCACTATGTCACGCAGAACGCTGATGTTAGGGCAGGACACTACGTAATGGTTGCGGTTACGGATACCGGCAGAGGCATGTCCCAGGAGATCGTGGAGCATGTCTTTGAGCCCTTCTTTTCTACTAAGGATAAGGGTAAGGGCACTGGGCTGGGCCTCAGCATGGTTTATGGTTTCCTCAAACAGTCAGATGGGCATATCAAAGTCTACAGCGAAGAGGCTCACGGAACCGTCGTGAAGCTATACCTTCCCCGCGCAGGCGACGCAGAGGCACAACCCGTCAGACACATTACGTTCGACGAAAGCGTGCCGCTAGGTGATGAAATCATTTTGTTAGTTGAGGATGATGTTCGTGTGCGGCAAACCGCTGTTGCTCTTCTTGAGGACCTGGGATACCGCGTTTTTCAGGCCGCCGACGGGCCGACGGCTTTGCGCATGTTAGACAAGCATCCGAATATTGATCTTCTCTTTACCGACGTCATTATGCCCCACGGCATGAAGGGTCCTGACTTAGCCCGAGAAGTGCGTAAACGCCGGCCAGAAATTAAAGTCCTTTACACATCAGGCTACACTGATACTGCGGTCGTACGTGACGGCCAGCTCGAGTTCGGTCCATTACTGAGTAAACCGTTTCGGAAGCTTGACCTAGCGGTCAAAGTCCGCGAGGCGCTCGATAGCTGAGTATAGAAAGCGTGAATACGAACCGACTATTCGTTGTCGACGACGAACCAGG
>JBHHZP010000038.1:0-27097 GCA_046758085.1 Acidiferrobacterales bacterium
CGTGGACCTGACGGGGTTCTTTGTAGAGCGTTTATGGTAACCCCGGGTACCGAAACCCTGAAATTTTCAGCCAAAAACGTGCTGAAATTTGTTGACCACTCGGTCTATCCCACCCTGTCAGACAGTATAGACGACCTCAGCCGAATTGCTTGGCCGCACGCAGACCGACCCCGTCGCGCCTGGTGCAGGCGCAACCTTCAGCGCAGGGCGATGGTGCTGACTAGCCGGCTCCGTTATGCGGGGGGATCCCCGGGCCCACCATTAGGGCTAACGCACGGTCTTGCTCTGGACGTTCGAGTGGGTACTTTCGGCACCGGCCACGTTGTAGGCCGTTACCGCAAAGTAGTATCTGAATGGGGGCAGGTTGTTGATCGTGTACTCGTTGACGCCGGGGCCTTTGACCTCGATGACCCGCTGGAAATACTTCTCCGAGGTGCCGTAATAGATCTTGTAACCCGCCAGATCGCTTAGTTTGGAACCGTCCGTGTTCTGGGTCGGCGGTGTCCATGACAACGTGACGCTACCCCGGACCGTATCGGCGCGTGCCTTGACGGCACGACTGGCGGCTGATTCACCGGTGATTCCGTCGTCACTGCAGGCTGTTTCCACCAGCACAAAAAGGAAAATGATACCGGCACCACTGGCAAGACGCAGGACTTGGCTCCCCCGTGAGTTTCGCGCTCTGTGGATCACCGCCGTAATTTAACATTGATCGTGTCATCTGGCAGCTGCGGGTTCGCCCCATTAACATCGCACCGTGAGCCGGCTATGGGGCACCTTTGACACCCATACGACTGCGGTTCCCCGCCAGCATCACACCACGGCCCCGACGCGCTCACCCCCCGTGCTGGGCCCGGATCGCCTTCGCGCGCGCCGCCATGCCGGCGGCCTCGGCCGGGCGTTTCATCTCGCTCAACAGCGAGGCGTAACTTTCGAGCTCGATCGCCACATGGAGGTCGCTCCTTCCCAATGTCTTCTCGCAGATCGCCAGCGCACGTTTGTGCAACAACTCCGCCTTGCGGTTTTTACCGAGCACCCGGTAGAGCCGTGCCAGCACGTCGAGATTGGCGGCCAACCCGGGATGCTCCGGCCCGAGCTGCTGTTCCTGGATCCGCAGGGTCCACTTATAAAGCGACTTGGCTTTGGCGTGGCGGCCTTCGGCCTGGTAACACGCCGCCAGCCTCTCCAGGCTTCCCACAAGCTCCGGGTGCTCGGGTCCCAGGTTATGCTTCTGAATCCGCAGTGCCCACTTGTACAACGACTTGGCTTTGGCGTGGCGGCCTTCGGCTTGGTAACACGCCGCCAGCCTCTCCAGGCTTCCCACAAGCTCCGGGTGCTCGGGTCCCAGCGCTTTTTCCTGGATCCGCACGACCCACTTCAGAAAAGGTTTCATTTCCGCATGGTTGTCCTGGCCCGGAAACCGCTCGGCCACGCGGTTCGAGGCCTCGGTCACACCGGGTGCCGCGGGCTCGACATCTGTCATCTCGCCCGGCACGGCTGCGAGCTGCGCGTTCGCTGTCTCATGGTCCCCGGCATGCGCGAGTACCGTGTGTTCGACCGCCCCATCGGACGATTCGCTTTCGCGGTCTATCCACACCCCTGTCCCCGCTCCCGGCTCCGCGCCCCAGAGCGTGTCGATCTGATACAGCCGTGAGCCGTCCGCGGCTTCGTAGGTCTTGAGCTCGAGCACGGAGAAGTCCGCATTGATCTTGGCGAGCACGCGGTAAAGCTCTTCCCGCGCCTCATCGACCACGACGAGGCCGCGAAAGCCCCCGTGCACGGCGTGGTCGAGGTACTCATTGAGGGTGCCGTTGGCCGCGGCCTGGCACGCGGCCTGCAGGCGGGCAAGTCCCTCGGTGTCCTGTGCGATTTGATTGCGCAGGTAATCGCCAATGGCGCTTTGGTGCTCATCGAAGCCGGCGACGAACTGAAACAGTTCCACCGCCAGCTGCGCGAACGGAGCGTGGCGGGCGCCGGTGACCTTGAGCACGAAGAGCTTGGGCGCCACGGCCTCGCTCAGATCGAGCACATAGCCGCTGGGGATGGTGACCAGCTCCCCCCTGGCCAGGCCCGTCTTAACGTTGACGTAAATCGCCTTGGGCCCAAACATCTGATTGGCCACGATGCTGACACCCCCCTGCAGATCGGATTCCGTGGTGTGGCTAACCGAGCGGTGGAGCTTGTTGAACTTGTCGGCCATACGCGGTGCTCGTCCGTTCTACCCGCGTCCGCGGGAGCAACCCGTGTTCGCTCAGCTTTGAGTGCGGGCCTACGATCTTATGATCAATCCGGAAAAAATCAAAATCAGCCGAAAAACAGCAGCTTATAACAAAGAAGCGCGGGGCCACGTATCAAATGTTTGAACGCGAGTCGGACCGATGCGGGCGATTTTAGCTGCGCCGGGCTACTTTGTTTGCCGAGCACGAATTACCTTGGCGCGTGCGATCATGTTCGCGGCCTCCGGCCGACGCTTCATATCGATCAATAGATGGGCGTAATTTTCCAATGCGTTGGCGACATGCGGGTGGTTCTTCCCCAGGGTCTCCTCCCAGATGCGCAGCGCACGCTGGTACAGGGGCTCGGCCTTGAAGTGCTGGCCCAGTCCGCGGTAGAGCTGGGCCAGGTTGTTGAGGCTGGTGGCGACGCGCGGATGCGTGGGCCCGAGTGTCTGCTCGCGGATCTTCAGTGCCCGCTTGAACAGGGATTTGGCCTTGGCATGCATCCCCTCGGCACGGTACACCAGCGCCAGATTATTGAGCGTGGTGGCGACGCGCGGGTGCTTTGACCCCAGCGCCTGTTTCCGAATCGCGAGCGCCCGCTTCAGAAGCGGCTTGGCCTTGGCGTGCTCGCTTTCGGCACGGTATATCAGCGCCAGGTTACTGAGCGTTGTGCCTAGGTCGGAATGGTCAGGACCCAGAACCCGTTCTTGCATGCTCAAGGCACGTTTGAGCAAGGGCTTGGCGTCGCCCGCCCGGCCCTGGGCCCGGTAGAGCTCGGCCAGAGTGCTCAGGCTGTTGGCGACGTCCGGATGGGTTGGACCGAGGACTCGTTCCCGCAGGTCCAGCGCGCGTTGGCTGAGCGATACGGCGTCGTCGTAGCTGCCTAGGGCACGGTAGGTTTCTGCCAAGCTGTTGAGCGTGGTGACGACGCGCCGGTCATCCGCCCCGAAGGCCTCGGCGAGCTTGAGCGCCGCGAGTAAGCGCTTTTCGGCATCAGCGTAATCCCGACGCTCATAAGCCGCCATCCCCGCTTGTAAGCAAGCGTCCCAGGTGGAGCTCTCTGTGCGGCCGCGGAACAGCCGTTTGAATCCAGCCAGTTGCATGGGGTTCGCGCAAGCGATTGATCGATGGGTGCCCATGAGTTGCGAGTAACTGAAAAAATAGCAAAAAACACGCCAATTGGTTGGCCGGCTGGGGCTAATTAAATTCATTATGGGCATCGCCCGGGACACCCGCGCATTGACGGGGCCCAGATCGCCGAAGCGATAGGCTCGCAGGAGAAAGACGTCATAACCGTCGTGTAAGACCGCTCGACGCCAGGATGTACAGCCCGCGGGGCGCGCTCCGGCGGTGGGAAAAAGGGTATCATTACCGGCCCCCGTTGCCGTGATCGTGAGGGCTGCGTACCCGCACTGCCAGCGGGCCGAGGGCGGCGATCTCGGGGCTCCAGAGGAAATGACGAACCGTGTTAAGTTGTGCCGCTAACAGGTCTTCGCTGCACGGGCGCATGGTAGCTGCTTTGTTGATTTTCCTATGCGATTGATTTCACCAGCATGTCGAATCGACAACCAGGACGCAACATGACCCGCATACGGTGGGGAACGTCCCTCCGGCGAGCCACGATCAGTTTTTCGCTTGTGGTCCAGAGCATCGTTGCGGTGATGTCGTTTTCGACCACCGCTGCGGCCGACGTGTTCCGCATCATGGATTCGGGCCAGGAGGCGGCACAGATACGGGTGGATATGATTCAGCAGGCGCGCGCGGAGATCCTGCTCGCGGTACATCGAGCTTCCGACGACAAGCTCGTGTTGAGCTATCTTGCGCTGCTGCGAGCGGCGGCACGCCGCGGGGTGAAAGTACGGTTTCTCATCGACGGGGCCTTTAACGAGTTATCAAAACCCCTACAGGCGCATCTGCTGCGCGAGGGCATCGAAATCAAGGAGTATCACCCTATCCGTTTGACGAAGCTGCGCGGGATCACGCAGCGATATCACGACAAAGTAATTATTGTTGACCGGGAGAGGATGTTGATTGGCGGCAGAAATCTCGAGTATCCCTTTTTCGGTTCAACCAAGAAAAGCTATGTGAAAAAAGCCTATGTGGATCGTGACGCCTATGTTGAGGGCCGTACACTCGAGCCTGCGCATGGTTACTTCATGCGGCTTTGGCAAAGCGAGAAGGTCGTCCCCGTGGCCCTTGGCTCATATGATCCGGGCACCGCACGCCAAGACTGTGATGATGCCGTGGATGATACCTCTTATGAGCGTTGCATCGAACTGCGTCCGCGAACGTTGTGTCAGATCAGGAAAGCCGAGACGGTGTTGGACCGGCACTGGTCAGCGCTTGACAGCGGAGGGCTCATACACCGAAACCCCAACATTGACTGGTCCGCCGGCCAGCGGGATATCGCAGACGTACGCTTCTTCCATGATCCAGTAGGGCGCAAGGGAATCGACCCTGGGACCTTCGAGGCCTTTCTTGACTACGTCGATTCAGCCAAAGCGTCCATCACCATTGAGTCGCCTTACTTTATTCTGTCGAAGAACTCCAGCAAGGCTCTGGCTCGGGCGATCGAGCGCGGCGTCAAGGTGCGTGTGCTAACGAACTCACTGGCGTCCACACAGAATCTGTTCGCACAAGGCGGTTACGAAGGCAAGAAAGCGAAGCTGGTGCAGATGGGTATAGAAATCTGGGAATACAAGGGACCGAAGATGCTGCATGCGAAATCCGTCGTAATCGATGACGAGATAGCCATCATCGGTAATTTTAATATCGACCCGCGCTCGGAGTTCTTGAACACAGAGCTGGCAGTGGCTGCCCACGACGCCACCGTTGCGCGCGAGTTGCGTTTGTCCATGGATGCGCATCTTACCAACGCCTGGGCGATAGGACGTGACGGAATGGCCGAGGGAGAAAGCCGCCGTTTCCCCAATGTATCAACAGGCAAGATTATCAAGCTGCGCTTTTTCCAAATGATTGCTCCACTGGTGAAGAAGCAGCTCTAGCAGGCGCCGGAAAACTGTTTTCAACGGCCTGCTAAAGTGGGCGCAGGGGTGTACCACACACCGCTTCCGTCGGCGCGGGCCGCAGGTACACCCTATGCCGGTTCACGATGCCGGCCTCCTGCGGCACACCCGGGCAGCCCTGCGGCGGTGCAAATCCGAAATCGACCCAATGTCTGCATGTCATCGGTAAGCGATCTGTAACCCATATGCAAGTACCGTTGTGGCAACTTTTAAGCTATGAACCGCAGACGAACTGAGTGACCACACGACAGTTCCGGCTAACCACATACGCGCCGTAATTTGCGGTAAAGATGACCGCGACGCGAACGCGGCCCTGCATCTGCTATACTGGCGGCCCGTGCTGGAACTCGTTCACTGCGCGAGCGTGGGCCGTTGTTCGAAGCGGGTGCTCGCAGGTGGTGCGACGGTCGATGCTGGCCCGCGGCCCTAGATAAAACCGATAAGGACAATCAACGCTACAATGACCCCGACCTTCCTTCGAGTTGTGAGCTTTGGAGAATCCGGGCAACTGATGCCGCGTCTCTCCTCGTTCGCAACCGTGGTCTGTGTGATATTGGTCCTGTCTCTGGCTGCCGGGTGCTCGGTAAGAAAGTTTGCAGCCAGGCGTGTGGGCAACGTCTTGGCGGAGGGGGGTAGCGTATACGCCTCAGACGATGACCCGGCACTGGTGAGTGCGGCCCTGCCGTTCGGCCTAAAGACCATGGAAGGTCTGCTCGTCGAGGTACCCAAACATCGCAGTTTACTTATCGCCACAGCCAGCGGGTTTACGCAATATGCCTACGCGTTCGTCGACTTGCCGGCGTTCGAGCTGGAGGAAACACAGCCTCGGCGCTCACGCGAGCTGCGCCTGCGCGCGAAGAAGCTGTATCTACGGGGGCGTAACTATGGGATAAGGGCATTGGAGTTGCGCGAGCCCGGCTTTCCGGACAAGCTCAGACAAGACTCGCAATCAGCGCTTGCAGTGTTCAAGGCGGAGAACGTCCCGGAACTTTACTGGACGGCGGTTTCATGGAGCGCTGCGATCGCGACCGACAAACAGGACATGGATCTGCTTGCTGATCTTGACTTGATAGCGCCAATGATGGACCGCTGTCTGGAGCTGGACGAGGATTTTGATCGAGGCGCCATTCATGATTTTCTGATTACTTTCCACGGCAGCCGCTCTGCCGCCCAGGGCGGCAGCGTGGAGAAGGCGCGGGAACACTTTAAACGTGCCATGGAGCTGGCGAGTGGCAACAAGGTTGGACCACTGGTCTCCTTGGCGGAGTCAGTATCGGTGCGTCTGCAGAACCGGGAGGAGTTCGTGACGCTGCTGCGCCAAGCGTTGGCATTCGATGTCAACACGGCCCCCGAGCATCGCCTGGCTAACCTGATCGCACAGCGACGGGCCACGGTGCTGCTGTCACGTATTGATGACTTCTTTATTTGAGGGGTAACGCATGAAACTCGGACGGATCATTCTAGCGGCAGTCTGCACCGCCTTGTTCTCCTACGGGGCAAGCGCGCAGGCCATCGTTGTCAAGCTGGCCACCGTAGCGCCCAAGGATTCCACGTGGTACGAGTATTTGATTGACCTGAAAGAAAAGTGGGCGCAGGCATCAGGCGGCAAAGTGAAGCTTAAGATCTATGCCGGCACGCTGGGTGATGAAAACGATATCCTGCGCCGGATGCGCATCGGTCAGCTCAATGCCGCCACTGTCAGCACCGCAGGGCTCGGCCACATCGATGAGGCTGCCAATGCGCTACACATACCCTTAGCCTTTTCTTCCTACGCTGAGCTGGAATACGTGCAGACGCACATTGCGGAGTCGGTAGAGAAAGCACTTCGAAAAAAAGGCGTCGTCGTGCTTAACTGGGGCGATGCTGGGTGGGTGCGGTTCTTCACCAAGTCGCCGGTGCGAACGCCGGACGATCTGAGAAAGCTCAAGCTGTTCGTGTGGTCGGCCGGCCAGTCGACCGCTGCCGAGGAGCTGTGGAAGCAGTTAGGATTCAAACCCGTGCCGCTGTCCTCGGTCGATATTCTCCCCGCACTGCAGACCGGGATGATCAGCGCCTACCAAGCCCCGCCGCTGGCAGCGTTGGCAAACCAATGGTTCGCCTTTTCCGGCTGGATGACAGACATGAGATGGGCGCCACTGACCGGCGCGACCATTATCAGTGTCAAGACTTGGTCAAAGATCCCTGCTGAGCTGCGTCCGACGCTCGCGAGCCTGGCTCGCGAGGCCGGAGTTCGGCTGCGCGACCAGGTGCGCCAGCTCGAGGCGCACGCAATCAAAGCCATGACCAAGCGCGGGCTGCATGTGGTCGAGATCCCACCCGCCGCCATGAAGCAATGGGAGCAGCTAGCACTGTCTTCTTACGCGCGCATTCGCGGCACGTTCGTTCCTGCGGAGTACTTCGACCGGGTGCTGCAACTGCGCGATGAGTACCGCGAGTTGAAAGTCGGCGCAGAAAAAGCGAGCCCTGGATAAGACCGCATCGCGTGAGGGGAGCACTAAAACTCGGTGGGGCGCTGCAGTCGGCCGGAACCAAAGCGGAGAATGCAGCCACCGCTCTTGCGCTGCTAGCTATCGTCCTGCTGCCCCTCATAGAGGTCATCGGGCGTGCCTTGATTGGCCTGGGGATACCCGGCTCGATCGACTACGTGCGTCACCTGACGCTATGGGTGGCTTTCTTGGGAGCGGGCGTCGCCGCCAGGGACGGGAAGCACCTGTCGCTCGGTTTCGCAGCCTTTTTGCGCGGGCGCTGGCGTCTGGCCGCGAGCATCGTCGCCGGGTCGGTGGCGACAGCCGTGGCGTTTCTGCTGGGGTGGGCCTCGCTTGAGATGGTGCGCGCCGACAGCGTTATGACTGCCACCTTAGGTGGCGTGATCCCACAGTGGATGGCCGAGGTCATCATGCCCATCGGGTTCACGATTATCGGCGCTCGATTCCTCTGGCGTACGCCGGGTGGACACGGGGGGCGATTGATCGCACTCGCCGTGACCGTGCTGATTGTAGGCTTGACCTTTTGGCCAGAGGCGAGCCGTGCACTGCTGTTGTTTCCCGGTATAGGCGCGATCCTTGTCGCCGCACTGGCCGGCGCCCCCATTTTTGTCATTCTCGGGGCAGCCGCATTGCTGTTGTTCTACATCGACGCGGTACCGCTGGCGGCAATCCCGGTCGAAGCCTATCGCATCGCGTCCAATCCGATACTGCCGACCATTCCGTTATTTACGCTCGCGGGCACGATACTGGCCGAGGGGCAGGCGTCGGTTCGTTTGACGCGGCTATTCCACGCGCTGTTCGGCTGGATCCCCGGTGGGACCGCCGTCGCGACCATCGCCGTTTGTGCGTTCTTTACCACCTTCACCGGCGGCTCGGGTGTTACGATTCTCGCACTCGGAGGGCTGATGTTGCCGGTACTGCTGCGCGAGGGCTATGCCGAGCGGTTCTCTGTCGGCGCACTGACCGCATCAGGCAGCCTCGGGATTCTATTGCCGCCGAGCCTGTTGATTATCCTCTACGGTGTGTCGGCACACGTGCCCATCAACAAGCTCTTTCTCGCCGGTCTGCTGCCGGGGTTTTTGTTAATCGCAATGTTTTCCATCTACGCGGTGCGCGAGGGCTGGATCATCGTTGGTGGCCGCAGTCGATTTCAACTGCATGGGGCGTTATCGGCGATTTGGGAGGCGAAGTGGGAGGTGGCGTTACCGGTAGCAATCCTGTACGGCATATTCTCCGGCTATGCAACGCTGGTAGAAGTAGCCGGTCTAGCTGCAATCTACGTGATTGTCGTCGAGTTCTTCATACACCGTGACATCAGCCTGCGGCGCGATTTCTCGCGTATCCTGGTCGATGCCGCGATCATGATCGGCGGCGTCATGATCATCCTCGCATCGGCTATGGGGCTTACGAACTATCTCATCTTCGCCGATGTACCGACGTTGGCTGCTGATTGGGTACGGTCTGGAATCGAGTCACCATGGGTATTCTTGCTCGCGCTTAACGGCTTTCTGCTTGTCGCGGGGTCTCTTTTGGACATTTTTTCGGCGCTCGTCGTGATCGTGCCTTTGATCCTCCCGATCGCCGCCGCCTTCGGTGTGGATCCGATACACCTCGGAATCATATTTCTGGCGAATATGCAACTTGGTTACCTGACGCCGCCAGTGGGAATGAATCTGTTTCTTGCTTCGTTCCGGTTCAAGCGGGATCTCTTGGACATATGGTACTCCTGTGTCCCGTTTTTCCTGATTTCGCTGATCGGGGTTCTTATTATTACCTTTGTGCCGGCCCTGACGGTGGGGGTCGTGAAACTATTCGGTTTGTGAGCTGGAACGTGTGCGGATCCGGGGGAGGGGGGCGAATCAAGCGAGCGGCGAATTTTGCATGGTGATCGTAATATGTTGAAACTCATGGAAAACTTGTCCGACCCGGCGATGTCACCGACGCGAAGGTGGGCCGGCTGTGTTTTGTTCCATCGCGTTGCCATATGGTCTACGCTTATTGATAAACACGACGATGACCCGCGCCGTGCCAGCCTCGTGCCACCCGCGCATGGGTCCGGGACAGTGGAAATCGGGGTCACTGCACGCCGCCACAGCCTGGAAAAGCGGGCGCACTGCCTTAATAATCGGAGGAGCGTTAGGGAGTCTCGCGGTGCCGGTCGGGCCATGGTGCTGACCGCAGCGCCCGGACGGTTGTACGACCTTTGAGCAAAGCTGTAAACGGAGTAACCGCATGACGGCGCTGACAGCGAGCCACAGCCTGACCACCAACGTTGAACGCCTCAGGGGCAAGGCAAACAAATACGCCATATACGGCGTAGTTATCGCCATTGTCGCCATCACGGTAGCCACTGCGATGGTCAGCTATTATCAAACCGGCGGCATGAGTCTCCCCGGGTTGATTCAGGCACAGCAGTCCAACAAGGCGCTGTGGCTGCTCGATGCCATGCCCTTTTTCTTCGCCATGTGGGGGCAGTATGTAGGCTCGGTGATCGCCTACGAGGCGAGCGCCCTGGTCGTCGACCAGACCAGCGAGCTGCGAGCGCAGACGACCGCGCTCGAGCAGCAGGCGATGCACGATATCACGCACGATCGGCTGACAGGTCTGCCCAACCGGGCGCTGCTGCGTGATCGCCTGGAGCAGGCGCTGAACGTCGCGCAGCACGGCCGGATGCGGTTGGCCGTGCTAGTGATGGACCTCGATCGCTTCAAGGAGATCAACGACACACTCGGTCATTTCAACGGTGATCGCCTGCTCAAGCAGGTGGCCGCGCGGCTGGAAGGAATGATTCAAGACACCGCAACGGTGGCGCGCCTGGGTGGCGACGAGTTTGCCATCATGTTGACGAAGTTGGACTCGGTTAGAGAAGCGACGAAGATGGCCCAAAATATCGGCAAGGCGCTGCAGACGCCTTTCGCGCTAGAGGGCCTTAAGCTCGACGTACAGGCCAGCATTGGCATCGCGGTGTTCCCCGAGCATGGTCCGGATGCCGACACCTTGCTGCAACGGGCGGACGTCGCGATGTACATGGCGAAGCAAGAGAAATCCGGCTTTGTCGTCTACGATCCCAAGCACGACAAGCATAGCCCCCACCGCTTGACTCTCATGGGAGAGTTGCGCCACGCCATCGAAACCGATGAGCTGGTATTGCACTACCAGCCCAAGGTCAACATCAAGTCGGCACAGCTCACCGATGTAGAGGCGCTGGTTCGCTGGCAGCACCCGCAACACAACTTGATGAGCCCCAACGAATTTATTCCGCTGGCAGAGCGCACCGGCCTGATCAAGCCGTTGACCATATGGGTGTTGAACCATGCCATGCAACAACACAGCAATTGGAAAAAGACCGGTCTTGATATCGGTATAGCCGTCAACATATCTGCCTACGGACTGCTCGACCTGGAGCTCCCGGATCTAATAGCCGGTTTGCTGGCATCCCACGGTGTTGTCCCCGAGCGTTTGAAGCTGGAGATCACCGAGACCAGCATTATGGTAGACCAGGAGCGAGCGCTGCAGATCCTGACGCGGCTTGCTGACATGGGTGTAGGCCTGTCGATCGATGACTTTGGTACCGGCTACTCATCGTTGTCTTATCTGAGCAAGCTACCCGTGAGCGAGATAAAGATCGACAAGTCTTTTGTTATGGATATGGACGAAAACCCCAAGCACGAGATGATCGTGCGCGCTACCGTTGACCTGGCGCATAACCTGGATCTTGAGGTAATTGGCGAGGGGACGCGATCCCATGAGATCTACCTGCAGCTCGAAAAGCTCGGCTCCGACGCTGCCCAGGGCGAGTACATCAGCCACCCGCTGAGTACCGAAGACTTTGCCCGCTGGATAAAAGAGGCGCCGTGGGAGGTCCGCACGCGGCCCCCCGAGGAGCAAACACCGGTGCAGGCCATAGAGAAACAGCCCGAAGGGCCGAAACCGGACAAGCGTTCGATCGAGACCACGATCAAGGAGCTTGAGGACTTTATTGGCAACGTTGACCTGCGCGCGACCCTGTCCAAGTCGAAGCCCAAAAAACCCAAGCCACGCAAACGCGCTGGGCGCAGCGGCGCCTGAGTCCCTGAAGCGAATTAGCGATACGCCAGCGGCCCCTGTGGGCGGCTGGCTTGCTGGCGCGGCGCCCATGGGCGCATGGCCGCTGGTGCCAACACCCCTCTCGCAACCGGTCCTCTTTGGCTGAGCAATCCAGCCCGAGTGACGCAGGCTGGCGCGACGTGCCCGAAAATGCAGCCGTGTGCCCGCGTATGTCGAATATCTGCGCACCGCGTTGGGCCTGCCAATCGCGGTGCCCACCTACCGACGGGCCGTCCGGGCGAGTGCGTTGGTCGCGCACGAGCAGCGGGCGCGTGCACGACGGCACCGCCTGGCCGTTCCTAAGCGATTGAATTCTATCACCCTTCTATTGCCGAGCGCCGCACTGGGGCGCAGCCGCTGCGCGTTGGAGCAGACGCCACTCGCACTTATCGCCGTGCCGGTCGTCCGTTGCCGTTGATCATTGGCATGGAACTTGAACCATATGGTCCAAAGAGCGCCAGTGTTTCGGTAGAGGGGTGTGCACGAAGTGAAACCAACGATACTCTTGCTCGATGACGAAAGGGACAATCTCGTCATCCTTGAAAACGTCATCAAGCGGCTGGGAGCTGCAGACCAGGTCGCTACAGTCAGCTTCACCTCGGCGCGCGAAGCGCTCGCGTGGTGTTGCCATCGAGAGCCGGTCTTGTGCCTGATCGACTACATGATGCCGGGCATGGATGGGCTCGATTTTACTGCCGCGGTATGCAAGCTGCCAGGTTTCCGCCGGATCCCCATCATTATGATTACCGGTATCTGCGACGCTACGGTTCGACAACACGCGCTCGCCAGCGGTGCCTCGGATTTCTGGTTGAAGCCTATCGATCCCGACGAGTTCAGGCTCAGACTGACGCACTTGCTTGATTACCTGAAGCCGAAAGAGGCTGCAGCGGCGTTGCCGGGGTTGGCCTGCGGGTAGAGCCGCGCCGCGTCAGCCCGCACGCTCTCAAGACTTAGGCTTTGCCTCAGCCCGCGGTTTTGTCTGATCAGGGTTAAAGGTCGTTCGATACCACCAATAGCCCAGGCGTTCACGCAGTGCCATGGTGGTCCAGTAAAGACCCTTGGCCGATGGGAGATAGCCCAGGATGCCGCGCTCGCGATCGCTCAGCGTGGTAAAGCCCAGTGGCGCCGCGGTGACTTTTATTCCCATTTTCTTGAAAGACCACGCCGCACGGCGCATATGCCAGGCGTGTGTCACCAGTACCACGCGATTAATACCGGCAGCTTCGAGTAACTGACTGCTCAGGACAGCATTGTGCAGTGTGGTACGGGAGCGAGACTCGCGCCATCGCGGTGTGATCCTGTATTCATTGCGTAACACGGTTGTCATAAGCTCGGCCTCCGGTAGGCGCCCGGTGCGCACCGCCCCGCCGCTGACCAGGATCGGCAGCCCAGTCTTCCTTTGCAGGCGCGCCGCATAGCGTAGGCGCTCGAGCGTGAAACGATTGACGGTGTCCGAACCGTACTCCGGTGCGTCCGCATAGCGACCACCGCCCAGTACCACAATCGCTTGGGTTTTCTCGCCTAGCTCATCGATGCGATCAGCGTAGAGCGGTTGGGCGAATGCCTCCAGCGGCACCACGAGCTCGCGAGCGGTGAGCGGCACACTCAAGCCGAGCAGCAACGCCAGGCTCAAGCCGATGATGATTAATGCCGCGGCCCGCCATTTGGAGTAGATGGCGAACCCCAAGGCGGCCATTATGATCAGACCTCCCGGGGGGAGCAGGAAAGGCGCCAGTACGTGCTCCCAGTCAGTCAGGCTCACGATGGCACAGTCCCCGGCGTTCGGGGCCCGGTGAGGGAACGCGCAAGACCGGAAAATTTCGCGACCATCCCATCAGTAGATTTGCTCGTAGCAGGCAGACAATTTTGATAGGCCGGGGTAATCAGCCGCAGTCGTGCCCATGCGCGTCGAAAAGTCGGCGCGCACAGGCTAACTTCGTGGTCAGGCATCGCTGCTTGATGGCGTATGCGCGAATAGCGAATCTACCTCGGCCTCAAATGAATTGTAGCCAAGATCTCGCGTAAGGTAGGGTATAAGCATTTCCCCCGCGCGTGCCACGTCGCCACGTATTTCAAGGTCGGCGAGTTGTGTGACCTCCAGGTCGGAGTAACCGCATGGATCGATGGCATCGAACGGCGCCAAATCCATATCTACATTTAGCGCGAGCCCGTGGTAGCTCATGCCCCGGCGCACGCGTAGACCCAGTGCAGCGATTTTCTTGTTCATCACATAAACACCCGGTGCGCCTGCGCGCCGCTGGGACTGGATGCCGTGTGCCTCGAGCAGGTCGATCACCGCCTGCTCGAGGCCGTGAACTAGTTGCTTGATGCCCCAGGCACGACGTGCCAGGTCCATAAGGACATAAGCCAGCAACTGTCCCGGCCCATGATAGGTCATGTCACCGCCACGGTCGCTATGTACAAACGGGACGTTATGGGGATTAGCATATTCCTTGCGCCGGCCCCGCAGGCCGCTGGTATAGACGGGCGGATGCTGCAACAGCCAGATCTCATCGGGGGTAAGGTTGTGGCGCCGCGCGCAAAATGCCTGCATGGCGTGCCAGGCAGTTTCGTAGTCAACCTCTCCGAGCTTTCTTACTACGACGTGGGAGTTTTTATCCATGGGTCCGCCGGGCAGCCACCGACGAAAGTGCTGTGACGGTAATATCAAGGCACGCGCAGGCGTCGCTGCGCGAGCGGCGGCTCGATGTTAATCTACGCGGCCCTCACTAAACGCGCGTTTATAACCCTGGTAATGTTGGTACATGCGCGCGAATACTGGCCCCGGCTCACCACCCCCCACGGTCGCCCCGTCAATACGGATCACCGGCTTGATCTCGTTGGTAGAGCTGGCGATCCAGATCTCGTCCGCCGTCGCCAGCTCGCTCTCTTTTACGGCGCGTTCGATCGACGGGACGTCATGCTGCTGCGCCAACTCGAGAACCAGACCGCGGGTGATGCCCGCTAGGATGAGCGGCCCCTTCGGCGGCGTCACCACGGTATCGTCGCGCACGAGAAAGACATTGCTGGCGGCGCCCTCGGTAACGACGCCGTCGCGCACGAGAATCGTCTCCTCTGCACCGCTCTCGGCCGCCTGCTGGCGCAACATTACGGCCGCCAGTAGTGCCGTAGACTTGATATCGCAGCGCCGCCAACGGATGTCCTCGGCCGTAATCACGGCAATTCCGGTCGCAGCGGATGTCGCCGTGGCATAGTTCATTCGCTGCGCATAGGCAAACACCGTCGGGCGTGCGTTGTCGGGAAAGGCGTGGTTTCTACGCGCTACACCGCGCGTAACCTGCAGGTACGCATACTGATCATCGGTGCCGGCATCATCGACCAGTCGCTGCAACACGCCTGCCCATTGCGAGTCGGTCAACGGGTTTTCCAGTCCGATTGCGCCCAGGCTGTTGCGCAGACGTTGCAGATGTTGCCCCAGGCGGAACAAGCGGCCACCGAATACCGGTACTACCTCGTAGATGCCGTCACCGAAGATAAAACCCCGGTCCATAGGAGAGATCGACGCAGTCTCCGCGGCAACGAACTCGCCGTTGAGATAAACCGTGCCCATGGCCGCGATGTCGATCGCCTGCTGCCGGCGCGATCCAGCGCTGTCCTCCCTGGCCGGGCCCTTGTTGTGCTGTTGCGGTTTCGTGGCGGTCATAGTACTCGGTGCTCTGGGGTTGGGGGTTCAACATGACCCGCTAGCTTACGTGCCGCTCGCCACCGGGTCTACCCCGGTGCTGCGGGTCGCGACGGTGGGGCTACTCGATCGCCTGTTCCCGACGCGATCCAGCATCGCCGTCCGTGGCAGTGTCGATTACGATGTGGGCATCGTATATACCACGCGCGGCGGCCCGGTGAACCAATTGATCGCTTTCCTCAACGCTGTCAATGGGCCCGATGCGCACGCGGTAGATGCGAATCTCGTCCTGCAGTTCGCTGTAGATCTTGACCGGCCCAAGTTGCGCGTCTGCCAGCCGCGCACGCAGGCTAACGGCATTGGCCCAGCTCGTGAAGGCACCGACCTGTAAATACAATTGCGGTGGCGGTGCCGCCTTCTCGGTTTGGACAGTATCGGGTTGCAGAGCGGGCGATGTACGCATGCCGCTAGCCGTGCTTTGCGGGCCGACCACTTGAATCTCTACCAGGCCCGTGCCGGTACTGACAATACCCAGGCGCGTGGCTGCGGCATAGGACAGATCGATCAGTCGGTTATGCAGGAAGGGCCCGCGATCGTTCACACGTACGATTACCGAGCGCCCGTTTTTCAGGTTATGGACTTGCACGTACGATGGCAGCGGTAGTGTCTTGTGCGCAGCCGTCATCGCGTACATATCGTAAGGCTCGCCGCTCGAGGTGCGTCTGCCGTGAAACTTTTTGCCGTACCACGATGCCACGCCTCGCTCGCGATAGCCGGTCACAACCTGGAGCGGATAGTAGGTGCTGCCATTCACGGTATAGGGTTGATTGCCGGACTGGCTCAGTGGCTCGGCGCGCGGCACGGCATCCGGAATGCTTGCCACATCGACACGCGAGCGCCTGGGTGGACCATCGTCCTGGTAATATCCCCCCTTTCGGGGCAGACCGCTGCAGGCAGTCAAAACGAACGCGGCCAGGATCAGCGGCAGGACCTTATTCATGCTTACCTCGCTTTATACATGCGGCGGATCCACTCGCTCAAATTGAACACCGCCATCGCATAGTTGCGACTGCGATTATAGCGGGTAATGACATAAAAATTATTATACCCCAGGTGGTATAGTGGACCGGACTCGCCCTCCAGCCGGATTAATGCCGCTGATGGGTCGCCATCGTTGTACTGTACCGGCAGCATGCCGTACCCCAGCAAATATTGCAGCGGGGGCATCGGAGAGCTCTTGATTTTCTCCAGCCATACAACAAGCTCTTCCTCAAGCTCCAGTCTCTCAATAACCGCGCCTCCCTTTTGCCAACCGTGTACCTTGAGAAAATTCGCCACACTGCCTATCGCGTCTGTAACGTTTCCTATGATGTCGCGTCGGCCATCGCCGTTAAAGTCAATCGCATACTGGCGATAGCTGCTAGGGATGAACTGTGGTATTCCCATGGCGCCGGCATAAGATCCACGCAGTTTCAGCGGGTTCGTCTGTAGCTCCCTCGTTAGCAGCAAAAAGGCTTCCAACTCACCGCGGAAGAACTTGCGTCGCGGCGGGTGCTTCAATGTGAGTGTGGTCAATGCATCCAATACGCGGTACCGTCCGGTGTTACGGCCGTACTGGGTCTCCACTCCGATAATCGCGACAATCGTGGCAGGATCCACGCCATACTCGCGCTGTGCCATGGACAAGGCATTGGCGTTGTTTTTCCAGAAACGTTGCCCGCGGTTGGCGCTCGGTTTCGTAACAAACAACTTTCGATATTCGTACCAGGGCAAGGCCTCCTTCGGTGTGTTAACGGCGCGGATAATGTCCTGCTGGATATTCGTCTGTGTGAACCAGTTGTTGAGCTTGCGCTCGGAAAACCCGTGATTGGCGACCATGGCCTGGATGAAACTCTGAAGCTCGGGGTGTGCGTCGAGGCTAACAGCAAAGGCCGTCACGGGCAGCGCCACCATGAGCACGAGGCTCAAGACAAGCACGGGAGCGCTAGGTTGCTTGTGCGGGGCAGAGCTCGCAAGGCGCTGAAAATCTACGTTGAACAGTGGTCTAAAGCGACGCGCGGAGGCAACATACTTCTTGCTTCGTATTCCCGGCTTTGCACACAGTACACGCCTGTACGACCCCTGGGAGTTTAGAAAGCCAGGTGCGGACTTCTTCAGCATCATTCTAGGCGTGTACGATTTTACGATGGGTTTGGATGCTCATCAGGATGCCAAACGCCGCCATCAGCGTTACCAGCGAGCTGCCGCCGTAGCTGATGATAGGCAACGGCACTCCGACTACCGGCAGAATGCCGGTGACCATGCCAATGTTTACGAAAAAGTACACAAAGAAAGTCAGGGTCAAGCTACCGGCCAGTAACCGCGCGTAGGAGTCCTGCGCGTAAAATGCGATCGCAAGACCACGAAGGACCACAAATAGATAGGCCGCGAAGATGATAAAAATGCCGATCAGACCAAACTCCTCGGCGAAGACCGCAAACACAAAATCAGTGGAACTTTCCGGCAGATATTGCAGCTGAGTTTGAGTGCTGTTGAACCATCCCTTGCCGTACAATCCCCCGGAGCCCACCGCGATCATTGACTGAATAATATGATAGCCCGTGCCGAGGGGGTCGGTTTCCGGGCTGAACAGCGTGAGAATTCGCTGCTTTTGGTAATCGTGCAGGTAGGCCCATAGGAGCGGAATTGACGCTCCTGACAAACCCAGTAACACAACGATCGAGCGCCACGTCATGCCCGCAAGAAACAGCACCACCAGACCGGACGTCATGACGAGTAGGGCCGTGCCTAGATCAGGCTGCCGGGCGATGAGCAAGGTCGGGATCAACACCAGCACCGTGGCCACGGCGATGCTAGTGTGGCGCGGCGGCAATGAGCGTCTCGAGAAGTAGTAGGCGAGCACCATAGGCAGTCCGATCTTCATGATCTCGGACGGCTGAAAATTCAACGTGCCGAGGTTGAGCCAGCGTTGCGCGCCTTTGCCAGTTGCGCCCACGACCAGCACGATGACCAGCAGCAGCAGTCCCATGACATAAATATACGGCGACCAGCGCGCGAGGGTTTCAGGAGGTATCTGGGCCACCAACAGCATGATCGCAAAACCGATAACCAGGCGCACCGCCTGCCCCAGCGCGAGCCTCGCCTCACCGGCGCTCGCGCTGTAGAGAACGACGATACTGAGCAGAGCGAGCGCCAGCAGCCCGTAAAAAAAAGGCTTGTCGAGATGCAGTCGCTCCAGAAAGTTCATAGTCCTAGAGTAAGTCTACTAGATGCCCGGCCCAAAATGGCTTTACTCATCCGGAAGGCGGCCGATGGGCGGGCTTGGACACGGTTTTGGATTTGTCTGGATTGCCGGCTAGCAGATACTGGTCCATTACCTTGCGCGCGATGGGTGCGGCCGCCGAGCTGCCGTGCCCGCCATTTTCAACGATTACGGCGATAGCAATCCGTGGATCCTCCGCCGGCGCAAAGGCAATAAACAAGGCGTGATCTCGCAGGCGTTCGGGCGTCTGCTCCGCATCGTAGACCTCATTTTGGCCTACTCCCTTAACCTGCGCGGTCCCGGTCTTGCCGGCTATGGTATAAGGCGCATTCCAGCCGATTCTTCGGGCCGTACCCTTCTCGCCGTGTACCACATCGATCATGCTTGTCACGAGTGTTTCCCAATGCTCCTGCTCGGCAACGGCAATATTTCCGGCAAGTTCAGGGACGACCTCGCGCCGCGTCTTAGTTTTGGGGTCTTCAATTGCCCGCAACATGCGTGGTTTGAACCAGCGCCCCCGGTTGGCCAGCGCGCTAACGGCCGATGCAAGCTGCAGCGGCGTTACAAGCAGTGCACCTTGGCCGATTCCCGTGACGACAGTATCACCGGGGTACCAGGCCTCACCGCGGGCCCGCTTCCACTGCCTTGAGGGCACCAACCCCGGGGATTCACCAATGAGGTCGATACCCGTGCGCGTACCAAAACCAAGCCTGGTGAGAAACTCGTGCATATAGTCAATTCCAAGCTTTGCTGCGAGCGTGTAAAAGTACACATCGCAGGACTGCTCGACCGCGTTAGGCAAATCCATCTCCCCATGGCCGTACTTCTTCCAGTCACGAAAGCGGCGCCTTGACCCGGGGAGCTTGAACGCGCCCCGGCAGATGATGGTTGCGGTGGGATCGAATCCCGGCGACTCCAACGCGCCCAGCGCGAGGAACGGTTTGATCGTCGATCCCGGGGCATACTGGCCGTCGATTACGCGGTTGATTAGCGGCTTGTCCGGGTCCTCGAGAAGGATGCGGTAGGATTCCGAATCGATCCCGTTGACAAACGGATTAGGGTCGTAAACGGGTGTGCTCGCGAATACGAGCACCCCACCGGTCTTGGGGTCTAATGCAACGACCGCACCACGGCGCCCCTCCAGGGCGGCCTCGGCGGTGGCCTGCAGCTTTGCGTCAAGATTGACGTAGAGATTCTGCCCCGCCCTAGGCGCAATGCGCTCTACGGCACGCAGGGTTCGCCCAAGCGCGTTGGTTTCGACCTTCTCAACCCCGACCTGTCCCAGCAATAAACCCTCGTACCGTCCTTCCACGCCAAGCTTGCCGATATGCTGGGTGCCGCGATAGGCCGAGCGGTCGATGCCGGAAGACTCCTGCTCGTCAATGCGGCCCACATAGCCAATGGCATGTACCGCCAGCCCGCCTAGCGGATAGTACCGCTGTAGTCGTGCCTGTAACTCGACGCCGTGCAGCTGGGAGCGGTTGACCGCGATGCGTGCCGCCTCCTGATCATTGAGGCGGGTGCGCAGGACGAGACTTTCAAAACGAGGGCGCTTACGCAGCTGTTTCTTGAAGTTTCGAATATCACTGGCGTCGAGCTGTACGAACTCGCCTAGCCGCTGCAACAGCTCATCCATATCCTCAACTTGCTCTGGCGTGATCTCCAGCGTATACACCGGCAGATTCTCGGCTAAGACAATGCCGTTACGATCGAGGATCCGGCCGCGCACGGGCGGTATCGGCCACGGCCGAATGCGGTTCTCTTGGGAGAGCGTGGCGTAATGGCGATAGCTAATGACTTGCAGGTAGACGAGCCTGGCGAGCAGCGCCAGCGTAAGAAGCAGAACGATGACGGCGGCTATCGATAGCCGTGAGTCGAAAAGCCGTGTTTCCCGGAAATAGTCTTTAAGCGGTATGTCCAGCATGAGCTAATTTATCTGTGCACGCCGGCGCACATCCCTGAGAATAACGAACACCAAAGGCCAAATGACCGTGCCCACGACGCTCGCGGTCCAGTTCGGCCAAAAAGTTGTTGCCTGTCCGATTACGCCTTTGACCCATAATACGAGCAGCTGGTCCAATACCAATAGCATCAATACGGTTGCGGCCTGTTGCCATGGCGGAAACATGCGTATTTGCAGGTGCCACCGGTGGGCAATGTAGGCAATGATTGCCGTGGCGAGCGCATGCTGTCCCAGGAGCGAGCCGTACAGGATGTCCAGGATCAGGCCGGCCACCCAACCTGAAACGACGCCGACACGATTCGGGGCGGCTATGCACCAGTAAATCAACACCAATCCTACCCAGTCAGGGCGAAAACGCTCCGCCCAGTCGGGCCCTGGCAGCATAGACAGCAGGAACCCGACCACAAAGGTGAGTGTAATGATCAAACCACCATACGGTGCGGTGCTGACCCTCATCTCGGGCTCGCGCTCGCAGTCTGCCGCTCTCCGGGCCAGATGAGCAGGACTTCCTTGCCATAGTTCAGGCGCGCCATCGGCTTGGCGCTGATCTTCAAAAAGGCCTCGTTCAGATCCTTCACGACCTCTATCACCTGGGCCACCGGGTACCCGGGCGGGAAGCGCCCGCCCATGCCTGAGCTAACCAGCAAATCGCCCTCGCGGATGTCTGTGGTCGCCGTCAGATAGGGTACATTCACACGGTCCGGTGCACCGGTACCGAATATGATGGTTCGCAGACCATTGCGGTTTACCAGCACAGGAATTGCATGACCCGGGTCCGTGATCAGCGTCGCCTTGCTCGCATAGGTGCCGACTTCGGTAACCTGGCCGATGATACCGTAGGCGTCGATCACCGGTTGTCCCAGGTAGACCGCGTCACGGCTGCCCTTGGCTACGACGATCTTGCGTGTAAACGGCTCCAGGCTTACCTCGACGAGCTCTGCCACGACCGCGCGATCGGCTACGCGCGCGGCGGACCCGAGCAGGTCACGCAGGCGCTTATTTTCGGCCTCGAGCGCCTCAAGCTTTTGTAATCTCGCCAGGTGGGCCAGGCGTTCGGCCTGTAGGCGTTCATTATTTTGTCGCAGCGTACGCTCGCTGTCGAATCGCTCCGCGACCCACGCACTGGCACGCACCGGCACTGCGGCGATAACCTGTATCGGGTAGATCAGCACCGATAGCGCTGCACGTATCCTTAGCAAATGCTGAGCTTGATGGTCGAGAACCATCAACACCACCGACAACACAATCACAAAAACGAGCCGGGTCAGGCTCGAAGGTCTGCGGCCCAACAGGGTGCTCATGGAGAGGTCAGACAACTATTCCTGGAGAAACACATCACCCAGGGTTTCGGCCTCCTGCAACGCCCGGCCGCAGCCCCGGACCACACACGTCAACGGATCATCGGTGATAATTATGGGCAGGCCGGTTTCTGCCGCTAACATGCGATCTATGTCGCGCAGCAGCGCACCGCCACCCGCGACCACGATACCCTTTTCCGCGACGTCGGCTCCCAGCTCCGGCGGTGTCTTTTCGAGGGCGGTCTTTATCGCTACCACAATGCCGCCTAGAGATTCGCTGAGCGCCGAGTGCACCTCCCGGCTGTCAATGTCCTGGCTTCGTGGCACCCCGTCGGCGATGTGCCGTCCCTTGATTTGCATATGCCGGAGCTCGCTTTGGTGCCAGCCGGTGCCGATCTCGCGCTTGATTCGTTCGGCGGTGGCCTCTCCGATCAATAGCCCGTACGTACGGCGGATGTAGCTGATGATGGCCTCATCCATCTTATCGCCGGCCATGCGCAACGAGTGGGCATAAACGATGCCGCCGAGGGAGATAACCCCCACCTCGGTGGTACCACCACCAATGTCCAGCACCATCGATCCCGTGGGATCAACAATGGGCAGGTCGGCACCAATAGCGGCCGCCATCGGCTCTTCTATTAGATACACCTCACGGGCGCCGGCTGACATGGCGGACTCGCGGATGGCGCGACGCTCGACCTGGGTCGAGCCACAGGGCACACAGATGACAATGCGCGGACTGGGCTGAAACAGACGATGCTCGTGTACCCGCCGTATGAAGTACTTGAGCATCTCCCCTGTAACCGTGAAATCGGCGATTACCCCGTCCTTCATGGGCCTTATAGCCTGAATGTTACCTGGTGTGCGACCCAGCATGCGTTTCGCCTGATCGCCTATAGCCAGTATGCTGCGGTTATTACGTGGACCAGGATCATGGCGAATCGCCACGACCGAGGGTTCGTCAAGGACAATTCCTTTGTCACGCACGTACACCAACGTGTTCGCGGTACCAAGGTCTATGGCCAGGTCGCTGGAGAACAGGCCGCGCAAGCTTCGAAACATAGGTCGCACTCAGGCGCTAACGCCTAAAGAGTATTGTTAGTAGAGAATGATTTAAATGTATCAACGGGGAAAGGTGGGTTCAACCAGATTCATGAATATGATAGTTTGCCGCATCCTTCGAATCGGAGCACGAAACCCGAAATGGCCCTTAGCCGAGCTGATGTAGAAAAGATAGCTCATCTGGCGCGATTGCAAGTAGATGAGCAGGAAGCCAAGGCCTTTGCCGCCAGCCTGTCCCGGATCCTGGGGCTGATCGAGCAGATGAATGCGGTGGATACGATCGGTGTGACGCCCATGGCCCACCCGCAGGAGGCCGGCCTGCGCCTGCGCGAGGACCGTGTAACGGAGGTAGACGCGCGTGAGAAGTTTCAACGTCATGCCCCGGCGACAGATTGCGGCCTGTACCTGGTTCCCAAGGTCGTCGAGTAGCAGCGGCGTTGCGCCGATGACGATTCTCAGCAGCGGCCAGCACGCGTGTTGTGGGGCAAGTGCTTGCCCGGCCGGCACCATGCCTGGCGCCTAGCGAGCCCGTAGCCATGTCTTCAGAGCGCTCGATTGTAAAGCTATCCGCGGCCCTTCGAGCCAAGGAGGTGTCCAGCGTGGAGCTGACCCGGCGCTATCTCGAGCGCATAGAACGCCACGGCGAGCTCAACGCCTTTATTAACGTCGATCGAGAACGGGCGCTGGCACAAGCGCGCAGCGCCGATGAACGAATCGCCAGCGGCAAGGCTGGCCCGCTGACAGGGATCCCACTGGCGCACAAGGACATATTCTGCACTGACGGCATGCCCACCACGTGCGGGTCCAAGATCCTGGCGGACTTCGTGGCGCCCTATGATGCCACCGTGATCGAGCGCTTTAATGCCGCGGGTGCCGTAATCCTGGGAAAGACCAATATGGACGAGTTCGCCATGGGTTCATCGACCGAGAACTCGTACTTCGGACCAGTGCGTAACCCCTGGGACCGCGACGCGGTCCCCGGTGGGAGCTCGGGCGGATCGGCCGCCGTGGTCGCCGCAAGGCTGGCGCCCGCTGCGACCGGAACCGATACCGGGGGCTCGATTCGGCAACCCGCAGCGTTCTGCGGCATAACCGGACTCAAACCGAGCTACGGGCGCGTGTCACGTTACGGCATGATCGCGTTCGCCTCCTCCCTTGATCAAGGCGGCATTCTGACGCCCAGCGCGGAGGATGCCGCCGCATTGTTGAATGTCATGGCTGGATTTGACCCGCGCGATTCGACCTCGGTTGATCGCCCGGTGCCGGATTACAGCGCTCAGCTGGATTATGAGATCAAAGGCGTCACGATCGGGTTACCCAAGGAGTTCTTCGGCGAGGGTTTGGGTGCAGAGGTTGGACGCGCGGTGGAAGCGGCGATCGACGACTACAAAAGGCTCGGTTGCGAAGTCGTCGACATCAACATGCCCAACTGCAGCCTGGCCGTCCCGTGCTACTACGTGCTGGCACCGGCCGAGGCCTCTTCAAATCTGGCCCGCTACGATGGCGTGCGTTATGGCTACCGGGCGTCGGCATATACTGATCTCACCGACATGTACAAAAAGACGCGCTCACAGGGGTTTGGTAACGAGGTCAAGCGCCGCATCCTTATTGGCACCTATGCCTTATCCGCGGGTTACTACGATGCCTATTACCTGCAGGCACTGAAGCTGCGGCGGCTCATCGCAGAGGACTTCAGACGTGCTTTCGAGTCGTGTGATGTGATTGCAGGGCCGACGACCCCGACCACGGCCTTTGCGATCGGCGCGAAGGTGGACGATCCCGTAGCTATGTACTTAAACGATATCTACACTATACCGGTCAACCTGGCGGGGCTACCCGGGGTGTCGGTACCGGCCGGTTTCGACAGCGCCGGCCACCCGATCGGGCTACAAATTATCGGCCAGTACTTTGATGAGGGGCGGGTTCTCAATGTGGCGCATCGTTACCAGCAGGCCACGGACTGGCACAAGCGAGTCCCAAAGGGATTTGATTAACTTCAGTGGCTAGTGGCGAGTAGCTTGTAGCGAGGAAAACTCGCCTCTTGCCGACTACTCGAAACTAGCTACTCGCTACTCGCAACTGACATGAAATGGGAACCGATAATAGGGCTTGAGGTTCATATCCAGCTTCTGACCCAGAGCAAGATCTTCTCCGGTGCATCGACCAGGTATGGTGCCGAGCCCAACACACAGGCCTGCGCGGTCGACATCGCGTTGCCAGGCGTGCTGCCGGTGATGAACAAAGAGGCTGCGCGCATGGCGGTAAAGTTCGGACTCGCTATCGGCGCCCAGATCAATCATCGGTCGGTATTTGCGCGCAAGAATTACTTTTACCCGGATCTGCCAAAGGGCTATCAGATCAGCCAGTACGAACTGCCCATCGTCAGCCGTGGGCACATCGACATCGAGTGTGATGGCGCGACAAAAACAATCGGCATCACCCGCGCACACCTGGAAGAAGATGCGGGCAAATCCTTGCATGAGGATTTTCATGGCTTGACCGGGATTGATCTCAACCGAGCGGGCACGCCCTTGTTAGAGATCGTCTCCGAGCCGGACATGCGCTCGGCGCAGGAGGCGGTGTCCTATCTCAAGAAGCTGCATGCGCTGGTCAGGTATTTGCAGATCTGTGATGGCAACATGCAGGAGGGTTCGTTTCGCTGTGACGCTAACGTCTCGGTGCGGCCCAGAGGCCAAACAGAGCTCGGTACCCGCAGTGAGCTCAAGAATATCAACTCGTTCAAGTTCGTCGAGAAAGCCATCGAGTTCGAGATCGAGCGCCAGATCGACGTGCTCGAAAGCGACGGTACGGTGGTGCAGGAAACACGGCTGTATGATCCCGGCAAGGACGAGACGCGACCTATGCGCGGCAAGGAGGAGGCGCACGACTACCGCTACTTTCCAGACCCGGACTTGCCGCCGCTCGAGCTCGATGAGGCCTTTGTGGAGGCGGTGAAACAAACCCTCCCAGAGCTTCCCAGTGCCAAGCGCGATCGATTCATAAGCCAGTACGGCCTCAATGCCTACGATGCCGCGGTGTTGACCACAACGCGTGAAATGGCTGACTTCTACGAGGACGCAGTCCGTGCGTCGGGAGCCGATCCAAAGCTTGTCGCCAACTGGGTAACCGGGGAGCTCTCGGGCTATTTGAATAGGGACAACCGCGAAATTGCGGACTCCGCAGTATCATCGACCGCGCTTGCAGGATTGATCAAGCGAATTGCCGATAGCACCATATCAGGCAAGATCGCGAAGGAAGTGTTAGATGCCATGTGGAACGGGGAAGGCGACGCTGATGCAGTTATTGAAAAGCGCGGGCTGAAACAGATTACGGACGTGAGCGCAATCGAAAAGATCGTAGATGAAGTGCTGGCCGCCAACCCGATGCAGGTCGAGCAATATGCTAGCGGCGAGCAAAAAGTGTTCGGTTATTTTGTAGGTCAGGTTATGAAGGCAACGAGCGGGAAAGCAAACCCGAAACAAGTCAACGAGATCCTGAAGGAGAAGCTTCGATCGTGAAACGGCCGGTGTGCTCCACCCTACTCCCCGCGGGGTTCACCGTGATCAGCATCCACTTCTGCCGTATCGCCGCTGTTAACTTGTTCCAGAATGCGCACCGCCTCGCGCGCAATCGCATTCTTCCCCAGCAGAAGCTGCCAGCGCTGGCCGCCGAGTTGCCGCCAAAGATAAGCTGAGCGTGTGCCCGCAAGTAGGGCTGCACGCACCTTGTCGACAATGGTCGGGTTGGCCAGGTAACCTTGTTCTCCGCTCACCATGATCCTCGGGGTCAAGGTGCTGAGGGTCATGCCATAGAGCTCTGCCAGTTTTGCCACCAATGTTGACGGCACCTCATCATCGATGCCCGTGCCGGTGGTAAAGGCTGGCATCTGCTCGGCGAATGATTGCAATCTTTCGCGAATGGCTGCGAGCATAGCGGTATTCCTCGCGAGCTTACGCTCGAGCTGCATCATATTAATCACATAGCGTGCCATTTCCATATCGCTCCTATTGGCGCGGCCGATTAACCTGTCACGGAGTAGCTGTAGACCTAGC
>JBHHZP010000039.1:0-26177 GCA_046758085.1 Acidiferrobacterales bacterium
ATTTTTCCAGGTGGGAGTTCACTATCACTACTTGCCCAAAACTAACATGTCATCCAACCAGGCACTGTCGCTGGGCTGCTGTCAAAAGCGAAGTGGGAAAAATTCTTGGCGCTAAGAGAAAATTCAGTGTTTTCACACAGCCTCGACCGAAGGCCGTCATTCGACTGGTGAGCGGGCGTCGCGCACAGGCAATATCGATGTTACCTCACCCGCCCAACATCGCCTTCTTTAGGCCGGAGTCCGCCGGCTTGGGGCCGAGCCATACGTTCAATAAGGCGCGGTTGAAATCCGCGCCGGGGATGGTGCCCTTTTCCTGCCCCTTGATTGTCACACGCGTGCCTTGTCCCGGGAGATAGTCGAGCAGGATCACGTCGCCCTTCTTCACGTCCGTGAACAGCTTGTTGAAGTCATCGAGCCGGGCCTTTAGCTTGCCCATCTCGGATTTCGAATTGTTTTCGAAACCCTCGGTCCAGCCGTCTGCCAGCTTGTAGCCTTCGACCTTCTTGTAAAGGAAATGCATCAGCACGCGCTTCGGACCTGTTTCGTTCAACACGGCATCCACGCTGGTCACTTTCTTCGGAAGATAAAGCGCACCCACGTACACCTTGACGAAGAATTTCTTGCGGATACCCACGCCATTCAGCACGAGCTGTGGCCCCCCGGCGCTCAGCTGTGCCGTCTCGTCAACTTTAACGCCGGCCACCTTGGCCGCGTGCGCGGGAAGAGAAAGAGCACACCCAAGTAGAGTGATCCAAAATATTGGAAGTCGCATCACCACCCTCCTTTTTCCTAGCAACCTTTCGATTCCGAATTCCCACCGAGCCATAAGCATGAGACGCCTGCGAACCGACTTAGCTCAGGGCACCGTATACTCATAGGGGCTGCATCACATCAGGGAAAGCCATGTTACGCCAGATTGCGATCATAGGAAAAGGTGACCCTGGCAGTGGTATTCGCATTATGGGCTCGGCCCTGGAAAAGTCCCAATCGCGTGACGGCATAAAGGTACTGATAGCATTTAGCGCGAATTTCTTTGCGAACTCCGCACCACCGCGTTCTCAGCATTGGTTACGGGAACTTGATGAGGTGACGAGCTCATGTACCCAGTCGAGAATAGGCTGCACGCGTGCCGCGAGCAGCTTGCGCGCCTGGCGGTACCCGAGCCAGCGGTACTCGTCATGCTCCGGGCGGCCGAGCTCGGCACTCACCGGCAGCGACACGCTGCCTTCGCGGCTCTTGGCGAGGTAATAGCGTGCGACCTTGCCGCGGCCATAGGGCGGCGTTTCTCGAAACTCGTGGCCCCAACGGAAATCGAGGTCCGTGAGTGTCGTTTCCTCCGCCACCTCGCGTATCGCGGTGTCGAGCGGGTCTTCACCCGGTTCCACGACACCCTTGGGAAAGTCCCAGTAGCCATAGGCCCGCAAGAGCAGATAGACGGTCTTCCCGGCTTCGTCACGCGTAATTATGACGCCGGCCGATAAGGTCTTGGGTGGGGGATGCATATCAGCGTTACTGCCCAAGGTCGACTTGGCTACTCCCTGCGTAAGGCCTCCACGGGGTCGAGCCACGCCGCCCGGCGCGCGGGAAAGACACCTGCCGCCAGACCGATCAGCACGGCAAGACAGGCTGCCAGCGTCACGTAGACCCACGGCGTGTGCACCGGCAGGTCCGGGACCGCGAGCTGCAAAATCTCGGCACCACCTATTCCGAGGATGAGCCCAACGAGGCCACCGAGTGTTGCCAGGACTATGGCTTCGCCGAGGAACAGCACGAGAATCTGACGGCGACCTGCTCCGAGGGCGCGCAGTAAACCGATCTCCGATACACGTTCGTTTACGGCGATAATCATGATGGTCAGAATGCCGACGCCGCCCACGAGCAGCGAGATCCCGCCCAGGGCGGCGACAGCAAATGTAAGAATGTTTAATATGGAGCCCAGGACCTCGAGCATCTGCTGTTGCGTGGTGATGGTGAAATCCTCGCGTCCATGGCGCCCCGTGAGTACGCGCCGAATACCACTAACGACTTCCGCTGTCGGCGCGCCGGGCGCATAGAGCACGTCGATCTCGAACAAGCTGTCGCGATTGAACAGCTCCAGCGCCCTCGCCGTAGGGATATAGACCGTATCGTCGACATCCCAGCCGAGTATATTCCCCTTGGGCTCCATCACGCCGATGACCCTGTAACTGTGGCCGCCAACGCGGATGCGCTCGCCCAGCGGATTGGCAGTGCCGAAGAGCTCCTCCCTGAGCTTGGTGCCGAGGACCGCGAACGCGCGCGCCGCGCGCGGATCGTCCGGGGGCAGGAAACGCCCGGCGGCAACATTGAAACGAAAAACCTTCGGAAAGTCCGGGCCGATTCCGTTGATGGTAGTGCGCCTGCGTTTGCGTCGCGCCTCCACTTCGGCATTTCCCTGGATCACGGGGACGATGGCTATGACGTAGTGGACGCGCCGCAGCGCTTCGGCGTCTTCGATGGTTAACGGCCGCACCGTGGGCAACATGCCCGGCACACCGTGCGTGGTCGTGCGGCCTGGATTCACGCCGATCAAGTTCGTTCCAAACTGGGTAAACTCTGCAAGCACATACTTGTGCACGCCTTCCCCGATCGAGGTCAACAGCACCACGGCGGCGATCCCGATCGCGATACCCAGCATGGTCAAGGTAGACCGTAGACGGTGTGCGAGCACCGCGCCGACGGTTAACCGGATGAAGTCACCGCCTAGCAAGTTATTATTACCTCCTGGACAGGGCCTGTACCGGATCGAGCCGCGCCGCGCGCCGCGCGGGCAGCACGCTGAAAGCCAAACCCGTGACTAAGGCCACCGTAAGCGCTGCGACCACGGCCCACCATGGGGATCCGACTGGGAAGTCCGGATACGCACGACCGATGATCCAGCTGCCAGCTTCGCCGGCCATGAAGCCAAGCAACGCGCCGGCCAATGACAGCACGCCAGCTTCCGTCACAAAGAGCGCTGTTATCGTGTGGGCAGAGGCGCCGAGCGCCTTGAGCAGGCCGATCTCTGCCGTGCGCTGCGACACCGCCACCAGCATGACATTCATAATCAGGATGCCCGCGACCGCGAGACTGATGGCCGCTATGCCCGCCACGGTCAACGTCAGCGCACGCAAGATTCGGTCGAAGGTTGCAAGCACAGCGTCTTGGGTAATCACCGTGATGTCATCTTCCCCATCGTGGCGCGTTCGGATCGTGTCGATGATGTTCTGGCGTGCCTGCGGAATGGCTTCTCGCACCCGCGCCTCGACAAGAATGCGGAACAGCGATGCAGTATTGAACAACGCCAGCGCGGAGGCCACCGGTATCACTACCACTTCCTCCATATCGATGCCGATACTTCTGCCCTCGGATGCGAGTACGCCAATGATACGGAAGCGGCGGTCGCCAATGCGCACCCACTCGCCCAGCGCCTTTTTTGGACCAAAGAGCTCCTGGCGCACTTTTCCACCGAGCACGCACACCGGTGATGCACGTCGCGGATCCCCTGGCGGTAGAAACCGACCCTGTCCCATTTCCAGGTGGCGAATGGTCAGAAACTCACTCGTCGAGCCGACGACAATGGAGTCACGATCGCGCCGTCCGAACGACACGGCCGCGGTGCCGACAGCAATCGGCGCGATCCGGCGTACGCTGCGGATGCGCGTAAGCGCGAGCGCATCGTCGATAGTCAGATCCCGCGGTGTCTGGCCCAGCAAAGGCGGTGCCGCGCCTGTGGTTTCCGAGCGCCCGGGTAATACGATAAGGAGATGCGTGCCGAGCGAGGCGAATTCCCCAATCACGAAACGTCTCGCCCCTTCACCGAGCGAGGTCAAGATCACGACAGCCGCGACGCCGATCGCCATGGCCACCAGCATGAGCGCGGTGCGCAACGAGTATCCCTGCAGTGCCTTCGCCGCGAATCGCAGCACGTCAGCCGCCCTCATGTACCCTCCTCGTCGCAATGTCCTTGTCGATGCGGCCGTCGACGATGTGAATCTGACGTGCCGCGCGGCCGGCAATATCGGGGTCGTGGGTGACGATGATGAGCGTGATGTTGTTGCGATTCAGTTTTTCCAACACCTCGAGCACCTCGCGCCCGGAAGCGCGATCGAGATTACCCGTAGGCTCATCAGCGAGGATTACGGTAGGTTCCAATATCGTCGCACGCGCGATCGCCACACGTTGACGCTGACCGCCTGAGAGTTGATCGGGTTTGTGGTCTTTGCGCTCAGCCAGGCCGACCGCCTCCAGAATGCGGTCGACGCGTGCCCGGCGCTCGCCCGCAGGGAAGCCCGCGAGTACCAGCGGCAACTCCGTGTTCTCGGCCGCCGTCAGGCGCGGGACCAGGTGAAAGAACTGGAACACGAAACCAATCTTGTCGCGCCGGATGCGGGACTGAACGGCATCGGGCAATGTGGTCACGTTTTCGCCAGCGAGTATGTAACTACCCGCACTCGGGCGATCCAGCAGGCCGATGATGTTGAGCAGGGTGGACTTGCCTGAACCGGAAGGCCCCATAATCGCGACATACTCGCCGCGATCGATATCGAGGCTGACGTGGTCCAACGCATGGACTTGCTGATCACCAACCTCAAAATCGCGACAGATCTGCTTGAGCTGAATCACCGGCCGCCGGCATTCTCATCGGGCACCACGTGCGCGCCCGCTTCCACGCCCTCACGCTCGACGGACACAACGATGAGCTCACCCTCCTCGAGCCCGGAGACTATCTCCGTGAACTTCCAGTTGGCCAGACCCGGCTTGAAGGAGCGCTCTTCAAGCTGCCCGCTATCGGGGCGGTACACCAGTACGCGATATCCTTCCAGCACGGCTTCTGTGGGCACTCGCAATACGTCCTTGTGGGTGTCGAGGATGACCTCGATGTCGGCGCTGTATCCGGGGAGCAGGTCTTTTGTTTCGTTTCCGTCAGTGAACTCTGCCTCCACCTCCACGGTTCGCGCCTGCTTTTCCCGATCCAGAACGTAAGGGGCAACACGCCGCACGCGCCCTCGGAAAGGGTGCGCCGCGAACGCGTCGAGTGTAATGCGCGTCTTTTGTCCGGGTCGAATCGCCGGTGCGTCCACTTCATCTATGGGCGCGGTTACGTACAGGCACTGCTGGCCGATCAGGTCAATGGTCGGTGGTGTCGGGATACCGGGCGGTGAGGGAGTCACGTACTCGCCAAGCTTCGCGTTCACCTCCGCCACCACTCCACCAAACGGTGCCGTCAGTACGGTGCGCTCCAACGCGGCACGCGCAACCGCGACACGCGCCACATTGACCTTCGCCGTCGCCCGCGCCGCACGACAGGCGGCCTCACCCGCCGCCGCATCCGCCACCGCGCGATCCACACGGTCCTCCGAAACCAGCTTGGATTTCTGGAGTTTGAGCAGTCGCGTGGCCTCGCGCTGGCGGGCGTTGGCCAAGGCACAAGCCTGGTCCGCCCTCGCGCGCGCAGCAGTGGCTTCGCTGTGTGCAAGCTTCAGCTTTGCCTCGAGATCGACATTCCACAGGCCCAGTAGCACCTGCCCGGCGCGGACGCGATCGCCTTCGCGCACAGGAATTTTCGCTACCTGGCCGCCTATGGGCGGCGAGATGCGCGCACGCTGACACGCTTCGACAGTACCGGCTCGGGTGTTGGCGACGCTCGCTTCGACATGACCGCGATCCACTTTCTGCAGCACTACGGGCACGGGTTCGGGGCGCGAAAAATACCACACGGCGCCTGCCACGGCCGCAATTACCAAAAGCATGAGCACGAGGCCCACGCCCTTGCGGTGTCCCGCAGATGGTGAAGGTGTACGCGGATTGGAATTCATCGTACTAGCGTTTCAGTTCACCCAATGTCATCCACGCAGCAGGAACGTGGAACACATAACGCGCCGGGTCGACATCGTACCAGAAAGACGGAGTGAAACTAGCACAAGCCCGAGCGCCTGGATCGTCTCACCCGCGCGGGTGGTACAACATCAACTCCTCCGGGCGTGGATTGAGGTAGATCTGGTCGACTAGGTCGGGATGGGGGAAATGGCGCAGGTGATGCCTTAGTAGCGTAATCGGCACAAATCGCGGGGACCGCCCGAGCGCATAGGCGTTGATCGCGTCGCGCAGCTCCACCCTGTCACCAAGTTGCAGTTGGGTTACCAGGTGGCGTGTGACATGCTTCAGAACCCGCACGTGACGCCGGCGAGTGGCACGTTGTTGCAACATGCGCATAAAGTCGCGTTGATATACACGGATCAGCGCGGGCAAAGCCCGCCCCGGGGAGTTGACGGCCAGCTCCAGGTGTGGATGTTGGGTGCTGCCGTGTGCCATGAAAGTGAGCTTGTGCATGGCGTGAAACCTGGCCAGTCTGGGACGCGTTATTCCTGACGCAACCAGATCTTGCCAGCGCCTGCAAGCGAATACGCGCTCGATGAAACAGTCCCGAAGACCCGGACGCGCCAGCCGGACCTCGTCTTCGACCGGCAGCAGCGGTCGCAGTGTCATGAACTTGCGTGCGAACACCCCGACCCCCGTGCTTGCTGGCCTTATGCCGGGCACATGAACCTTCACGCCCCGGATACCGCAACTGGGTGACTTGCTTTTGAAAACATAACCGCTGATCTCGTGAAGTTCGCGCGCCATGTACGCGGCGTAGCGTGTGAGCGCTGCGGTAACATCGAGTTCGTTGTTCTCGACCCCCCGCGCGTGCGGGTGCATGAGATCGCCAAGCAATCGAATCGGCGGACGCGGCACGCCCAGGCCGATCGCAACCTCCGGACACACAGGCACAAGCTCGCACACGTGCGCAAGCACATCGACGAGGAACTCATCGCGCTTGTGTCCCCCGTCGTAGCGAACGTGATTACCGAGCAGGCAACTGCTTACCGCAATGCGGACGGGCCTTGCCGGGCGGCGGTCGGCCGCGTCATCGTACATGGAAGGAGCGATCGAGGATTGATCAGGCATACGCTCGTATGGGTGCCGCGACAAACGACGAGTGCGTATAGGCAGTTTATCGGTGTTGTCAAGGTTTAAGAAGGCATGGGGTCGGTGCCCCTGCCCATCGCTCACGCCATGACTGCGAAATTTGTTCGTTTCATCAAAGGGTTCCGGAGACGCCACCGTTTTCTGATGCAGGCATCTGATTTTGTTGGAACTTTCTAGCGATGCGTCGCCAAGGGTGCATAACACGCGTTCGGCCGACGGCTCAGGCCACTGTTTTATTTGACACTTTTTAAATCTCATTGACAGCGCGGGTGCGCTCATTAATCTAGCGTGAATATCTGTCCTGCGTGACTGCAGTCGCTGGGATCGACGGCAATAAAAGCGAATAGGATGGCTTTGTCTACAAGGCCAACAACGGTGGATCCCTCGGGCAGATTAGATCTCGCGATTTATTGCGTTACATACGATGAGGGAAACACGGGTGGTCGTTGGTTGGGCCCCCCGCGGCGGGAAGGTTCGTTTTGAGATTCCCCACGGGGGTGTTTATGCCATTCGGGCGGGGAGGCAGGATAGGTGCGTCTCGAGCACCACGTGCGCGCAGTCGCTTTGACGCAGTGCTGGTGTTCCGGTTGCCGGGTCATGACCCTGACGGCCGGATCGATAATTCTCGATAATAATTGAAGGCGTAGATTTGATGGGCAATCTGAGTGCCGGTGTGCAAGGCAAGAGGCCACCGGTCGACTTACTTGAAGAACGCGACGCGTTGAGTCGCGCGCTGTTATCCGCCTCCGCCAGCCTGGCGCAGGCCCAAGATCCCGAAGCGATTTTACGATCCGCGTGCGACGGGCTCATCACGGCCTCCCCGCGCATTCGGCTTGCCTCGATGTACTTTGGAGAGCTGGACGACGTAACGGCGCGCCCGACCTATGCCGTCGGCCCGGCCCGCGCCTGCGCCCACGAGGTCTGGTGGGGCGGTGGGCGGCGGACGCACGCTACGCCAGGGCAGGATAAATTGAGCTCGAGTCGCCCCGTGATAGCGAATATCCGTTCTGACGCGATGCTCGTTCCAGGACGCGAGCGCGCGCTGGAGAATCAACTCGAGACCTGCGTATGCCTGCCTTTCGGCAAAGTGGATTCGGGTGAGCAGGGCCTGTTGGTCGCCTACGCGGATCAGCCGGGCTATTTTGAGCGCGTCGGCCTGGATTCATTCCTGGCCTTTGCGCGACTGGCGCGCGTGGCCTTGGCGCAAGCGGCAGCGCGCAAACAGTTGCGCGATCTGGCGACCATCGACTCGCTGACGGGGTTGCTCAATCGTGGCGCCTTGCAGAAAATCCTGGAACGCGAACACGCGCAATCGCAGCGCCACGGTCGTCCCTACAGCATGCTGTTGCTGGATGTGGACTGTTTCAAGCGAGTCAACGACACCTACGGCCATAGTGCCGGTGACAAGGTTCTCGCCACTGTTGCCGGAATTACGCAGCGTTGCTTGCGCGAAGGAGATTGGGTGGGGCGTTGGGGTGGTGATGAGTTTTTGTGCTTGTTGCCGGACTCGGACGACGAGCAGGGGGCGTTGATTGCCGAACGCGTGCGCCAGCACGTGGCCGAAGCGCCCGTTGACGCCGATGGGCGTCGAATTCCAATAAGCATCAGTGTCGGGCTTGCGCATTATCCTCACGCGGGCGACCGGCTCGATATTGTTCTGACGAGTGCCGATGCGGCCCTGTACGGCGCCAAGCGCCGAGGCCGCAACCGTGTTGTCAGCAGCAGCCGCGAGGCGCGCGGAATGTCTTCCATTGCGGGTCAGCTCGACTTGGCGCTGCAGTCGGATCGCTTGCACCCGGTCTATCAATCGATAGTGGAACTCCGGAGCGGCCGTGTGGTGGCCGAGGAGGCGCTAGCGCGTATCCGACTGCCGGACGGCGGCTCGCTGAGTGCGGGCAGCTTCGTTCAGACCGCCAGCCAGCTGCGCATGCTGCGGCGCATCGACAGTCACATCATGCGTGCCGCGGTGGAACGCTGGTTACGGCAGTCATCTTTGGCACAGCCGCGTGCGTGTTTTATCAACGTGTCATCGGACTTGTTACGCCACCCCGAGCTCGTGGATGATGTACTGGAGTCAGTCTCGGCGGCGGCGAGCGATGGCAACGGGCAACAGCGATCGGCCACTCCGCTCATCATGGAGATCACCGAATGGGAGTTTCTCAATAACGCGCGCGAGGTACGACAGATCCTGGGTCCGTTTTTGGATCAGGGTATTCGCCTGGCGATTGATGATTTTGGCAGCGGCCAGTCCTCGTTTCAGTACCTCACAGACTTGCCGGTGTCCTACGTGAAGATTGACGGCGAGCTCGTGCGCCGGGTGTCGCGAGAAACGCGGGTGCGCGCCATCTTGCGAGGTATCCGGGACATTGCCGCGGACCTAAACGTGACCACGGTGGCCGAATGGGTGGAAGACCAGGCCACTGGCGCCCTGCTGCAAGAGCTCGGTATTGATTGGGGACAGGGTTATTACTTTGGGCGTCCCCAACGCCAGGAAACCCGGGATAATGTTCTGAGCATCCGTTGAGATGAGGTGCTACCTCGTTCAGCACGGCGATGCGCTACCCAAAGACGTAGATCCGGACCGAGCGCTCAGCGCTGCGGGACGCGCCGACGTGGAACGGTTGGCGGTGTTTCTGAAAAATCCCGATCGCGCCGTTACGCGCATTATGCACAGCGGCAAGATACGCGCCCACCAGAGCGCCGAGATACTGGCCACGACGGTGGCTCCCGGCGTCGCGGTTGAAGCGATTACCGGAATCGATCCCCTCGATGACCCTGAGCCGTTAGCGCGGCAGCTCATGAGCTGGAGCGATGATGCAATCATTGTGGGCCACCTGCCGTTTCTAGGAAAACTGGTATCGAGCCTGGTTGCGGGTGACCCGGGTGTTAATCTCGTGAGCTTCCTTCCGGGCAGTGTAGTTTGTCTGGAGCGCTCCGATGACAGCTGGACCATTGTCTGGATGGTGCGGCCGGAGTTGCTGAACCGCAGTAGCGAGTAGCCTCAATATTTCACCGCTGAGGACGCAGAGAAAAGAAGGTCAAGCGGTTTTGGTCTGATCTCGAAGGGGCCGCGGGGTCACACTTTGCATCGCGGGTCGGTTGCCACAGGAGGTGTTTAACGATTTGTTCCCGCGGTAACTGCTCCCCGCGTTACTCTAGCTCGGCAACCGCTCCCGGCGTTGCTCTACCGCGGCAACTGCTCCCTGCGTTGCCCTAGCTCCTGCGTCCCTGCAGTCGTCCTGCATTCCTGTAGTCGTCCTGCATCCCTGTAGTCGTCCTACGTCCATGTAGTCGTCTGCGCTCTGTGGTGTGAGTTCATGCAATATTAGCGCCAGTTGCGCGTGACAAGCAATCGAGCGAGGCGGTGTTTTACCTCGCTACTAGCTATTAATACAAGATACCCACCGGTCGTCATCGACAACCTCGGCATTACGAGGCTAACGGCCTTCGCGGCGACGCGCGCCGATGCCGATACTGTGATGGTCTACCTCCGTGTTTGCTCGCGTCGAGGCCGGCACAGTAAACTTAATAACGAGTTGTGATTTTTGTCTGCATGGTATCGCGCCTGGGCTTTACAGTTGCAGGAGGAGGACAGGGTTTGTGTTGTATGAAGTCAAGGGACAGGAGCGGAACTGGCGTGTGTGGCGACTGGCACGAGCGGGCCGGTCACTGTAATCGCATCGGTGTACGACCGCCCGCCATTCACCGTCCGCGTTGGATCGGGCCGGTGGCAGCGGTGCTGATCAGCGCACTGGCACCCGTAGCGCATGCCGCTGACTATGAAAACGGGGCAGATTGCCCCGACACAGTCCCGCAGCCTCGCACAGTCGCCTTTGACGAGGTCTACCGCGGCATGCCGTTCCAGCCGGGCGAGCGCGCGACCTACACCGTAAGTTACCTGGGGATGCTCGCTGGTCTCGGGATATTGGAAGTTGCGCCACCGCGAGAGAATCAGGGAGGCTGGTACCGCGTGTTCCGCGCCCGCGCCCGCACCGGTGAGTGGTTCAAGCGCATCTACGAAGGCCATGCCTCGCTGCGGGTGCTCTCTCGACCGTGGGATTTTGGCGCTCATGAGTCTTCGCTGGAGCAGGAAAAACGGTCCCTATTCTCCCGGCGCAAGACCAAGCAACGCGTTATCGATTTCAAGCAAGAGCAGTGTAAGGTGGTTGCGTACACCCGACGCTCGGGCGAGCCAGAGAAGAACGAAGAGTATGCCTTGTCCTACGGCGCAATGGACGCGCTTACCGCCGTATATTTCCTGCGGACTCAGCAGTTCGAGATCGGCAAGCCCGTGCGCATACCGCTTTACTATGAAGACAAGAACCTGTGGCTGGAAGTCAATCTGCTCGGTGTCGAAACACTTAGGGTGCCCGCCGGGACGTTCGCGGCTGCGAAGCTTCGGCTACGCACCTATTTCGGTGATAAGCCGACCGGAAAAAGGGGTATGGACATGTGGATCGCATCGATGCATCCGAACCGGCCAGTGCTCAAAGCGAAATCGGGTAGTCTCGACGTGCGACTGCGAGAGTTTGTGGCTGGCACTCGGCAGCAATCTTAAAAAGCACTGGTCCCATACGCTTCTGCCGTGCGCAGCCACGCACTGCGAAACGGCAGCGTGTCATCCCTCGTTCAGCTACGGTATCGTAACGGCGCGATCGAATCGGGGTTTGTCTTCGAACACGGGCTCGAGCAGCTTGGCGACGGCGAGACATTCGAGCCCGAAAGGAAGGTAACCCGCGTAACCCAACAATGGCATGTGAAAGATTTCAAATGCATGCACGAAGGGCACCGAGTACTCCCAGTGTGTCAGGCTTTTATAATTCCATAACTCCCAGAGAATGCCACAGACGAGCCCCGCGAGCGCAGCCTGCCATAGTCCACGCCAATCGCCTCGCGCCGGGGCGTCCACAATAGTCTTCTGCCGCAGCAGGACCTGTAATGCGGTAATGAGCAGCAGTGGCGCCAACCACAGCAGCGAGAATAAATGATCTGGCCAAATACCGATTACACCAAGCCCGAATGCGGCAACCAGCAATGCGATCCAGGCGGTCCACCGCGAGCGCAGCATGGGAGCGGGTCGGACACACTCCAGACCGCAGCTCAAGCGAGGAAAGGACGCCAGCCATTCACGCGTACCCAGCACGGCAGGCAACACGGTGGCGAATGGAAGCGTCGCCTGCCAGAAATATTGCCAGGGATCGTCCGTGCTGGCCCCGACGTAATACCAGTTCTGGACAAAGCGGTTTAGATACTCAAAGAACCACCAAAAGGCGGCACTGAGCGGGAATAGCGATAAGAAATAACCCGTGCGATCGCGCAGCATGCAGCGACCCGTGCGCTTCATGCTCAGTGCATTGATAAGCACGATGTAGCCCAGCCAGATCGGGCTGAAGGTGAACGTCTGCAAGGGTGCGAACCTGGCGAACCGGTTCCACGCCAGCCACCAGGCCAGTACGAGAAAGGCGCCGCCCAGCCAGCCCCACCAGGGCAAGCGCGCTGAACGCGTTGCTCTTTGCTGATAACGGCCGGCGCAACGCACGACCCGCACAACAATCGGCGTCACTGCGGCGGTCGTCATCAGCGCGATCGCAGCCAAGGCCCACCAGGAAAATGGTGCATGGACCACTCTCGCGGTTTGTGGTGGAAACACGAGATAAGGCACGAGCGCTTTGTCTGCAAGGGTGAGGCCCAGAAGCGGTAGTCCGACCAGCATCAGCGCCAGCGGGACAAACAGGATAAGAAATCTTTTCAAGGATGGAAGCCCGAAGCCGGCAATCGTCGTGCGTGGACTGCGAGGGGGGTAGGAGCGGCCAGGTGCGGACCAACTCGTGACCCGTTCAACGAATCTCGCTCAAGAGTGTGTCGATCATGCGCTCGGCCTGCGATCCGTAGCCACCGCCGAACAGGTTGAGATGATTCAAGATATGATAAAGATTATACAATGTCTTGCGTATGCCGTAGCCCTGATCCAGCGGGTATGCATCCCGGTAGGCGTGGTAGAAACCTGCGGTAAACCCACCGAACAGTTCCGTCATCGCCAGGTCCGCCTCGCGGTCACCATAGTAGACGGCCGGATCGAAAAGGACAGGCTGTCCATCCTGGTCGGTGATGTAATTTCCCGCCCATAGATCGCCATGTAACAGTGACGGTTGCGGCGTGTAGCCAGGAAAGAAGGCGCCCACCTTGTCCAGCAGCGCGTCCCCCTTGCGCTGCAGGCGGCCCCGGTATCCTTTGTGCGCCGCGAGCTCGAGTTGAAATCCAAGCCGATGCGTTCGCCAAAAATCGATCCAGTCGCGTGAAGCTGTGTTCACCTGGGGTGTCGAGCCGATGGTGTTGTCCCTGTGCCAGCCGTAGTGCTCTGCGGTGAATCGGTGCAATTGCGCCAGATCTTGGCCGAAGCTCGCCATGCTGTGTGCACTGCTGGCGCCTTCGTCAACCCACTCCAGCACCAGGTAGGCGTGAGTACCCGCCGTTCCCCAACAAATAGGGCGCGGGACGCGAATTGCGTCCACGCGAGCGAATTCCTTCAGCCCGGCAAACTCTGCCTCAAACATATCCGCTTTGGACGCATCATTGAGCTTTACGAAGTACCTTTGCCCGTTACCTTCCAGCGCCGCGGCGGAGTTAATGCAACCCCCGCCAATGGAACGTTGCGCACGCAACGCGAATGGCTTGGCCGTTGCTGTGGCAATTTCATCGGCGATCTTTGACCATACCGTCATCGGTCATCACCCGCACAGGACCAAGCAGACGCGGAACAAGACCATGCCAGCCTTGTTTAACGCACCAACCGGGTTTCCCGGTTTTTGCCTGGCGCCATTTTTCAAGAAATTGTGTACAGGGATAATTCGGGGCATCCCCGTGCACGGTACCCAACGGCTCGCTGAAAAGCCGTTTTCGTCCAGCTATTACGTTAATGTCGGTTAAGCCACTTAGTAACCGCTCATACCAACAGCGTAACCCCTGCCCGGACGCGCCCGCTCGCGCGCGACGGGATTAGCGACCGACCCACCCAATGTTATCGAAAATGAGGTACCCCGACAGTCGTCCCCGCCCGGTTCTCATGCAAGCTATTGATCTGGGCTCCTTTTCTCATTGTGGAATAGTCCTTGCAGGAATGCGCTCAATAGCGATTTCTGAATCAAATTGGGGTGAATTAAGGGCGAACCGGCATCGATGCCCGCCCGACGCGCCACTGAGCGTGGCGCCAGGGGGCCTTAGTGCCGTCGCACGTCACTGTGTCGGCACGGCTGGACCATTGTGCCGCAGGCGCCGTGACCCGAGAGACGATCGAGAGGCGGCGTCATGCGAATGGGTACACAGACCGTTCGAACGAAGGCCATGAACATGCAGGGCTTTTCACTGCGCACCAGCCTGGTCATCACCATCGTGGCCATGGGGGTGCTTGCGCTCGCTCTAGTCGTGTTGAGCGGTAGCGTTTATCGCAACCTGGCGGTTGACCAGCAACGTGCCGCCGTCGCACAAATGATCCAACAACAGGCGGAATCGCTGCTGGCGGACTTGCGGCGGGAATCGACTCGCCTCGCAATGTCGATTCAAAAACAGCCAGCTTTTCGCCGAAGCCTCGCGAGCAGCGATTCGGTAGCGGTGACAAAACAGCTCACTCGTGAACTGAAGGCGCTGGCGACAGGCGCGTACAACGTGGCAGCGATAAGGTTGCTCGCATTCGATCGCCAGCTCAAGCTTGTTGGCGAGTCATCACTGGACCGGCCACCACGCAATATCGATGGCTTCGGCTGCCGCGAAGTGTTGGCGAGCGTGCGCAGCCGATCGGACGGTGGGCATATCAATTCTGCGTCCGGATTCTGTGGCACGGGCACGCATCCCTATTACGCGGTCGTCGTGCCTGTCGTCCATGAAGAGACGGGGGGTTACCTGCAGGTCATCTCCGATCCCATACGACAGCTCAGCGCCTTGGAGACGATTTTTAATATGCCCGTGCGTCTCGCATCCACCAGGGCGACGCTTTTTCAGTCCCGCACATGGCCGCAGTCTGAACACGCCGAAGGATTCCTGTTAGCGCAGTACACACAAGAGCTTCCAGGGACCAGCCGGACAGTAGCGATAGCTGTCGCCAAAGACCTGACATCGTTTGGCGAAAAATTGCTGACCACCAGATATCTGCTGATAGTCGCCGCCGTTTTCATCACCTTGACGGCTGTAGTCATCGCATTGATGGTACTGCAACACACGGCGCTGAATCCATTGCAAACGCTTACCGAGCAGCTGCGCAGGTTACGGCAGGACAAACGCCACCTGGGGCAGCGCGTCGAGATCGGCGGGAACACGGAAGTTAGCGAGCTTGCGGCCGGATTCAACGACATGACAACTCGACTCAAAGAACTGTATGAGAGTCTGGAGCATATGGCCTTTACCGATCACCTGACCGGTCTGCCAAATCGCATGCTTTTCCACGATCGCTTGCAGCAGGCTATTCTGGGTGCGCGGCGCGAAAAGTCGCCTTTCGCGCTCTTTATTATGGATCTTGATCATTTCAAAGACGTCAATGACACTGTCGGTCACCATGTTGGTGACGTAATCTTGCAACAAGTTGGACAGAGACTGCGGAACAAGTTGCGCAAGAGCGATACCGTTGCCCGAATGGGCGGTGATGAGTTTGCGGTGCTCCTCGTAACGGTCGGCGAGCAACACGCAGAAATGGCGGCGCGCATGCTGCTCAAGGCACTGCGGGCACCTTTCGTTGTCGAAGGACAGAGCTTCGAGATCGGTGCAAGCATCGGCATCGCCCTTTATCCAGATCACGGTAGCGATGTCAACATGCTCACCCAACACGCCGACGTGGCGATGTACGCGGCGAAGAACAACAACCGCGGGTTTGCGTTTTATTCGAGCGAGCTGGATCAGCATATGCCGAACCGCCTAGCGCTGATGGGCGAGCTACGCCAGGCCGTGGATTGCGAGGAATTTGTCGTCTACTACCAGCCCAAGATAGCCCTGCACACCGGGCAGCTAACGGGGATGGAGGCACTGACTCGCTGGAAGCATCCAGAGAAAGACATCGTACTGCCAGATACGTTTATCCCGTTGATGGAGCAAAGTGGCCTGATCCGCAGCCTCACGCCGTGGGTGTTGAGCGCCGCACTGCAAGACTGCCATGAATGGCACGAAGATGGTTTTGACGTCCCGGTCTCCGTAAATCTGTCCACCCGGGATTTGCAGGACCCTTATATAGTAGACACGCTTTCCGACGTCATTGCTGCATACGATGGTAAGCCGAACTGGTTGGAGCTGGAGATTACCGAAAGCGCGGTGATGATTGACCCCGTGCGCGCGATAGAAGCATTGGACCATATCGCTGAGATGGGTATCCGCGTGTCCATTGATGACTTTGGCACTGGTTACTCGTCATTGGGTTATCTGAAAAAGCTGCCCGTGAGCGTGCTTAAAATCGACAAGTCCTTTATCATCGGCATGAAGGACGATGAAAACGATGCCACCATCGTGCGCTCGAGCATCGACCTGGCGCACAATATGGGTCTCACAGTAGTAGCCGAAGGCGTGGAAAATGCCGACACGTTTTCGCTCTTAACCGACCTGGGCTGTGACGCCGCCCAGGGAATCTTCATCGGTCAACCCATGCCCGCGGCCAAGCTCAGGAGCTGGTTACGGGGGTCTCCGTGGTCGCCGGGTCTAAGAAATTGAACGCGGGTGTGAGGAGTGAGGAGTGGCGTGGGTCGCATGTACCAGACAACCAGCAATTTGCGTTGCCATTCCTGTGATCACGTCAAGATCCAGACATGAGTGAGCAAAAGCCAACGATTGTTGCGGAAACGACTTTTCTCGCCTCACACCGCACGCTCAACGCCTCATGTCTTTAACGTGAATTGATCGCGATCGTGTGGCTCGTTGAAATCGATAATCGGACCGATAGGAACGATACGAGTCGGGTTAATAGACTGGTGACTCCAGTAGTAATGGGTTTTGATATGGTCGAATCGACAGGTATCCGCGATGCCCGGAACCTGGTACAGGTCCCTCAAGTAGTTCCAGATGTTGGGGTAATCGACAATGCGCCGCAAGTTGCATTTGAAATGACCGTAATAGACCATGTCAAAACGAATTAAGGTGGTGAAAAAACACCAGTCCGCTTCTGTAATGAATTTCCCGCACAGATAGCGCTGTCGCGCGAGATAATGCTCCCAGCGATCGAGGGCGTCGAACAGCTCGTTCGCTGCCTGCTCGTAGGCTCGCTGGCTCCTGGCGAAACCGGCGCGGTAAACGCCGTTGTTAATGGGGTCATAGAGGACGTCGATGACTTCGTCGATGCGAGCTCGCAGCGCAGGAGGGCAGTAATCCGTCGTGTTTTTTCCAAGGCCGGCGAACACGGTGTCGAACATGCGCATAATCTCGCGTGATTCGTTGTTCACGATGGTTTCACTGTGCCGGTCCCAGAGCACGGGCACCGTCACGCGGCCGGAGTAGTCCGCCTGGGCTTTGAGGTATATCTCGCTCAGATAGTTCGCACCGTTGACGGAGTCTGTCACGCATCCGGGGCCGTCACTGAAATGCCATCCCGCCTCGCCCATAAGCGGATCGACCACAGACAGAGAAATGGCGTTTTCCAGCCCCTTGAGTTTTCGCATGATTAGCGTGCGGTGCGCCCATGGACAGGCATAGGAGACATAGAGGTGATATCGCTCGGGCTCGGGCGTGAACGCGGACACGCCGTCCGGCGCAACCCAGTGTCGAAACTGGGACTCGGTGCGAATGAAGCAGCCGTCCTTGTCGCTTGCGGGCGGGCGGGTGGACCATCGACCGTTGACCAGTAATCCCATTGTCCTGTGTCCTCGTTTCGTTTTTGCGCTTCACCCTTTTCACCGTTTGTCGGGTGAATCGCTTGACTAGTCGGTTACATATACACAACCAGGCGTCAATGTGATATGCGGCGCGAAGGCCTCAGCGCTGTCACGGCGTGCATCTACTATCTCGGTTTAACCTATTGATTTTATTTCATAAAATTGTAGAAGCCAAACTTTGAGCAATGTAACGCGGTAGGCTGCAATGGCGCTAAAAAAGCCCCTCCTCGGTATTTATCAACAATGTTATCCACAGTCTCATGAACACCTTCTGTTAGTAAGTGCATTCCCGTTGCGCGACAACAGCTTAGCACGCCCGGCGGGCGTGGTTTGCCACGGCGGATCGACTCCAGGTGCGCTGTGATAGAGTGATCTCCGTGGCCACCCCTGCCAAAGTGTTCCGCGTTGCTGTGCCGGCTCCGTTGCGCCAGTGTTTTGATTACTCTGTTCCCCCGCGAATTCCACGGCCCGCCCCGGGCGTGCGGGTGCGCGTGCCATTCGGGCGGCGCGAGCTCGTTGGTGTGTTGATCGAAGTCTTCGATGAGACGCCGATAGCGCGTGCGCGCTTGAAACCGGTCTTAGAGATTCTCGATCGCGAGCCCATTGTCCCAGTGGCGTTACTGGGCTTGCTGCGGTGGGCCGCCGAGTACTATCACCATCCCCTCGGCGAGGTCCTAAAGGCTGCGTTGCCCGCAACTTTGCGCCGCGGCCGCGAGCCCCATGTTATGCGCGAGTTTTTCTGGCAAGCGACGGCCACGGGTCGCGACCCTGCGGCGCAGGCGTTCAATCGCGCGCCGGAGCAGCAGAAAATCATCTCGGCCCTCGTAGAAGCCCCCGAAGGGCTGACGGCGAACCAGCTTGCGGACATTGCCCCGGGCTGGCGGGCGGCGATGCGGCGACTGGTGGCGAAAGGCTGGGTCACCCTGGAGGAGCGTGACCCCATGGAGCCGCCATCAGGCCCGGTAGCACCGGCGCCGCAACTAACACGCGAGCAGCACGCCTCGCTACGAGCGATCGCACGCGCGCTGGGATCCTATCAGGCGTTTCTGCTGCATGGGGTTACCAGTAGTGGTAAGACGGAGGTCTATCTCAAGGTCATCGAGCATGTGCTGGATCGGCGGGAGCAGGCCCTGATCCTGGTGCCGGAGATCGGGCTTACCCCCCAGTTGATCGCTCGCATGCGCGGTCGTTTCGCGGTCCCCATTGCAGTGCTACATTCCTCCCTGAGCGATCAGGAGCGCCTGCAGGCATGGGTGTTGGCGCGTGAAGGCAAGACCCCTATCGTGCTCGGGACGCGTTCGGCGGTGTTCGCGCCACTGAAAACGCCTGGGGTCATCATCGTTGACGAGGAACACGACCCGTCGTACAAACAGCAAGACGGGTTTCGCTACCACGCGCGTGATGTCGCGGTCATGCGCGCCCATCGTGAAGGCATTCCTATCGTGCTGGGTTCTGCGACCCCGTCGCTGGACAGCCTCAAAAACGTTGCGGAGGGTAATTATTTCCAGGTGGAATTACCCCACCGCACCGGCAACGCGCGGCTACCGGAAGTCCGTTTGCTGGACCTGCGCCGACTGCCGCTCAACGATGGCCTTGCCCCTCCGCTGCTGGAACAGATTCAGCACCGCCTTGAACGGGGCGAGCAGAGCTTGCTGTTTCTGAACCGCCGCGGCTATGCCCCTGTTTACATGTGCCACCATTGCGGCTGGCTGGTGCCCTGTCGGCGATGTGACGCAAAGCTGACGTTTCATCGGCGCAGCCAGCGGTTGCGCTGTCACCATTGCGGCGCTGACAGCGCTCTACCGAGATGCTGTCCGCAGTGCGGGGAGGGGAGCTTGCATCCACTGGGTGAAGGTACCGAGCGTGTGGAAGATGCGTTAAAGCGGTGGTTCCCCGCAGCGCGCGTGTTGCGCATCGATCGTGACAGCACGCGCCGCAAGGGCGAGCTGGAAGAAAAGCTTCGCCGCGTGGATGCGGGCGAAGCCGATATTCTGGTCGGTACGCAAATGCTTTCCAAAGGGCACGACTTCCCCGCTGTTACACTGGTCGGCGTGCTCAATGCCGACCAGCGTCTCTACAGCATTGATTTTCGCGCGAGCGAGCAGTTGGTGCAGCAGATTTTTCAGGTCAGTGGTCGCGCGGGGCGAGGCGCGAAGCCCGGAGAGGTGTGGATTCAAACCTACCACCCCGACCACCCCGTTTTTGCCGCGCTGCGCTCCCAGGACTATGAAGCCTTCGCGCAGTATACGCTTGCAGAACGCAAGGCGGCGCGGTACCCGCCTTATGCCTACCTGGCGCTGCTGCGGGCGGAATCGCCGGAGTCCGAAGCGGCGCTGCAGTTCATGCAAGTGGCGCACGAGGCGGCGCGCTCCTGTCCCCTGAACGAGAGGGTGGAGGTCATGGAGCCGGTGCCTTCGCCGATGGAGCGCCGCGCCGGGCGTTTTCGTGCCCAGCTCTTGGTGCAATCTCGCCAACGTCCGCCGTTACACCGCTTCCTGAGCTGCTGGCTGAATCTGCTGGATGCGGCACCGGCCAGTAAGCGCGTGCGCTGGTCACTGGATGTCGATCCGACAGACTTGTACTAGCGCTAATTTTGCATGAACTCACACTAGAGAGCGCAAAGATCGCAGACGACTACATGGACGTAGGACGACTGCAGGGATGCAGGACGACTGCAGGGACGCAGGAGCTAGGGCAACGCAGGGAGCAGTTGCCGCGGTAGAGCAACGCCGGGAGCGGTTGCCGAGCTAGAGTAACGCGGGGAGCAGTTACCGCGGGAACAAATCGTTAAACACCTCCTGTGGCAACCGACCCGCGATGCAAAGTGTGACCCCGCAGCCCCTTCGAGATCAGCCCAAAACCGCTTGATCTTCCTTTCTCTGTGTCCTCTGTGCGCTCAGTGGTGAAATATTCGGGCGAGGGCAGCGCTGTTCAGGAGATCGCCGACCCGGCCACCCGTACCGCTGACTAATCAATCAACGGCGAAGCCTCGCTAGCGGCAGATAGTTGATGCAGCCTCCAGGGCGAGGTCGTGACATCGCGGCAAAGACCGAAAGGAAAGATCGGGCCCCGCCCGGCAAGTGCAAAGCGCAGATCGCGGAACCACACACAGGTGTTATCACCGTGATGGTCAATGCGATAAAGCGCCGGGAACAAGGCGAACTCACGATACGGGCGCAGCACATCCTGGCGCCAGGCTGCCTGCACCATGGGCGACAATGATGCGTCCGCGCCGAACTTATGCTTTCTCTGCCACACCGCATGCGCGACCGGGCGATACGATGCGGCAATCCTGCGCAGCGCCCCGGCGTCGGCGGGAAGTGCATTGGGGACCTCATTGCGCAACAAGCTCACACGAGCGATGTGGTACATATTCCCGTGGACCACGACCAGCATCCAGTTGAACGGCGACAACGGCTGCGGCAGCGCATAGGCGCTGGCGTCCGCGAGCTCCTTGGTGTGGGCATATCGTTGCGCGAGCGCTTCGGCGCGCTCGAGCAGGAGACCCTGGAATCCAACGTAGGCGGCCAGTACCACCAACGACGTGATCGCCGGCGCACGCGAACGCTTCCATAGCGTGGATGCGATCAAGCCGGCAACAATAATTGCGGAAAAGTACGGATCTATGATGAACGTCGTGGGCCAGGCCACGCGCATGAAAGATACCGGCGCGAAGATCATGGTTCCGAACGAAGTAATGACATCGCCGAGTATATGTATGCCGATCGCCAGGACGCACACGCCCACAAATGCGCGCCAGCTGTATCGTCTACGAAACAGCAGGCTAAAAACAAACGCGAGTAATATTGCCCACAGCGGCCACAGCAACACCGAATTGAGATAGCTGCGGTGCAAATTGAGGTAAGTCAGCGGATCTATGAAACGCACGAGGAAGTCGCTGTCGGGAAACACGCCCGCGATAAAGCCGATGAACGTGCGTTTTCCGGCTGGCAGCTGGTCCGCTGTGGGTTCGGCCGGGGCGGTGGAGCGCGCCAGCAGCGCGCCGCTGAGTGCATGCGTGAGCGTGTCCATTGGCTAAAGGCTTAGACGGTAAAGGCGCTAAAGCGGTTTCACCACAGCGAGAATTACCACCGCGATCAGAACAATCACCGGCAGTTCATTCAGCCAGCGATAAAACACGTGCCCGTGCGGGTTACGATCATGCTTGAAGTCGAGCATCAGCTTGGTGCAATAGCCGTGGTATGCCAGCAGCACAAGCACCAGTGCGAGCTTGACGTGCAGCCAGGTACCGCTGATGTCATAGCGCAGCCACAGCCAGGCACCGAACCCGACGGCCAGCACCGCACTGGGCGTCATGATGCCGTAGAAGAGCTTACGCTCCATGACCTTGAAACGATCCATGCTGATGCGGTCGGTCGCCATGGCGTGATAGACGAACAGGCGCGGCAGGTAGAACAGGCCGGCAAACCAGGTGATGACGAAGACAATATGAAACGCTTTGATCCACTCAAGCATAAGCTGCTACCGGCGGCATGATCATAGATCCGGGGCATAGCGACAAACGCCCTGGAAAGCCTGTCAGGGAGCCGCGCACATGGTGTGTACCGCACGTATTCTAACCCGGTTTCACTGGGGACACAGGGCCTAGACAACGCTCGCCAAACGGCTGAAATCTGCCATGATCTGTTTATGGCGAAATTGAGTGCGTGGGTCACGACAGGGCTTTTACTGGCGACGCTCCAGCTAGCGTGCACGACGGATTGGGCCAAGACCCAGTACGATGAGTACCGCCAGCGTGCCCACGGTCTCGATACGCACACGGTTATCGCTGGGCTCAAACAGGCGCTCGAGCTAGGGACCCAACGCAGCGTCGCGATCCTAAGTCAGACCAACGGATATCTCAAAAACCCAGAGGTCCGAATCCCGCTTCCCGATGAGCTACACAACATTGCTGCGTAAGATCGGCGCTCACCGGCACGCCGACGAGTTCGTAGTCAGCCTGAACCGGGCGGCCGAGGCCGCTGCACCGCGGGCCCGCTCAGTGTTCATCAACGTCATTCGAAGCATGACCATCGAGGATGCGGTGGGACTACTCAGGGGTCCCGATAATGCCGCGACCCAGTATTTCAGACGCCACTCCGAGACCGAGCTCACCGCGGCGTTTCGCCCCATTGTCGCGCTCGCCACGGATCAGGTGGGTGTCACGGCGCGTTACAAGCAGCTGCTCAAGGCAGCAGGTCGTATCGACGTGATCGACCTGCGCAACCTGGATCTGGACAACTATGTCACGCGCAAGGCGCTCGACGGACTTTATTTTATGATTGCGCAGGAAGAAAAACGCATCCGCCAGGACCCGGTTGCCCGCTCCACGGCGTTGCTGAAGAAGGTATTTGGGTAGGCAACCGCTGCGCGAGCCAACACAGCGTACAGGTCAACTCAATCGACAACAATGGATTGCCGTGCCGGGTCAGCGTGGGCATGGGGGCGCTGGAATAAACAGGCACAGCAAGTCGTTCAGAAAACGCCTGCCGATTTCAGTCGGCCGGATGCTCTGGGCATCCCACTGTAGCAAGCCCTTGCGCTCGGCACTACGCAAGAGTCCCAGCACCATCGCCGTTGGCAGGCCGGTACGTTCCTGGAACAAGCGCGTTGGAAATCCCTCGGTCAGCCGCAGCGCGTTCATCATGAACTCCAATATCGCATCTTGCGGCGCGAGCCGGCGCTCACCGGCGATCGACGCCGGTGTACCGGCCCGCGCCATAAAGGCGTTGGGTTGCCTGAGTTTCCAGCGGCGGGTGATGCCGCGCGCGTCGCTGATCTTCCCGTGTGCTCCTGCGCCGATGCCGAGGTAGTCCCCGAAGCGCCAGTAGTTAAGGTTGTGCCGGCAGCGTTTTGCCTCCCGCGCATAAGCCGAGACCTCGTATTGCCGGTAGTCGTGTGTGGCGAGCAACGCCTGCAGTTCGCTTTGTATCTGCCAGATAGCGTCGTCCATCGGCAACACCGGGCGCTGTGCATAAAATACGGTGTTGGGCTCTATCGTAAGTTGGTACAACGAGATATGCTCGGGTTGGAGACTGATTGCCGTTCGTAAATCGGCTAACGCCTGCACCGGCGTTTGTCCCGGCAAACCGAACATGAGGTCCAGGTTAATGTTGTCAAATTCCGTCGCGCGCGCCATCTCGATCGCGCGTACTCCCTGATCGGATCCGTGAATCCGGCCGAGTGCCAGGAGTTTTTCCGGCTCGAAGCTCTGCACCCCGATGGAAAGGCGGTTTACGCCTGCATCGCGAAACCCGCGGAAGTGCGCGGCATCGACGACGCCAGGATTGGCCTCCAGGGTGACCTCCGTATCGCGATCGAACGGCAGCCGGGCCCGCACCGCAGAGAGCAATGTTTCGATCGACTCTGGCGTGAACAGACTCGGGGTGCCGCCGCCGAGGAAGATCGAGCGGATGCGACGACCCCATATACGGGGCAGCTCCTGGTCGAGGTCGCGCAGCAGTGCATCAATATAACGCCTCTGTGGAATCTCCCCCTGAGCACGATAGGAATTGAAGTCGCAGTAAGGGCACTTGCGCACGCACCAGGGAAGGTGAATGTAGAGTGATAGCGGTGGTAGCATAGAAATGTTAAACATCGCGCATTAAGGCAGACGCGAGAGAAAGATTATACCAGTGTCATTTGTTTCGCCTGCGGCGACGCCGGCGCTAACGGGCTTGCTGCGCTTCGCTCTCCGTGCTCTCGCTTGCAAGTCCGGGGCTCGCCGTCCGTGGCGAGCCCGTTCAGCGGGACAAAGGTCCACTGGACCTTTGTCTTGATCCGCCTCACCCCTCTTGTGCCCCTTCGGGCCTGGGTTTCGTCTACGTGCCTCGCTCGGCTTGAGTAAAGGGGACTCTAAAAGCACTACAAACTGGCTGACTGACATCCGGGGTCGTCCTCCACGGTGGTGCGGCCGCCTCCTTGCATACTGTTGCCGCGGCGACCCTAAATGCGGGAAAAAATTATGGCCTAGGTGCGCGCTGCAGAGAGGGCCGCGATCAATTTCCTGAGCGCTTGCCCGCGGTGGCTGAGCTCGTTTTTGACCTCCGGCGGTAGCTCGGCGGCGGAGCAGTTATGGGTCGGTACGAAAAAGACCGGGTCATAACCGAAACCACTTGTGCCCCGCGGCTCGAACAAGACGCGACCCTCCCACGTACCCTGACAAATGATAGGTGTGGGGTCATCGGCGTGACGCAGGTACACCATCAGGCATTGGAAACGCGCCGTGCGCTTGTCTTGCGGCACGCCCGCCAGCTCGCGCAGCAGCTTGTCCACATTCGCCTCGTCAGAGCCGTCCTCACCGGCATAACGCGCAGAGTGCACACCCGGGGCGCCATCGAGTGCAACGACCTCCAGTCCGGAGTCATCGGCAATGGCGGGTAAGCCAGTATGGCGCGACGCGTGACGCGCCTTGAGGATGGCGTTTTCGATGAAGGTGAGCCCGGTTTCCGGGACCTCGGGGACATCGTAGCTCGATTGCGGGACCACTGTAAGATGCACACCGGAAAGCAACTGTGCGATCTCCCGCACCTTGCCTGGATTACTGCTCGCCAGAACGATCGTCGCGCTCATGCGCGCAGGCCAAGCGCCTGGCGTTGATGCTGGATCAGCTCGCGAATGCCGGACTGTGCCAGCTCCGTCATGGCAAGCATTTGCTCTAGGCTGAAGGCACGACCTTCGGCCGTACCCTGAATCTCGATAAACCCCCCGGCCTCGTCCATCACGAAGTTCATGTCAGTGTCGGCGGTGGAATCCTCCTCGTAGTCGAGATCGACGACGGCCTCGCCGTTGTAGATTCCGGCGGAAACCGATGCGACCAGATGGAGCAGCGGGTCGGTCTCGAGCAGTGCCTTGTCTTTCAGGTAACTGATCGCGTCCACCAGCGCTACACAGCCGCCGGTGACCGACGCGGTGCGTGTACCGCCGTCGGCCTGGATTACATCGCAATCGACCGTGAGTGTACGCTCGCCCAGACGGCGCAGGTCGACGGCCGCGCGCAGCGCGCGGCCGATGAGCCGTTGAATTTCCATCGTGCGCCCCCCCTGCTTGCCGCGGGCGGCCTCACGTGCCATGCGCTCGGAGGTCGATCGCGGCAGCATGCCGTACTCCGCCGTGATCCAGCCCTGCCCTGCCCCCTTGAGGAACATAGGCACCCGGTCCTCGACGGTCACGGTGCACACGACCTGTGTATCGCCAAAAGCCACCAGCACCGATCCTTCGGCATGCCGCGTAAAGCGGCGCGTGATTCGAATTTCGCGCAGTTGATCAGGCTGGCGCCCGCTAGGCCGCATGGTGGTCATCATTGAGTTGGCCCTTGTGATATCTACGCGCAACGCTCCGATGCTGGTGCAGCGTCGCACGGTGGTGTTA
>JBHHZP010000040.1:0-26110 GCA_046758085.1 Acidiferrobacterales bacterium
TCCCTGTAGGCTCGGCGCCAGCATCCCTGCTGGCGACGGTCTCGGAAACAAAGGCCCGATCCATGTCCTTTGAGCACAGCCCCTAGCCCAGGCATCTTGGTCTTGGCGAGTTTCAGCGTTTCACGCCGGGAGTTGTGGGACATATGATCCCGGTATTAACAACACGATACGAGACAGCTTATCGCCGTTGGTCGAAACGCCGCCCGACCAGGGCGGAAGCGATGTTGATCTTCTGAATATCGATGGTGCCGCCGGCTATGCCCCAGCCCCAGGCGTCACGCATACGCCGTTCCATCGGGTACTCCTTCGAGTAACCGTAGCCACCCATGAGCTGCACCGCGGCACTGGTGACCTCGCGCGCCATCTCATTAGAAAAACACTTGGCGACGCTGGACTCGAAAATGCCCGGCAGTCCGCCCTCGGCGGTCTTCGCCGCGCGGTGAATGAGCAGGCGTGCCGCCTCGATGCGCACGGCCATGTCGGCAAGCTTGAGCTGTACGGCCTGAAATTCGACAATCGGCTTGCCAAACTGTCTGCGTTCTTGCACATACTCGAGTAGATCCTCGAGGGCGCCGGTGGCTTGCGCCAGCGCCATAGTCGCATTGCCGCAGCGCTCCAGATCAAAAGCCTGCATCAACTTGCCAAAGCCGCCCGCGGCCAAGATCAAATTTTCCCGCGGGACTTCCACATTGTCGAAGAAAATATCCGCCGAGGGGATTCCGCGAAAACCCATGAGCTGCTCTTGCTCGCCAAACGTGACGCCGGGCGTGTCGCGCTCCACGTACACCGCCCCTATCCCCTTCGCCCCCGGTGCCTCTGTAAGGCGGCAGTAGACGACGTAACCCTCGGAGTGGCCCGCACCGGAGCACCAGCGCTTGCTGCCATTGATCACGATCGAATCATCGCGGACCTCGGCCTGCGTTCTCAGATCCGTTAGCGCAGTCCCAGCCTCGGGCTCCGACATGGCCACCGCAACCATTATCTCGCCCTTGCAAACACCGGGAATGACGCGCGCTTTCAGCTCATCGCCGGCGAAGTGCTCGATAGCACGCACCGGCCCCACGCTGGACTCGAAGATGGGGAATGCAACGGCCGAGGAAATCTTGGCAAATTCCTCGAGCACGAGCAGCGCCTCCACGTTGCCAAGCCCCAGACCCCCGTATTTCTCGGGAATGTTGATTCCAAGAAAGCCCATTTCCGCATAGCGTCGCAGGTGCTTCCTGGGCACCGGGCAACCATCGGTCTCCATTTCTTTCGCCACTGAGGCCATTTGCTGGTGGGCGAACCGGCGTGCGGCTTCCTGCAGCACACGTTGTTCGTCGCTCAACGTAAACTCCATCGCCTGTCCCCATTGTTCGCTACCGGCGCTAGCTTAGAGCAAATAGACGCGTGGTGCACATTGATGGTTCATCGGCTGAGCAAATTTATGTTAGTGTTCTGTAAATGCTGCCTTTATGGAGGGGGATGGGCTGAGCCATCGACAGTGCTTGATCGCTGCTATCAGCACAGTTACATGGGAATATCGTATGGACCGGATTGACGATGTTTACAAGCTACCGGCCAATCTGCCGGTACCGGAAGATGACGGCAAGTGCGACCATTTGACCGGGGCACGCTTGCCCGCCATTGGGCTGCCCTCGACCGCCGGTGTGCTGGTCGATCTATCCAAGATCGACGGGGCAGTCGTGGTCTATTGTTATCCGCGCACAGGGGATCCAAGCAAGGACCCGCCCCCCGGCTGGAACGACATCCCAGGCGCGCGCGGTTGCACACCGCAGTCCTGCGCGTTTCGGGATCATCACGACGATCTGCAGCTACTCGATGCAACCGTGTACGGACTCAGCACGCAAACAACAGATTACCAAAAGGAATTGGTGGCGCGACTGCATCTCCCGTTTGAAGTCCTGAGCGATGCCGACCTGAGGTTTATAAACGCATTGCGACTGCCCACGTTTACGGTCCAATCGATGACATTGGTCAAGCGACTGACGTTCATCGCCAAAGACGGTGTAATCAAGAAAATCTTCTACCCTGTTTTTCCGCCGGATAAGAATCCGGATGAAGTCATCGATTGGCTATCGCGGAACTCACGCCCATGAGTGGCTGGCCGGGTGAACGACAAACACGATAAAGGGTACGAGCATCCTGACTTGCTTTGGCGCCCCTCCGAGCTGCACGAGCGGCTGGGCGATGCCAATCTGCGCATTATTGACGTGCGTCCGGGCGAGCGCTACACCATGGGCCACATCCCCGGGGCGCGCCATTTCGACATCTACGGTCTCAATACCTACGACACCGATGAGGCGGCGCTGAAGTCGTTCGTGAAAATGTGGGCCGTCCTGTTGGGGCGTCGCGGCGTCGAGTTCGAAAACACCATCTTGTTCTACGGGGAGATAATAGGAATGACGGCCGCCCGTGGGTTCTGGTTTCTGGAGTTTCTCGGTCACGAGGACACGCACGTGCTCGAAGGCGGTTATACCGCGTGGGCCCGTGCTGGCTTGCCTGTGACTCGGGACGCCGAGGTTCCCGCGACCAAACATTTTTCTTACACCGTACGCTGCGAGCGTCTCGCCACTTACCGCGATGTGTTGGCGGCGATCGATACGCCGGCGAAATGCATCTTGGACACCCGCTCCAGAAAGGAATGGTTCGGAACGGACCGGCGCGCCGCACGCGGCGGCGCCATTCCGAGCGCCGTGCACCAGGACTGGATCAATCACCTTACGCCCGACGGCACGATGAGGCCTGCCGGTGAGCTACGCAGCCAGTTCGAACAAATTGGAGTAACGCCTGACAAAGACATTATCCCTTATTGCAACACGGGCTATCGCTCGGCACACGCCTACCTGGCGCTGCGCCTGCTCGGCTATCCGCATGTCAGAAACTACGTCGGCTCATGGCAGGAGTGGGGGAACCGACCGGAGCTGCCCGTAATCGTCCCCGATAGCTGACGCATTCGCTTCAACCGCCTGCTACACACTGACTTCCGGGAATCCTGACGATTTGAACTGATGCCAACTCAACCAGCACAAGGTGCGTTTTTGCCGTTGCAGGGAGTCCGCGTACTCGATGTCGGGACCTTCATCGCGGCACCGTTCTGCGCGACCTTGCTCGCGGAGTTTGGTGCCGATGTGATCAAGGTCGAGCTGCCCAAGACCGGCGATCCCACGCGCAGGTTCGGCTCGCGCATAGAGTCCGGTGAGACGCTGGTGTGGCTGAGTGAAACGCGTAATAAACGCTCCATCACCCTGGACCTGCGAAAGCCGGAAGGCGTCGAGTTGTTCACGCAACTGGTCGACAACGCCGATGTGGTGTGCGAGAACTTCCAGCCAGGGACGTTGGAGAAATGGCGTGTGGGCTACGATGTGCTTAAGAAGACCAACCCGCGCCTGGTGATGCTAAGGATCTCCGGCTACGGTCAAACCGGCCCGTACAAGGATCGCCCCGGGTTTGGACGCATCGCCAATGCGTTTGGCGGGATTTCTTTTCTTGCCGGGTATCCCGATCGAGCACCGGTGATACCGGGCTCGGCGACCCTGCCGGATTATCTAGCCGGTGTGTTCGGGGCTTTTGGTGTGCTCTTGGCGCTGCGATCCTGCGATAACACCGGCGAGGGCCAGGTCATCGATATCGGTCTTTACGAAACCATCTTTCGCATCCTCGATGAACTCGCGCCCGCCTACGATAGGCTTGGCTTCGTGCGCGAACGCATGGGACCCGGTACCGTAAACGTCGTGCCCCACAGCCACTATCCAACACAGGACGGGCGCTGGATCGCGATCGCGTGTACCAACGACAAGATCTTCGCGCGCCTTGCGCAACTCATGGGCTGTCCGGAGGTGGCCGGCGACGGAAAGTACGGGACCATCGATAAGCGCGAGGTGCATCGCGAGCAAATTGATTACATGCTGGCTAGGTGGACGAACCAACATAGCCGCGCGGAGCTTCTCGCCCTGTGCGAAGAAGGACAGGTGCCGTGCGGCCCGGTTTATGCCATTGACGAGATATTCGAGGATCCGCAGTATCGTGCGCGAGAGAACATTCTGCGTGTTGAGAATGAACGCAGCGGGAGCCTCGCTATAGCCAATGTGGTCCCGCGCCTCACCGTCACACCGGGAAAAGTGAAATCGTTGGGTTGCAGGCTCGGCGAGCACAATAAGGAAATCTATGGCGACCTGTTGGGTCTCAGCGAGGAGCGAATGAAAGAGCTAAGTGAAAACGAAGTTATATGACGCGGCCACTCGTCGGTGTTAACGAGCGGCTCCGGGGTTTAGCCTTTTTCCACCGCCCTCCGGAGCCATGCGACGGCGCGTCCATGCACCGGCGCGCGGGCGGGGCATCGTGCCCTCGCCCCCAAGGGGCTTTTTCCGGAATGCGGTGGGGCCTTACCAGTCGCCTTTCGGCGACACCGACGAGGCCGAAATAGGCCATCCTATAAACCCGAAAATATGGAACTGTTACGAACAATGCTTTTTACCCCGGGTAACCACCCGAGGAAGGTCGAAAAGGTGTTCGGCGTCGGTGCTGATGCGGTAATTCTGGATCTCGAGGATGCGGTAGCGATAGACGAAAAAGTCGCCGCGCGGCAAGCGGTCGTCGAGCCCTTGAAAAAACCGCGAAGCTGCAAAGGCTACGTCCGCGTAAATGCGCTGGATACGCCATTCTGTTACGACGACCTGCTTGCGGTAGTCGGGCGTTGGCTCGATGGCGTGGTGCTGCCCAAGGCGGAAAGTGCCGCTCACGTGCTGACAGTCGATTGGCTGCTGTCGCAACTCGAGCGCGATCGTGGCTTGCCCGCCGGCGGCATTGACCTGATACCCATCATCGAGACGGCAACGGGTGTTGCCGCGGTCAAGGAGATCGCCAGCAGTGGGCCGCGCGTCAAACGGCTAGCGTTCGGGGCCGCCGATTACACGCGCGACCTCGGTATGCGGTGGACGTTGGAGGAAGGCGAGCTCGCGCCCACCCGTGCGGCAATCGTGCTCGGGTCGCGAGTTGCCGGGATAGAACCGCCCATCGACACGCCCTTCCTCCATGTTGGCAAGCATCGCGACAGCCTGCACCGCACGACCGAGCGCGCGCGTGACATCGGCTTTCAGGGAAAGCTTTGCATCCACCCCGAGCAAATCGATCCTGTAAACCAGGTCTTCACACCAACCGAAAAAGAGATTGCCGAAGCGCGGAAGATCGTGGAGGTATTCGCGGCCGCCGAGGCGGGCGGGTCTGCCTCGATCCAGGTTGACGGTCATTTCGTCGACTATCCCATCGTGGAAAAGGCGAAGCGGACACTCGAAATGGCCAGGCAAATTAGTAGTGGCGATTGAATACCAGTAATGCCTTTACACCGTGATGCTCGCCAGTATCAAACGCAAGGCGGCTTGTGGAACCCCGCCTGCGCTTCGTGCAAAGCGCCGATAGGGGCGCGGATAGGATGTCGGCGCCCGACCACTGCGACAAGAATTGACTGCTCGGCCGGTGCCGGGCGCACGTAAAAAAGGGGCGAAGCTTGGCGTCGCGCGCTGACATCGGCGAACGCTACCGCGTAGTATCTATATCTCGAGAGTAACCCTTGATAAACCCGTGGATCACTCGACTCAGTATTCTTACGCTTGTGCACGTCGTCGGTACCTTGCACATGGTGTCCGTGATGGCCATGGCACCGGTGATCCAACGCGACCTCAGCCTCAGCGTCACCCAGGTCGGTCTGCTGGTCACGGCTTATTACGGCGCCCAGACGGTAGGGGCTTTTCCTGCCGGTGGCCTTGTCGATCGGCTTGGTGTCGGATGGTCGCTGGTATTGGCACAAGTCATCCTGATTGCCGGCGCTATTTCGTTGAGCCAGGCGAGTAGCTTCGCGGCGGCTTTCGGGTCATGCGCGGTAATGGGTCTGGGCTACTCGCTCACCAACCCGGCCACTGCGCGCGGCGTGCTAGAGTGGTTCCCGCCTGAGCGGCGCGCGACAGCGATGGGTATAAAACAAACCGGCGTGCCCATCGGCGGTGTGCTGGCGGCAGGCAATGGCGCCCTGGTGACGCTACTCAGCTGGCAGAGCATCTTGTGGATCATTGCCGGTGTCACCGCGGCCAGTGCTCTCCTCTCGCTGAGGCTTGCGGAACGTCCGAGCTGGCGCGCCGGCGGTAACTTTCGAAGCGTCATCGCTCATCTTGGTGAGGTCGTGCGTGATCGCAATCTCGGCCTGCTGTTCGCGGCCGGCGGCTTCTACAACATGGGGCAGATGAACTTCTTCGCCTACCTCACGCTCTTTATGCGCGAGGCGGCGCAGGCGAGCCAGCCGGTCGCCGGATTGTCGTTGGCTATCGCTCAGGCGGCAAGCGCTGTCGGGCGTATCGGCTGGGGCGTGGTTAGCGACACCCTGTTTCGTGGGAGACGCAAGGCACTGATCATCGGTCTGTGCGGATCCGCGGTCATGTTCCTCGCTGCCATGGCCGCCGTCGGCCTGTGGTGGGGGGTCGTCGTCGGCATGGCGCTCGCGCTTGCGCTCGGCCTGACGATCGCTTCTTTTGCCTCGCTCATCCAGACACTGGCGGTCGAGGCCGTAGAGCCGCGGCTAGCGGGCTCGGCCATGGGTTACTCGCTGGTGGGTACCGCGCTCGGCGGGATGGTCGGCCCACCGCTCTTCGGCGCGATGGTCGACCTGACCGGCACTTTCGCCAATGGCTGGTTGTTAACGGCCGGTCTTGTATTGTTAGGAACCTTATTGTTGGGAATCCGGTTCAGGGAACGCTAGACCGTGCACGCCGGGTGCGCTCGCGGCCTGAAGACCTCGTGCGCGCGGCACACTGCAAGATGGCACGATCGGTCGGAGGATCCAACCATGCCGCCCCTCGCTCGCACTTCTTGTGCGGTGCAGCAGCCCTGCTTTCCGGCTATGGTCTTGCTGCCGCCCAGCGCCAAAACCACGGGGTCCGAGAGACAAGTTAGCGGCTGTAAAGTAAGCAAGATCTTTGTGCTTCGTTGCACCAGCTGTGCGCAGCCCTGTCCATCATAACTAGAAATGGGCACCACTACTAACCCATGCCTTAGTCCCCTGGAACGCAGCATTACCCCTTTTTTGTTTTGGCGCGATTTATGCATGAATCTACGCGATTTGCAGATGTCCTCGGTCGCCACGCACGCGGTTCGTGGATGAATTGCGCCTCATGGCGTCATTGTATCTGCCAGCGTCGCTTCGTGGTGGTCGCGAGATAGACCACGCCCCGGTTCGCGCTTGGCCTATGGAGGACATCGAGTGCGCGTGCAAGCAGGAATGTAGTTTCGGCCACGATGCACGTGAATCGGCTTAACGAAAGGGAGGTAATACTCATGCGGCGCACTTCAATCATTTTCGGGCTCTGCCTTGTGCTGAGCAATTTCTTTCTCGCGCTCCCGGTCATGGCCGGAAAGCTTAGTGAGGGCGTGTCGGCCTATCGCGCCGGCGATTACGCCAAGGCGCTGGAGTTGCTCCGCCCACTGGCGCAGAAGGGCAAACGTCAAGCCCAGGCCTATGTTGGTTCTATGTACTTCGAAGGCCAGGGCGTCGCGCAGGACTATACCGAGGCCCTCAAGTGGCTGCGCGAGGCGGCCAACAAAGGCGAGCGCAACGCGCAGTATAAGATAGGCATAGCGTATCGCGACGGCCATGGTGTCGCGCAAGATTACTCCGAGGCTGCCAAGTGGCTGCGCAGGGCCGCAGACCAAGACCACGTCAAAGCGCAGGCTTACCTGGGGTACATGTACATCGTTGGCCAAGGTGTGGAAAAAAACAGTTCCGAAGCGATCAAGTGGTTTCGTAATGCCGCAGAGCAAGGTGAAGTGTCCGCGCAAAACAATCTCGGCATTGCATATCGCGACGGACAGGGAGTTAAAAAGAATGATCGGGAGGCCGTTGAGTGGTTCCGCAAGGCTGCTGAGCAAGGCTATGGTGATGCCCAGGCCAATCTAGGAGGCATGTATTTGGGGAGTCGCCGCATACCCAAAGATCCGGCAGAGGCACACAAATGGTTTCGCAAAGCTGCCGACCAAGGCGTTGCATGGGCCCAGAACAATGTCGGCATTGACTATCGCGATGGCACCAATGTCACAAAAAATCATGCCGAGGCCGTCAAGTGGTTCCGTAAGGCCGCGGACCAAGGCTACGGTGAAGCACAAGGAAATTTGGGTGGCATGTATTTCGTAGGCCATGGCGTGCCGAAGGATCTAGCCGAGGCACTTAATTGGTACCGCAAGGCAGGGGGTCAGGGTGTCACTTGGGCGCAAGTGAAATTGGGAATGATGCTCGCCCGTGGAGATGGGGCCGCCAAAAACTATGCCGAGGCAGCGAAATGGCTCGACAAGGCAGCCGCAACGGGAGACAAGGGTGCGAAAGTCGCGGCGCCACAAATGAAAATAATGGCGCGCGGGCAAAAGCTCGAGCGCTCCGCTCAACGGCACGATGCGCTTACACAATATGCTAAGGCCTATGCACACGCGCGCCAGGCGCGTTACAGCGACCTTATGGACTTGGCATTTTCCGAAATCGTGCGTGTCTACGGTTCCCTGAACGACAAGCCCGGGCTGACAGAGGCGGGACGGCGTTACTTGGTGCAGGCCAATACCTACCTGCACGAAAAGAACTACGGGGACGCCCTCGAAGCTTACAGCAATCTGATAGATACGGACCCTTGGTGGCCTGAGGGGTTTTACAACTACGGCCATGTTCTCGCCAAACAGAAGAAATGGGATGCCGCCATCAGCAGCATGAAGCGCTACCTGAAGCTGGCGCCAAATTCACAAAATGCACGTGCGGCGCAAGATCAAATCTACGAGTGGGAGACATACAAGGCCCGCGCAGAACGTGCGGCAGCGAAGAAGGTAACTCCACGTAACGGGATCTCCGCCACGAGCCGTGCGGGCGCCTGCTTTATCGCCACAGCCGCCTACGGTTCCTATCTGCACCCGAAGGTGAAGGTGCTACGCAACTTTCGTGACAAATACTTGCTGACCAATAGGCCCGGCCAGGCCTTGGTCGCTTTTTACTACCGCACATCGCCACCGGTCGCCGACTACATCCGCGAGCACGAGATGCTGCGCACGTTAAGCCGGTGGGCGCTCACGCCGCTGGTGTATACGGTAATTCATCCCCAGGTAGCTTTGCTAATCGTCTTGCTTCTCGCACTTATCGCGTATAAGGCTCTGAGGCGATCGTGGTCACTACGGACCAATCGGTTCACCGGTTACATGCACAGTACGTAACTGAGGAGCGAATTTCTGCAGGCGGTTGGTTATGCGAGTCAAAATCTACTTTCAGATAGGATCACTGGTCGTAGCGCTGGCTTTATTTTTGGTTACGGATATCGCGTGGGCAGGTTGGTACTTTGACTGGAGTTGCCCCGGCTGCGCAAATATCGGTGCCAGGACATCCGGCACTGGAGGACCGTTTAGTTCTCAATCCTCCTGCGAGTCCTCGAGATCCAGCGCAATGTCACAGTCCAGTGCCTCCGGCGGTGGCGTGTCCTATGGATCGTGTTACGATCGAGGTGGCTCGTCGAATAGCTACAGCAGCGGCTCCTATGGGGGCGGGATGAGCACCGGTGATCCCATGTTTGACGCGATGATGCCGGTACTCGGTGGCGTTTTCAACGCCATTGGCCAAGGTCTCGCCAATTCCCTGTTTGGAAACCCCCAGGAAGAGGCGCGCAGGAAACGCCAACGAGAACTGGAAGCGCAGCGAGCGGCGGCGGCGGCGCAAAGGCGGGCTGAGGAAGAGGCCAGACGCAAGGAGCAGGAGCACAAGGAACTGATGTCCGCAATGATGCCCGTCCCGGGCTTGGCACGAGCACCGGCGCCCAGCTTCCTGCCGACCGGCGTCAACCGGCCCGGTAATACCGACATTACCTATAGCACGGCCCATCGGAAAGGATACGAAGATTCCACGCAGTGCTACCCGTCAAATGCCTTCGGCTACTGTGCAGCCGCCAAGCCGGACGAAACGGATTCCTGCATCAAGGGTTATCAAGAAGGCTTCGCCGAAGGCGAGAGGCCACACAGCGATATGATGACAACCGCATATCAACTGGGAGAATCTGCCGGAAAAGATGGCAGGAAAAACGATGCCTTTAACGATCCGCACGCAATTGGGCCTTGCCGTAATGAATGGATTCGGACCTACAATCGTGGCTACTTTCAAGGCAAAACCGCACAGGCGACAAAATAACAAGGATGGTAGTGCGCACTTGAGGCTGGCTGCGATCTCCACGCGCTGCAAGACGAGTTCGGGCATTTGCATGGTTTTCAAAAACGGGCTGGAGCCGACGACGGTCGTCCTTTAAGCTCAGCCCACAAGATACCGAATTTCGCCCAGGATTCAGGTCCTGCTCGCGCGAGCGTTACCACAGTTCCTCAATAACGTTTCCTATGGCGGGCCCGAGGGGCTTTGCGAATGGGCGCATGGAACATTCGATATGGATCCATGGTGATCGTCATAATTCCAACCTACAACGAAGAGAAAGCGTTGCCGGCCACGCTAGAACACCTATTGCGCCAAGCGGGCGAATACGAAGTCATTGTGGTCGATGGCGGAAGTAGTGATCGCACATGCCAGATAGTGCGTGGTGAACCACGAGTACGTCTGCTGACCGCGTCGAAGGGCCGCGCATCGCAGATGAATACCGGCGCCTGCATCGCCCGTGGTGAGTGGCTGCTCTTCCTGCACGCCGACACCTTCCTTCCCGAAGGCGCGCTGCGTCGGTTAAATGCGTTAGAAGCCGATACGGCCTGTCAAGCAGGCGGCTTTCGCCATCGGTTCTCCGGCAATGACTGGCGACTGCGCTTGATCTCCTGGATGGATAATCTGCGCACCAAGATAACGTGCATTATCTACGGTGACCAGGCCATGTTTGTGCGACGATCCTTATTCCAGCAGCTCGGTGGCTTTCCGCAGCAACCCTTTCTCGAAGATATCGCGTTCGGCGAAAAGCTCAAACGCGTAACTAAGCCGGTGCTGCTCGATCAGCACGTAATTACCGATTCCCGCAAGTTCGTGCAGATGGGCATCTGGCGCAGCCTCACCCGCTGCGCGGTAATCCTGCTCTGCCATGGACTCCGATTGCCCATTGCTGCACGCGCGTTCTTCGCTGATATCCGTTGACGCGGAGCCGTGCTTGGCGACAGTCGCTGTTTCCCGAGAAGATATGTTTATATTCTAAAATATGCGGGTGTTTTATAGATAATGCGCAACACAGTGTTGACTTTTATCTAAGCACATGTAGACTTCCCGCACGTTGATCCGGCCAGTTGAGGAAGCTCCCATGGAGATCGCGACCGCCTCCCCACCGACCCTTACCCCCACGATCGAGTGCGCGCCACTTCCCGAGCAGGATCTGGCCGCGTCGGTACGCGCAGGTCTCGAGCGTCGTCCGCGTGCGCTACCGCCTCTGCTGTTTTACGACGCCCGGGGCTCGGAGCTCTTTGAAGCGATCTGCAAGCTCCCCGAGTATTACCTGACCCGCGCCGAGTGCAGCATCCTCGAAACGCAGTGTGACGCGATCGCCGCCGCTTGCGACGACGTCGTCACCGTCGCCGAGCTCGGTAGCGGCTCAAGCGTGAAGACGGAGATCCTTCTGCGCGCGCTGGTCAAGTCGGGGCGCCAGGTGCGTTACGTGCCGATAGACATCTCGGAAGCGGCTGTTGTCGGTGCGGTCCGGCGACTCGAAACCGCGCTGCCGGGGCTGGAGATCTGCGGCCTAGTGGCAGAATTTGAAACTGGACTGGCGCGCCTCGAACAAAGTGTGATCGGTCAATGCCTGGTCGTGTTTCTGGGGAGTAACCTCGGCAACTTCGCATGCAGCACGGCGCGACGCTTCCTGCGCGCGGTGCGCACGGCCGCCGGCGAGAACGGTCGCCTCCTCCTCGGCCTGGACTTGGTAAAGGACCCGGCGATTTTGGAGCGGGCGTATGACGATGCGCAAGGCGTCACCGCGGCCTTCAACCTGAACGTGTTGCGCCGGATCAACGAGGCGCTAGGCGGAGCATTCAAGCTCGAGCACTTCCGACATCGCGCACAGTGGAATTCGAGTGCGCAACGGATCGAGATGCATCTGGTCAGCACCGTCGATCAGCGCGTGCACATTGAGGTCCTCGACACTTGGGTCGACTTCGCCGCCGGTGAGACGATCAAGACCGAGAACTCGTACAAGTTTACCTTGCCGGGCATCAACGCGATGGCCGCGGCCAGCGGCTGGCGCGTGGGGGCGCGCTGGCTCGACGACGAAGGCTGCTTTAGCCTACAGCTGCTCGAGCCGAGTACCGCCTCGGCGAGCTCGCGTGATCCGGAGCGGGAGCAGTTGCTCGGGCGCCTGCACGCCATCCGGGACGCTTCGGTGGCGCTGTGTCAGCCGTTAGAGGTCGAGGACTACAGTGTACAGTCGATGCCGGATGTCAGTCCCCCCAAGTGGCATCTCGCCCACACCACCTGGTACTTCGAGCGCTTTCTGTTGCGCGCTTTCAAGCCAGATTACACTGTGGTCCATGCCGATTACGAGTTTCTCTTCAACTCCTATTACGAGGCGGTCGGCGAGCGGCAGCCGCGGCCGGAGCGGGGGTTGGTCACACGACCGACCGTGCGCGAGGTTTTGGCCTATCGCTCGCAGGTCGATGCAGCCCTGGCGGCCTTGGTCGATTCCGCGCCGCAGGAGCGCTGGCCGGAGATCGCGTTTCTTCTCGAGCTCGGCGTGCAGCATGAGCAGCAGCACCAGGAACTGCTGCTCATGGACATCAAGCACATCCTGTTTCAGAACCGCATCCCGACAGCATACCAAGAGGGGAGCGCCGCTCCCGCGGACCCGACACCATTTGGATGGACCCGATTCGACGCCGGTCTGCACGAGGTAGGCTACGACGGTGAGAGTTTCGCCTTCGACAGTGAGCGTCCGCGGCATCCGACCTACGTCGCCGCATTCGAGATTGCGAACCGCTGCGTGACCAACGGCGAGTACCTTGCCTTTATCGAAGCCGGCGGCTACGACAATGCTCAGCTGTGGCTGTCGGACGGTTGGGCGGCGGCATGCAGCGAGGAGTGGCAGGCGCCACTTTACTGGCGTAAACATCAGGGCGCCTGGTGGGAGTTTACGCTTGCCGGCTGGATGCCGCTGGACATCGATGCGCCCGTATGCCATGTGAGTTTCTACGAAGCGGATGCCTACACGCGTTGGGCCGGCGCCCGTTTGCCGACCGAAGAGGAATGGGAGGTAGCGGGGTCCGAGCCTGCCATCGACGGCAACTTCGTCGAATCGGGACATCTTCACCCGCGCGCCGCTCGCGGCGACGGGCTTACCCAGATTTTCGGCGATGTCTGGGAGTGGACTCGCAGCGCCTACGCGCCGTACCCGGGCTTCAAACCGTTCGCCGGCGCGCTGGGCGAGTACAACGGCAAGTTCATGGCCAACCAGCAGGTCCTTCGCGGCGGCTGTTGTTTCACCCCGCGTGACCACGTGCGGGTTACCTACCGCAACTTCTTCTACCCGCACGAGCGGTGGGCGATGCAGGGATTCCGGTTGGCACGGTGAGCATCGCTCTGAAGCAAGCCGACTCGCGTCTAGTGCGCCGGTGATCCGGTGCCCAAAACCAGCAACCCAGCAGTTCTGCACGCGATACTGCTCGCTATGCCGGGTTCATAGAGCTCACGGTGGCCTAGCGCCGAACGTGCCTTCTTTGCGGCGACTCACTCCGGCAAACCCGCCTCGCGCAGGGCGTCGACGAAACGCTCCATAACCTCTGGTCCTCCGAACGGGTTCTCTCGATATTTAACACATGATATTCCCGGCGCATGCGCCAACAGGTCGTTGAGGGCCGCCCGGGCCTCTTCGGGTCGCCCGAGCTTGGTCAACACAGCGGTCAAAAGGGCAAACGTCATGGATCGTGGATTCGGACTAAGGCTCGCGCGTCGCACCCAGTCGAAAGCCTCCTCGTAGCGCTCAAGATCGAACAGCAGGAAGGCCCGATGGGTCAGCATCCCGGTGAGAAATATGTCGCGTGGACTGAGCCGCATCGCGTGATCGATATGGGGAATGGCTTCCTTGGCCCGCCCCGCGGAACACAGGACCGCGCCGAGAAAGTGATGCGATAAGGCGTCGTTGGGATTGAGAGCGATGGCCTCCTTGACCTTTGATATGGCGACGTCATGATGGCCGAGCATGCTGTGCACCCGTCCGTCGTTCCACAGGCAAATCGGGTCCCGCGGGTCCAGTGTGATCGCCTTGTACGCCTTTTCTCGCGCCTGGTTCAGGAGCTCGCTACGGTTGTCGGGTATAAAATGCAACACGTAGCGCCAGCGAGCGCCGGCCCCCATCGCTAAGGCCGGCGCGAAAGTCGGGTCGAGATCGTTTGCCCTGTCGAACTGATCGATCGCCGACCTGAGCCCCTCTTCGGTCGACGTATGGTAGGCGGCAAGGCCACGCTGATAGAGTCCCCAGGCGTCCAGGTTGTCCGGGGGTTTTCGCTGTGCGCGCTCGCGTTCCACGTCACCGATCTCCGGTGCGATCGCCGCGACGATCGCTTCCGTGACTTCATCCTGGACCGCGAAGATGTCTTTCAGTTCACGGTCGTAGCGCTCGGCCCAGATATGGGTGCCGGCGGTGGCGTCGATGAGCTGCGTGGTCACCCGCATTCGTGTGTCCGCCTTGCGCACGCTGCCCTCCAGCACATAGCGCACGCCCAAGTCCTGCGCGACCTGCTTCACGTTGATCGCACGACCCTTGTAGGTGAAGGATGAATTGCGAGCGATGACGAAGAACCAGCGGTAGCGCGACAAACCCGTGATGATGTCCTCCGCCATCCCATCGGCGAAAAATTCCTGTTCCGGGTCGCCGCTCAGGTTGACGAAGGGCAGGATGGCGATAGAGGGTTTGTCGGGCAGCGGCGGTGGCTCGTCGAAGGCCAACAGCCGTGCCAACAGCACGCGATAGGCGCGAACCGGCTCCGTGATGTTCTTTACTTCTTGCGCGCCCATGTCTTGGAAGCCTACGTCGAGCTTGCCCTTGACCTGCTCGAACACGGAAGCCGAGACACAGATTCCGCCAGGCTCTGCCAGGCTTTCCAGACGCGCCGCGATATTGACCCCGTCGCCGTATATGTCATTGCGATCAACGATCACCTCGCCCAGGTTTATGCCGATCCGGAATTGCAGGCGTCGATCCTCAGGGATGTCGGCGTTCTGTTCAGCGAAAGCGCGCTGGACGGTAACGGCGCATTCGACCACTGCCACGACGCTGCCGAAATCAGCCAATACCGCATCTCCCGCGTAGTGAACGACTCGGCCACCCTTGATCTTGATCTGGTTCGTGATGAGGTCGAGCGCAACGCCAAGCTGTTTGTGGGTGCCTTCTTCATCCTCACCCGTCAGCCGACTATAGCCCGCCACATCCGCATAGAGGATGGCGGCGAGCTTGCGCTTTAAGTGCTCGGGTCCCGCCGGCATGGCCAGCCCTCCCCTTTATCTGGCACGAGACCCTCGTTACCGGATTTCGCTCGCTCTTACCAAGAAGGGGAGATCCCACGTGGTACCATGGTGTGGGTCGAACTCACCCGCTGGAAGAAAGTACCACTGGTTAGGCGTCATCTTCCCGAGTTTCTGAGGCAAGCGGGATAGGCCGTCAAATTTCACACCGGCTTTGAGCAAGGGCCTAGCGTCGACGAAGTCGATTGTATCTTCTTGCGTACTGCTGGGATCAATAGCGTAGTGCGTATGGTGACTGTCCCATCCCATAAAGTAGCAGTATTGGCCGCTCGCTTTCGTGAAATCAAGCACGGTCTTGGGACGAAGCGAAAGGTGATTGGCGATGGTGCTGAGCTCTGCCCCGACTAATGCTGCCTGGTCTTTCTTTTCATCGGCCGAAAGGCTGCTCGGCAAAATGACCATGCGTAGGATTACTGCGAAGAAAAGAAAAGTGCTTTGTAGCGGATTGGTCATTGTCGCCCCCTCCGTGACGCGGGACTTACGCCCCGCCCGTCACGCGATATGTGAAAATCACTGACAGTCCAAACCCTGATACAAAAGCAAAATCAGTATGCGCCCGGTTGACCGAAAATCCAATACCCAGTCCACCAACAGCGGAAAGCAGTTGGAAGCGCAAATTCTGAACTAACTGAGGCGTGTAATAAGGTAAACGTCCAGCGGTAAGCCTGGATTTTCCAAGTCAGCTTGGCAACCGAGCTGCTGACGTCAGCTCACGGGGCCGTTGGGTGTCAAAAGGATCTTGCCATCGCGGCCTTCACTTGCCGCGTCCGCCAGTGCTTGCTTGATATCCTCCACGCCATAGATAGCAGCGACGGGGACATGGAGGGTGCCGTCGGCGAACCGCTCGCACAACTCCCAATACAGCGACGCGATGTCGGGGCGCGCCATCTCGCGCAATGCTTTGACCAGCCAAAAGCCCTTAAGCGTGATGTCGTGCACAATGGTCTGATGGGGCGTGATCATACAGGGCTCGCCGCTCAAGAACCCGTAGTTCACGACGGTCCCGCCATCGGCGAGACAATCGGCGATGCGCATCGAAGCGTCGCCACCAATTGCGTCAAGTCCTAGTTTGATGCTCGCGCCGTCCGTCCCGGCTTTAACCATCTCGACGATAGCGGGACCGTCGACAAGCACGACGTCTGCACCGATCCCTGTCAAGTCGCCGATCAACGATTCGCGGCGTACCAGATTCACGGTGTGCACACCGCGTGCCCTGGCGAGGCGGATCACGTGCCGACCCACAGCCGAGTTGGCGGAATTTTGAATGACCCAGTCGCCCGGGTCGAGCTCGACATAATTACGTAGCATCAACAACGCCGTTGGCGGGTTTGCTTTCAGCATCGCCAGCTGCAAAAGATCCAGATCAGCAGCTACCTTGATCGCCTGCTCGGCTTTTAGCTTGACCCGCTGCGCCCAGTTAGTGCGTCCCAGGCTAATGACCCGGTCGCCAACCGCCAGTGTCTTGACCCCCTTACCGATTGCGGTGATTCGACCTACTCCCTCGATGCCAAGCCTGGCTGGCAGCTCGCTTGGCCCCGGATACTTTCCCTGAATTATTAGAAGATCAGCCGGATTGATCGGCGAGGCCTCGATGTCGACAACAACTTCGTCATCGGCCGGATCCCCGACGCCCTCGACATCAACACAGTGGCAAACCGCATGGGGAATACCGAATTCTGAGAATTCCACGGCTTTCATGTTTTCCCCCCAGCTAGACTCTACGATAGCTCATCGAGCAACGCGCTCGCATGTTTCAAATCGGCCGTATTAAGGCCGTCTGTGAACCAACTATACACCGGCGCCAGCAGATCGTGTGCTTCCGCGCGTTTGCCTTGGTCACGCCACAGGCGGGCCAGGTTGGTGGCTGCACGCAGCTCCCAAAATCTCGCGTCTTGCTTACGCGCGACCTCGACTGCTCGTTGAAGGGAGTTTTCCGCCTTGGCGTAATCAGGACATGGTTCCAATAGTATCAACACCGCCTTAAGCCGCCGCGCTTCGGCATCAAACCACTGCTCGCCAGTTTCTTCGCCAGCAGCTATCACCTCGTCTATCACCTCCAGTGCCTTGTCGATCTCACCCGCTGCAGCAAGCGCTTGCGCTAGCATGGCCAATCGATGGGGAAGGTGATATCTCGTGCCGCTAGCTCGCAGAGTAGCTAACCCATTTCTTACCTGCGCTATTCCTTTGTTAGTATCGCCTTGCAGTGTGAGCGCCCAGCCCTGCATCATTGTTGCCCACGCGGCGTACTGTGCCATACCTTTCTCCGACGCGAGTGACAACACGACCTTGGCCCGTTCGCCTGCTTCGCGGACGTCCCCGTGTAACTGACACAGCTCGGCTCTGTACCACACACTATGGACGACACTCGGCACATGACCCACCTCTTGCGCCAGGCTCACCGCTCTCTCGCTGTAATTTCGTGACCGATCTGGATGGCCGAGCATCAGTTGGTTCAGAGCACCCAAACTGTGCGCACATACGCAGGGATCGTGGCCACCGTAGCGCAGGGCCTGCTGACTATGTGTCTCCATTCGATAAAGGCTAATCCCTGTTTCAATGTGGGTCTGCGCGCGATGAAGCTCCCCATCGGAACACATTGTGGATCCACCGGCGTGGTGGGCCTGGAGTACAAGCGTCTTATCCTCTTGGCTATCTGCCAGGGTGAAGAGTTCCTGCAGCAACTCTCGGGCCATCGGCGCTTTTCCGCCGGCGTGCGCTACCAACCACAACCCCCAGACCGCCGGGAACAGTTCTGCCGGATGCCCGATTGCCCGGGCCAGGTGGCGTGCGCGCGCGTAGGCATCCTGGGCCTCGCTCGTGTCCCATCCCTGGGTCGCCATCAAGGCCGGACCCAGCGCTATCAAAAAACCCAGCTCTCGCTCGGCGCGTATTTTCCCTTCGGGTAGGGCCTCAAGCAGCTCTAATCCCTTTTGCAAGTGACTGATCGCTTCGTGGTTGGCCGAGCGTCTGGCTGCTCGTTCTCCTGCTTCTTGCCAATAGCTAATTGCCTTCGTCCCGAGATCTGCATGCGTGTAATGATATGCTAGCAACTCTGGCCCGGTCTCGATGATTTCTGGAAATTGTTTTTCAAGTACCTCGGCAATGCGCCGATGATACCGTTGTTTCGTTTTCTTCAGTAGCGATTGATAGGCCGCATCCTGCACGAGCGCGTGTTGGAAATGGTAGCGCGCGTATGGCGGCTTACCACGTCTTACGACCAACCCGGACTGTATCAATTTGTTAATACCAGTCCCCAACACTTCTTCCGCCGCCGGCCACACGGCTACAAGCAGATCGTGTGTGAACTCGCGGCCGATTACTGCACCGATCTGCGCTATCTCTTTCATTTCACCGAGATGATCGATTCGCGCCATCAGCGAGTCGTGTAGTGTGGCGGGTATCACGAGATCGGGTAGTGGCCCGCTTAGGGTATAACGATCAGCCTGTTCCGTTAGAAGGTCGGACTCCAGAACGGACTTGGTCAGCTGCTCGATGAACAACGGAACACCCTGTGTCTTGCGCACAAGTTCTACAAGAATCGATTCCGGCAAATCCTTACCTCCAGTTACCTGTCTCACCATCTCCGCGCACTGTTGTCTGCCCAGGTGATTGAGTGTCAACAACGTGACGTGGCCAAACCGCGTCCAGCCTGGGGCGAACTCGGGCCGAAAGTTTACGATTACCAAAACCGGTAGATCCTGAACCCGGTCGATCAATCTTTCGAGCAACTCTAACGACGTAGGGTCCATCCAATGCGCGTCCTCAAAAACCATTAACACCGGCTTGTGTCCTGACAGGCCGTCAAGCTGCGACTCTATCGCTTCGAGTGTCTTCTGCTTCTGCACCTGCGGAGCGAGATCGAGTGACGCGTAGCGATCATCGGTCGGGATCGACAGCAACGCCGCAATCAGGGGAACGTCCGTGGCTAAGTTGTCGCTCGACTGAGCAAGAAGACTTTCCAGCTTGTCGAGGCGCTGATTCGGCGAATCAGTACGCGTGATTTCGCTCGCGCGCTCGAGTTGAGCGATAAACGGGTGCAATGCACTGTTCTTATGATACGGGGAGCCGTAGTAGCGCAAACGAAAATGTCGCTCGGCCTGCAGCTCATTACACAATGCTTCGGTAATTCGCGACTTACCGATACCGGGCTCACCGGACAGCAACACTACCTGACCATCGCCGTCTTTGGCATCTTGCCATCGGCGCAACAGTAAGGAAATCTCGTCGGTCCGACCGACTAGAGGCGTGAGGCCGGCGGTACGTTGAGCGTCGAAGCGGCTCGGCACATCGCTGGCACAAACTACCTGCCACGCGCGCACTGGCTCATGAAACCCTTTCAAGTTATGGGTCCCATGGTCAGCACATTCGAACAGTCCACCTACTAGCTGCCGTGTACTCTGGGCTATTACAACAGAGTCTGGTTCGGCCAGCATTTGTAGGCGCGCGGCGAGGTTCGGCGTTTCGCCGATCACTGCTGCTTCCTCGGCGGCGCCTTTGCCAATTAACTCCCCCACCACTACTCGCCCGGTGGCAATCCCGATCCGCACCGCGAGTGCACGATTGTTTTGGCGACCAATTTTCACGTTAAGTGATTCCATCGCTCTTACTATCTCTAGGCCGGCGTGGACAGCACGCGCAGGATCATCCTCATGTGCCTTTGGGTAACCGAAATACACGAGCATGCCGTCGCCCATATAGCGGGCGATAAAACCTTCGTACCGCTTGATTACTTGCCCAGTCACTGTTTGATAATCACGGATAAGCTCGCCTAAGTCTTCCGGGTCGAGCTCTTGCGATAATGCGGTGGAACCGACCAGATCGCAGAACATCACTGTGAGCTGGCGCCGTTCGGCTTCGGGTGTGGTCGTCTCAGCAGGTTGCTCTACCCTAGGACCGGCGTCTGTGTCCACGCGCATGCCGCAATCGCCGCAGAACTTGGCGCCGGGCGGATTCTCGCCACCGCAAGCCGGGCAGCACGCTAGCAGTGATCCCCCGCAGCTGGTGCAGAATTTCTTGCCGTCAGGATTGGCGGCGCTACACGTTGGGCATTGCATCTGTTCCTTACTACTGAAAAGGTTTCGAAGGGCGGAAACGCGCAGTCCCGTCGCGCTCGATCTGCTGCACCAGTCCGACCTCCCACGAGAGGTACTGCTGCATAGCATCGTCAGTGCCGGCGTCGCGGTCGTACGGACGCAACCACGCATCGTCCGCTTCACTCGCCATGTTCTCGAACCCCTGCGCCAGCGGCAGGCCCGCCGCCGCCCAGGCGGCGTTTCCGCCATCGAGCACCTTGACGGGCGTCGAGGTCAAGGCCGCCGCCTCCGGTGCCGAGAGCCGTGCGAGCACGCCGTCCTCGGACGTGAGCACGAGCAATGGGGCTGCCGGCAGCTCGGCGAGCGCGGTATTCAGCCGCGAGCGCAATGCGAACCAGGATTCGGGAATGTGCCGCTCGTAATAGTTGCGGCTACTGGAAAGATCGATCACGGTCACACCGCCGGCACTGAGCTGAATCAGTGCCTGTGGCGACACTTTGTCCACCGTTACATCACCGAGCCCGAGCACAGGCGCTGCCCGCGGCCCCTTCTCAAGATCATTATCCGTCAAGCCGTTATCCAACACGGTCACGTCGGCCCAGCCCATCTGCTTCAGCCACGAGGCGGTCATGGTGGCGCGTACGTCCGTATCATCAATCAGGACCAGACGCGCGCGCAGCGTGCCGACATAACGGTCGATCGCCTGCACCAGCTGACCGCCGGGGGCGGAGATAGAACCCGGCAAATGTCCGGCCTCGTACTCTTCTGGATTACGCACGTCGAGCAAATAGAGTGAGCGCTCGTTGCTTTCGCTCTTCCAGGAATCGAGGGTGGCCGCACCTATGTGCTCGACCCCGAAACGCTCGCCCACCTTGGCCGCCGCAGCCTGGGCGCTGATCAGTCGATCGGGGGCAACTTCGGGAGCGTGCCGGTCCATGCCATGCTCGAGCTCGTATCCCGCCAGGTGCCAGCCCATGGTGCCGTTTCGTAGTGCCACCACCGGGTTCGGGGTAGCGGCATTAATTAATGACTGCGCGCCGATAATACTGCGCGTGCGCCCGGCGCAGTTTACGACCACGAGCGTGTCCGGTGACGGTGCGATGTCCCGCACTCGGTAGACCAGCTCGGCACCCGGTACGCAGATCGCAGTGGGGATACTCATGGCCTCGTACTCTTCGGCCGGCCGGCTGTCCAACACCACAACATCCCCGCCCGCATCCAGCTTGGCCTTTAGCTCATCGGCCGAGATCGACGGCGTGTGGTACTCGTGTTCGATGAACTCGCCAAAGGCCTTGCTCGGAACGTTCACGCCACTGAACAGCTCGTAGCCCGCGTCCTTCCAGGAACTTATGCCGCCGCCCAGAATTGAGACATCGCTGTAGCCAAACTGCCGGAGCCGCGCCGCCGCTTTGTCGGCAAGTCCCTCGTCGTCGCACAATACAATGCGCACAGAACGCCTGGGGACGAGGTCAGCGATACGCAGCTCGAGCCGGCTAAGCGGCAGCGGGCAGGCGTACAACAAGTGCGCCTGCGCGAAAACCCCCTCCTCGCGCACGTCGAGCAGGGCAAGCTCATCGTCATCGAGCAGCATCTGTTTTAAAGCAGACGCCGATACCGTATCAGTCATTTGCGGATACCACTGCTGGGCGGAAATACCTTATAAGTACCCTTTTTCATATCGAACTCAATGCGATTGGGGAGGTGCTCAATGCTCAGGCCGTACATGTGCAGATGCCGTGTCGGTACGCGGCTCACCACCTGGATGCTGTGGATGTCCTCGGGCATCAACGCAATGCCATCGCCTGGCCGTAGGATGACGCGCTTCGTTTCGCGGATCTCGCCTCTGCCCGGCACGGAGCTATCATCGACACGCTCATAGAGGCGGTTTTCCTCTTCACCATCGATCCCGGCGATTACGGCCCAGGTAGTGTGGTTGTGCGGCGGGCTCGCACGCCCCGGGATGCCGGTGGATAGGTACAGTGCGAAGCGGTGATCGTCGTCCTCCGAGATCAAGTAAACGAGGCTGTCTTCCGTCGTCGGACAGGGATAGGTGCTTTCGGGAAATAGCTCCGGGCGCCGCGCCAGGCCGATCAAGGTGGATTTGATTTCCTCGAGCGAATCGCGCGTGACGCCGTGGTCGCGCTCGATCGCGCGAATCCTGTCCACTGCCTGCGCAATCGCACCATCCGCTTGATGCCGAGCCCGCGTCATTATCGTGCCTCCACGATCCTGCCCCAAGGCTACATAATATCAGGGAATGCGACTGCCCTCCGCAGGTATAACCCCATCGGCTAAGGCGGCATACAGGCTATTCTGTGCTCCTCGCCGTCCTCACTGCAGGGGGGTCATGATGCGGCAGCAGGTATACGAGCACATTCGCCACCAGCATGGTCGCCGCGAGGAAATAAAACACCACCGTCAGGCCCCAGGCATCGGCGATCACACCGCCAATAATCGGTACCATGGCCGACAGCGCCGCCTGTGTCCCGAATAAAAGGCTCGTCGCGCTACCACCAAGATGGGGCGGCGTCAGGTCCATGAGCCAGCTGTGGACCACCGGCCGCACGGCGAAGAGCGCAAAACCGAGCACGGACACCCCGGTAATAAACACCGCATCGCTTCGAGTCCACGTCAGGCCCGCTATGGTTACCGTCGTCAGCGTAAGCCCGGCAAGCACGACGGGGCGACGGCCGATTCGATCGGACCAGGTACCGGCGATCGGCGACGCTACCATACCGCCCAGCTGCATCGCCATGAGCGCTACACCCATCCACACCGGGCTCACTTGCAATACGTCGCTCAGGTAAAGCGGAAGGAACATGAGCAGCCCGTTTTGCGCCATGCTGCGCACGCCCGCCATCAGGCAAAGACTCAAGACGGTTCTATTACGCAGGATGTGTTTCAGTCCGGCGATATAGTTGCTTAAACCGGAATCATGGTGTCGGTGCCTGACACCTGCTTTATCCTGCCGCAATAAGAAGACCGCTATGAGTGCCGCGATCGCGAGCACCGGTAGCGCGGCGATCGAGGCCACACGGTGCCAGGAAAGCACCACCAATAATGCGCCGGCCGTAACTGGCGCGAGCGTGTCACCCAGATTCGCACCAAACGCATGAATCGAGAGCGCGTAACCGCGACTATTCGGATAACGTGCTGACAGAAACGATATGGCGGCCGGGTGCCATAGATTGTTCGATGCGCCGATCAACGCTATCAATGTAGAAAGCAACATAAACTGGCCGGTGGCACCAAACGCGAACAGCGCGCCAGCCCCCACCACCAGCGACACCACCTGGAACACCACGCGCCGCCCGGTCACATCGACTACCATGCCGCTGCCGAAGTTGGCTGTAACCGAGCTGATGTGAAACAACGAAACGAGCGCGCCCGCCTGCGCATAAGACAGGCCGAGATCGCGCGTGATGAACGGCAACAATAAGTAGAATGTCGCCGCGATCCAGTGTGTACCGGCGTGGCCGAGCCCGACAAGAAAGACGGGTCCCTGGTGCCTGGGATGTACGCCGGTAAGGCGGTCTATCGCGGAAAACACAACGGGGTCAACGGTAACATTAGCGAACTTCTTAGATCTTAATAACGCCGGGGCAGCCAGCATCTCCCTTCACCCCGAGCTTACCACGTAAATCCTTATCACGATGCTTTTCGGCCGGGATTGGCACGCGTCGCACGCCCGATGCCACACCGAGACGCGCTGCATGCCGCAGGCGTTTGCCTGCGGCTCAGCAAGACGTAATAATGCGCTTAATTCGAAAGAAGGTTTAGCGGCCGCACGCCAACGATACGTCATTATGATCATCACCGGACTGACCACACATGTTATCGCGGTACCGCTGGGCACGGTGTTCTGGATGAGCCGTGAGCCCTATCGCACCGACTCGGAGATTATCGTCGAGCTCATGACAGACGAGGGCATCACGGGGTACGGCCAGATCCACGGCCGTCCGATGGCCGAGATCGTGACCATTCTGGACAACTTCACAGAGTTCATTACCGGCATGGATGCACTCGAGCATCTTGCCGTCTGGCACAGGCTGTTCGATGTCACCACCAGCCGCACCCGTGAGAGGATGGATCCGGACCCGGGTCAACCGCACTTCGGTGCCGGCAGACGGCCACAGATCATGGCTGCGATCGCGGGCATCGACATCGCGCTATGGGACATCAAGGGCAAGGCCCTGGGCCAGCCCATATGGAAGCTGCTTGGCGCGAAGAACCGCCCGGTGTTCGCCTACGGCAGCGGCGGCTATTACGAGCAGGGGGAATCACCGCTCAAGGTCGTCGACGAGATGGCTGGCTATGCGGCGGCGGGATACCGTGCGGTAAAGATGAAGTGTGGCGGCCTCGATGTTGCCGGGGACCTCGAGCGGATATCGAAGGTCCGGGAATCAATCGGCGATGTCCGGCTGATGATCGACGCGAACGCGGCCTACACCCTCGAGCAGGCCACCGATGCCATCCAGACATTCGCCGCGCACGATATATTCTGGTTCGAGGAGCCACTACACTGGTACGAGTCGGCACGCGGGCTTGGACGGCTTGCCGCGCGCACACATGTCGCGCTTGCCAGCGGCGAGAGCGAGCTGCATCGTTGGGGCATTCGTGATCTGGTTGACCTGGCAGGCATTCGCTACATGCAGTTCGACTGTACGCGCGCTGGCGGCGTGACCGAGTTCCTACGCGTCGCGGCCTATGCGGAGATGCACGGAATCATGGTGGCGCCGCACCACGACCCCCAGATCCACGGTCATCTGGTACTGGCCGCGCCGAATGGCTTCGCGGTCGAAACCTTCCCGAATCCGGAACGCGACCCGCTGTGGGCGGAGCTTTATACCAGGCGCCCGGAAATTCGTTCCGGTATGCTGCACTTGAGCGAAGATCCCGGATTCGGTTTCGACATCGACTGGAGGACGGTAGATCGCTACCGCATATAAAGTTGCAAGCAGTGTCTCGTGCGCTGCTTGCGCGTGCCGGTTCAACCGCGACTACCGATTAACGATCTGTGAACGGAGAGCCTGATGAAATCCATCACCGACAAGCTCGTTGCTGAAAAGGATGGCGCCGTCGGGCGCGTAATATTTAATAATCCAGAGCGCCGTAATGCCATCTCCTACGAAATGTGGCAGGCGATTCCGATCGTGCTGGACGACTTTGCCGCCGACGGAACCATACGTGTCGTGGTGCTGAGTGGCGCGGGTGGCAAGGCGTTTTCCGCCGGCGCCGACGTTTCACAGTTCGAAAGCAAGCGTGCCTCGAAGGGTGCGACTGCCGAGTACAACGCCGCTGTGCTAGAAGCATCGGACCGGCTCAAGAACTTCGACAAGCCGACGATTGCGAGCATCGAGGGATACTGTCTCGGGGGCGGGCTCGGTGTGGCGCTTGGCTGCGACCTTCGCATTGCAGCCGACGATGCGCGCTTCGCCATACCGGCGGCGCGCCTCGGGCTGGGCTACCGCTACAACAGCATCCGCACACTGGTGGATCTGGTAGGCCCGGCCTGTGCCAAGGAGATTCTACTGGTCGCACGCCAGTTTAATGCCGATGAGGCGCTCGCTATGGGCCTGGTCAACCG
>JBHHZP010000041.1:0-25595 GCA_046758085.1 Acidiferrobacterales bacterium
ATCGTGGTGCGCGAGCTGAAGACCGGCAACTATGAGATTGTCGCGGGCGAGCGGCGCTGGCGAGCGGCACAGCTGGCCGGGTTGGATGCCGTGCCGGCGATGGTGCGCAAGGTCCCTGACGAGGCGGTAATCGCAATCGCGCTGATCGAGAACATACAGCGTGAGGACCTCAATCCGTTGGAGCAGGCGCGGGCGTTGCAGCGTCTGATCGACGAGTTCGGTATGACCCATCAGCAACTGGCCGGGCGGGTGGGGCGGTCGCGCGCGGGGGTGACGAACCTGCTGCGGCTGCTGTCGCTCAACAGCGACGTGCGCGCACTGCTGGAGCAGGGCAAGCTCGAGATGGGCCATGCACGCGCGCTGCTCGCGCTCGCTGGCAAGACACAAAGTCAGGTGGCACGCCAGGTGGCGCAACAGGAGCTTTCCGTGCGCGCCACCGAGGCGCTGGTGCGCCGCCGGCTCGAGCACCCGCAAGCGCGCAAGCCCCGGCGTCGGACAAGCGCCGACCCGGATGTACGGGCGTTGCAGGGCGATCTATCCGAGCGGCTCGGCACGCGGGTGCGCATCAGCCATCAGCGCAGCGGCCGGGGCAAGCTGACCATCGAGTACGGCAGCATCGACGAGCTCGAAGGGATACTGAAGCACATCCGCTAGCGCACGATAATCGGCTGGCACCGGCGTGCGCGGCCGCCTATAAATAGGTTAAGAGCCCCCGCTGTGCGACGCCATGGTCTGGCGGCCAGCCCGGCCGGGACCGGAAAAGGAGATACCAGGTGATAAGAAAAGCCGTGTTGACATTGATTGGTGCTGTGGCGCTGGCCGGTGTCGCATGGGCCCAGGGTGGAAGCCGGCCGGAGGACGTCCTCAGCGCAGCGCAGTCCGGTGATCCCGAAGCGCAGCTGCAGATGGGTATTCTCTATGAGTATGGGTTCTACCTGGAAGACAACAAGGTGCCGGCGCTGGCGTGGTATATGCTGGCCGCGCAGCATGGTAACCCCAAGGCTGCACAGCGACGCGACCTGCTGATGGCCAGCATGAATCAGGCCGATATCGAACAGGCGCGCAAGCTGAGCGCGCAACTGCAAGGCCCAAGAGCAGCCGCCCAGTAGCGCGGCGCGCCCGAACCCCCTGCTAACCCACTCCTCCAGCGCCGCTGGCGCGCACACTGTGCGCCGCTGCCGCCAACTGGTCCTACAGACAGCCCGGATATAGCCGCACTCACCGCAGAGACCGCAAAGGTCGCGTAGAAGACAAAACTTAAAGGAGACGGTGGCTGGGGATATCTGAGCAGGGGTACAAGCTGTCACACCGTATGCGCTTCGATGGGCAGGAACAATTCTGCTTGAAATCAAACCTCTCTGCGGTCTCCGCACGCTCGGCGGTGAAATGATTCGGTTAGGCGCCGGTTGACCCCTGAATACGCTGACATTTATACTTCGCCGCTCTGTGCCGGGGGAGGCGCCGCGGGTCCACGGAATCGCGACACTCAGAGCGAATGGGCGACGCAGCCGGGAATCTAGATCACGGGATCCGCCGAGTGGTGCTCAGCCAGGCCCTGCTAGCGCTCGTTGTAGCTGCTTTTTTTTTGTTTACCCGCGGCAGATTCGAGGCCTTGTCAGCCTGTTACGGCGGCGCCACGGCTGTAATGAACTCGTGGTGGTTGGGGTGGCGTGTGCGACGCTCAGCGGAGTTGGCGCGCGCGGATATCCGTAGCGGGCAAATCTCACTGTATTTCGGGGCGGCACAGCGCTTTGTGGCGGTCCTGGTGTTATTGGCTGTAGGCATTGGCGCGTTGAAGCTGGTGCCCCTCCCGTTGATTATTGCCTTTGCGGTCGCGCAACTTGGGTTCCTGTTTCATCCTGGCAGCATGAGCGCGCCGCACAAGTGAGCAGCAAAATTGAATAATGAATACAATTTCCGGAGCTCAGCGTGAGCGCAACAGCTAACGTTTCCACCGAGGCAGGCGTCTCTGCCGACGAGCCGGTTGCATACATTACCCACCACTTGACCAACCTGCAGGCGGGCGAGGGGTTCTGGTCCGTCAATGTGGACACCCTCGTCTTCGGCTGGTTGATAGGCGGCGTGCTGGTCTGCTTGAGCTGGCGCGTGGGCCGCAAGCTCGATCCGGACAATCCGCGCGGCCTGCAGAATGTGCTGGAGGTAATTCTCGAGTTTGTCAACGATCAGGTAAAAAGCATCTTTACCGTCCCGAATCGACTCATCGGCCCACTGGCATTAACCATATTCATGTGGGTGTTCCTGATGAATGCCATGGACCTGGTGCCGGTCGATCTGTTGCCCAAGGTGGCGGAGATGTTCGGGGTTCCTTACCTGAAGGTGGTGCCCACGACCGACCCGCAAACGACGTTGGGCATGGCGTTTACGGTGTTCGCACTGATGATCTTCTACAACATCAAGATCAAGGGGCTCTGGGGATATATGAAGCAGTTTTTGGTACATCCCTTCGGAATCTGGTTGTTTCCGGCCAATATGGTAATGACGCTGATCGAAGAGATCGCCAAGCCGCTCAGCCTGGGGCTGCGCTTGTTCGGGAATATGTTTGCCGGTGAGCTGGTGTTCGTGCTGATCGCGTTGTTACCGTGGTGGATACAGTGGTTTCCGGGTGGGGCCTGGGCCATATTCCACGTTCTGATTATTACGTTGCAGGCCTTCATCTTCATGATGCTGACCATCATGTACCTGTCCATGGCGCATGAGAGTCACGACGAGGACGAGGCCAGCAGCCATACGTAGCGCATCGACATCGGCGCGCGGAGTTTTTGGTTAGATCGTTAATGCAGATAAATAACTGGGAGACAAGAAATGTCAGCTGACGCAAACTTGGTCCAACTAGTAAGCAGCGTATATGCCTTCACCTCTGTGGGGGTTGGCATAATCTTGGCCGCTGCCGGACTGGGATCGGCCCTCGGGTGGGGCCTAATCTGCGCGAAGTACATGGAGGGTATTGCACGCCAGCCGGAGATGCTACCCGCGCTGCGCGTGCAGATGTTCATCACCGCCGGGTTGATGGAATCTTTCCCGTTCATCGTGCTCGCGTTCGCCATGTACTTTACCTTTGCCAACCCATTCGTCGCGGGCGCACTGGAAACCCTGAAAACCCTTGCCGGCTAGCGATAGTGCTGGCCCCAGGCAGCAGCAGCCCGAACACACTACGGCGCACGTAACAGGAGACGCAACGTGAACCTGACGTTACTGGGACAGATGGGCACCTTCGCGGTGCTGGTTTACTTTATCTGGCGATTCTTGTGGGACCCCATCACGCGAATGATGGAGGATCGCAGCAAGCGCATCGCCGATGGGCTGGCAGCGGCGGAAAAGGGTAAGCACGAGCTCGAGCTCGCCGAGAAGCGTGCCGCTGACGTGTTGCGTGATGCCCGCTCGAAGGCTTCCGACATAATTGCTCATGCCGAGCGCCGCGCCGCCGAGATTGTCGATGAAGCAAAGGGCGATGCGAAGATCGAGGCGGAGCGTATACTTGCGGTGGCCAGGAGCGACATCGAGCAGGAGCAGAACCGCGCGCGCGAAGAGCTGCGCACCGCAGTAGCTGATCTGGTCGTATTGGGTGCCTCCCAAATACTCGAGCAAGAGATCGACGCCAAGGTGCACGCCAAGCTGCTCCATAACGCCATCAAGCAGCTCTAGGAACCACCCTCATGGCTGAATCCAAGACACTCGCACGCCCTTACGCAGAGGCCGTTTTCGCCTTGGCAAAAGAGGGCAATGCGCTGGCGCGATGGTCGGACATGCTTCGGGTCATGACCGAAGTGGCAACCGACGAGCGGGTAGTGGCGGTGGCGACTGATCCCGGTGTCAGCCAGCAACAATTGACAGGGTTGCTGCTCGACGTGTGCGGCGATGCACTCGATCGCAATGCAAAAAACTTCATCCGTCTGCTGGTGGAAAATGAACGTCTGGCATCGCTGCCAGATATCCTCGAACAGTACGAGCAACTGCGGGCCGAAGCCGAAGGCATCGTCGAGGTCGAAGCAATTGCGACCTTTAAGCTAAATCAAACGCAAGCGCAGAAGATTGCGCAGGTGATGAAAAAGAAACTGGGATGTGAGGTAAAAATTACCACCAGTGTGGACAGGTCGCTCATAGGTGGTGTCGTGATACGCGCCGGTGATTTGGTTATTGACGGTTCGGTTAAAGGGCGGCTGCACGACCTGGCCGCACAGTTGAACCAATAAGGAAACACACCATGCAACTACGCTCGTCAGAAATCAGCGAACTGATCAGACAAAAGATTGAAAGTTTCGAGGCGAAGCCGGAGGCCCGCACCGAAGGGGTCATTGTCGGGCTAACCGATGGCATCGTGCGCATCCACGGGCTCTCCGACGTGATGCAAGGCGAGATGATCAAGTTTCCAGGTGACACCTATGGGCTCGCGCTCAATCTGGAGCGCGACTCGGTCGGTGCCGTGATCATCGGTGACTACCAGCACATCTCCGAAGGGGACAGGGTCAGCTGCACAGGACGCATCATGGACGTGCCGGTCGGCGAGGCGCTGATCGGGCGCGTGGTGGACTCGCTGGGCCGCCCTATCGACGGGCGCGGTGCGATCGAGACCAGCACGACATCGCCACTGGAGAAGATCGCGCCGGGTGTGATCGCGCGTCAGTCCGTGTCCCAGCCCGTGCAGACGGGTTTGAAGTCGATCGACTCCATGGTGCCGATCGGCCGCGGACAGCGCGAGCTCATCATTGGCGATCGCCAGACGGGAAAAACCGCACTGGCGGTGGACACCATTATTAACCAACACGGGAAGGACCTGGTGTGTATCTATGTCGCTATCGGCCAGAAAGCCTCGTCGGTGGCCAATGTCGTGCGCAAGCTCGAGGAGCACGACGCGATGAAGCACACCATCGTCGTCGCGGCTACGGCCGCGGAATCGGCGGCCTTGCAATACATCGCCCCCTACAGTGGTTGCTCTATGGGCGAGTACTTCCGCGACCGCGGTGAGGACGCGCTGATTATTTTCGATGATTTGACCAAGCAGGCATGGGCCTACCGCCAGATCTCGTTGTTGCTGCGGCGCCCGCCCGGCCGCGAGGCCTACCCGGGCGACATCTTCTACCTGCACTCCCGCCTGCTGGAGCGCGCCGCCCGAATCAACGTCGAGCACGTGGAGAAGCTGACCGATGGAAAGGTGAAGGGCAAGACCGGCTCGCTGACGGCGCTGCCTATAATCGAGACCCAGGCCGGCGACGTGTCGGCGTTCGTGCCGACCAATGTGATCTCAATCACCGATGGCCAGATCTTCCTCGATACCGACCTGTTCAACGCCGGCATCCGGCCCGCGATCAACGCCGGCCTGTCTGTCTCGCGCGTGGGCGGTGCCGCGCAGACCAAGATCATCAAGAAGCTCGGCGGCGGCGTGCGCCTGGCGTTGGCGCAGTTTCGCGAGCTTGCCGCGTTCGCGCAGTTTGCATCCGAGCTCGATCCGACGACGCGCAAGCAGATCGAGCGCGGACAGCGCATAACCGAGACCATGAAGCAACCGCAATACTCGCCGATGACCGTCGCCGAGATGGGCGTGTCGTTGTATGCGGCCAACGAAGGCTATCTCGACGATATAGAGGTGACGAAGGTACCCGCGTTCGAAGGCGCATTGCAGGCCTACATGCGCGCCAACCAGGCCGAGCTCATGGAGAAGATCAATCGCGAGAGCGATTACACGGATGAAGTGGCCGCTGCGCTGAAGTCGGCAGTCGAGGATTTCAAAGCAAATCATAGCTGGTAGAAACGAGACACCACGATGGCTGTTGGCAGAGAGATACGCAAGAAGATCAAGAGCATCCAGAACACGCAAAAGATCACCCGGGCGATGGAGATGGTTGCGGCAAGCAAGATGCGCCGTGCGCAGGAGCGCATGAGCGCGGCCCGGCCGTATGCCGAGAAGATGCGCAATGTCGTGGGTCATCTGCATCACGCGCATCCGGAGTACCGACATCCGTTTGTGGTCGAGCGCGAGCCCAAGAACATCGGCTTGATCATCGTGACTACGGATCGCGGTCTGTGCGGCGGGCTTAACACCAATGCCTTGCGTGCCGCGCTGCAGGTGATGAAGGGCTGGCGCGACGAGGGCCTTGGCGTTCAGCTCTCTGCGATTGGCGGCAAAGGCCTGGCGTTTTTCCGGCGCGTGGGTGCCGATATCCGCTCGGAGGTCACCCATCTTGGCGATACCCCGCGGGTGGAGGACCTGATCGGCACCGTCAAGGTGATGCTCGATGCGTACGTGGACACGGCGATCGATCGTGTGCATATCGTCTTCAGCCGCTTCGTCAACACCATGACCCAGCAGCCCGTGGTAGAGCAATTGCTCCCGCTTCCGGGCACTGAAGAGAAGGCGCTCAAGCACCACTGGGACTATATCTATGAGCCCGATGCACGAGACGTGCTGGATGACTTGCTGCGCCGCTATATCGAAGTGCTGGTCTATCATGCAGTGGTGGAAAATCTGGCCAGTGAGCAGTCGGCGCGCATGGTGGCGATGAAATCGGCGTCCGACAACGCCGGCAAGCTGATCGAAGAGTTCACGTTGAAGTACAACAAGGCACGTCAGGCGGCGATCACCCAGGAGATCTCGGAGATCGTCGGCGGTGCAGCGGCGGTTTAGGTAAAGCAGTAGCGAGTAGCTAGTAGCGAATCAAGAGGAAATAGAGTCTCTAACATGTCTAGTCCTAGCCACTCGCCACTACAAACTTGCTACTTGATTTGAGGTAAGACCATGAGCAACGGAGAAATCGTTCAGATAATCGGCGCAGTCGTTGATGTGGAGTTTCCGCGCGATGCCCTGCCCAAGATCTATCATGCGTTGCGCGTGCCCGCCGCGGACCTGACGCTCGAGGTGGAACAGCAGCTCGGCGACGGTGTCGTGCGCTGCATCGCCATGGGATCGTCCGACGGGTTGCGCCGGGGCACCGCGGTCGAGAACACCGGCGCGCCAATATCCGTACCCGTTGGGGAAAAGACGCTGGGCCGCATCATGGATGTGCTTGGCCGTCCGGTGGACGAAGGCGGCCCGGTCGAGGTCGAGAAGATCATGCCGATTCACCGCAAGCCCCCGACCTATGAGGATCAGGCCGCCAGCGGCGAGCTGCTGGAGACAGGGATCAAGGTCATCGACTTGATCGCCCCGTTTGCCAAGGGCGGTAAGATCGGCCTGTTTGGCGGCGCCGGTGTGGGCAAGACCGTAAACATGATGGAGCTCATCCGCAACATCGCCATCGAGCACAAAGGCTACTCAGTGTTTGCGGGCGTCGGCGAGCGCACCCGCGAGGGCAACGACTTTTACCACGAAATGAAGGAAGGCGGCGTGCTCGACAAGGTAGCGCTGGTCTACGGCCAGATGAACGAGCCGCCGGGAAACCGCTTGCGCGTGGGTCTGGCGGGACTGACGATCGCGGAGAACTTTCGCGACGAAGGGCTCGATGTGTTGCTGTTCATCGATAACATCTATCGCTATACGCTCGCCGGTGTCGAGGTATCGGCGCTGCTGGGACGCATGCCCTCAGCGGTTGGATATCAGCCGAACCTGGCCGAGGAGATGGGTGTGCTGCAGGAGCGCATCACATCGACCAAGTCTGGCTCCATCACGTCGGTGCAGGCCATCTACGTCCCCGCTGACGATCTTACCGATCCGTCGCCGGCCACCACATTCGCACATCTGGACGCAACCGTGGTGCTTTCGCGCCAGGTCGCCGAGCTGGGTATTTACCCGGCGGTGGACCCGCTGGATTCCACCAGTCGCCAAGTGGACCCGCACGTGATCGGCGAGGAACACTATCGGACCACGCGCGATGTGCAGGCGACCTTGCAACGCTACAAAGAGCTGCAGGATATCATCGCCATCCTCGGCATGGACGAGTTGTCAGAGGATGACAAGCTCACAGTGGCGCGCGCGCGCAAGATTCAGCGTTTTTTGTCGCAACCGTTCTTCGTGGCCGAGGTCTTTACCGGCACCCAGGGCAAGTACGTGCCGATGAAGGAAGCCATCCGTGGTTTCCGGGCCATCGTCGACGGCGAGTACGATCATTTGCCGGAACAGGCGTTTTACATGGTCGGCGGCATCGAGGAAGCCGTTGAAAAAGCGAAGACGCTTTAACAACAGTAGCAAGTGGCTGGTGGCCAGTTGCTAGCGGGCCAAAAGACCGTTACTCGACCTTCGTAACTCGCTACTCGGACCTATAATTTATGGCAATGACGATTGATTTATGGCAATGACGATGCACGTGGATATTGTGAGCGCCGAGGAGGAGATCTACTCCGGCACGGCGGACATGCTGTTTGTGCCGCTTGAGACCGGCGAGGTGGGTATACTGCCGCGGCATTCGGCGCTGCTTGCGCGCATGAAACCCGGAGAGGTGCGTGTGCGCCGGGGCGCTGAGGACCAGTACTTCTACGTGTCCGGAGGTCTGCTCGAGGTGCAACCGCATGTGGTCACTGTGCTTTCCGATACGGCCGTTCGGGCCAAGGATCTCGATGAGGCCGCCGCGCTCGAGGCTCAGCGCCGCGCCGAGGAGGCGCTCAAGGACAGGAAGGCGGACATCGACTATGCCCGGGCGCAAGCAGAGCTGATCGAGGCGATGGCGCAACTGCGTATGATTCGCCGGTTGCGCGACAAGCTCAAGAGGTAGCAGCGCGCATCGAAGCGCGAGCGCTGCCCCGGCCATGCGCATTTGCCGCAACCAACCTAGCCCGCGTTGCGATCCCCGTTACACGCGCCCTGGCCGCTTAGGGGTGCTGCCCCTCAAGAGCTGATGCCTGCAACCAAGGCCGTCGTCACGGCGTACATGCTAAATATCAGGCCACTTGCCTCGACCGCGCGCGCGCCCATCGGGCAAATTGGACGTGGTGCCACCGTAGAGGTGTTAGCGAAACACGGGCACTGGTACCGCATCAAGACCAATGGCCTCACGGGCTTCGTCCATGAGGCCCAGCTTAGGCTCCAGGAGTCACCGGCGCGACCCCGCAAAGGGGTGGTCAGTGCTCGGCGCCTGAATGTAAGACCCGGGCCATCGACCCGCAAGCCGCGCGTGGCGCAGCTTGAACGCGGCACGCAACTCGAGATCCTTGCGGAAGCCGATGGCTGGTACCGGATTCGATCGGGCGATGTGACGGGCTATGTATACGGTGACTTCGTATCGGTAAAAGAAACGAGCACAGCCGGCGGGTACTTGCATGAGCGCGATGAGCTGCGCGCTGTAGCACTTGCGCCGGCGGGGGACGAAAAGATCACCGTCGGGCCTGATTTTTCCTCGAGACAAAAACTGATCGCCCGCACCTGGAACAGGCTCGGTGGTCTGCTCCATCTGTTGAGCGACATGGTGGCCATAGATGTTGCCAGCATCGTAGCTGTGCTTGCGGTAGAAGCAGGCGGTCGAGGTTTCGGCGCGAACGGACGAATGATTATTCGTTTCGAGAATCACATCTACTGGAGCCAATGGGGCCAGCACAACGTCGACACATTCGGCGCGCACTTTCGCTACGATAACGACAAGCGCTGGCGACGGCACGCGTTCCGTGAGTCCGAGACCGATGCCTGGGAGTCTTTTCACGGTAACCAAGCCAGCGAGTGGCGCGTGTTCGAGTTTGCGCGCGGCTTAAACGAACCTGCGGCCATGCACGCCATCAGCATGGGCGCGCCACAGATCATGGGATTCAACTTTGCCAGCATCGGCTATGACAGCGTGCGCGAGATGTTCGACCGTTTCCAGTCAGACATTCGTTACCAGATCGCGGGGTTGTTCGATTTTATGCGCGGCAGCGCGACGGTCTCGCCGATGATCCAGGCGCTGCAGCGACGCAAGTTTGTTGATTTTGCAGCGCGCTATAACGGGCCCGGTCAGGCAGCGAAGTACGGCGCCTGGATTGAACGTGACTTCGAGTTGTTCAACGCACTGCTGCAGTAACTGCGTGCTGGCGCGGGGGCGCGAAGCGGCCGAAAAACTGTTTTGAGCATTTTGCTGCTGGAGCGGCGATGCGCACACATGTGGCCGCCGCGTCCGAGATCCCTTATAAGGCATTGAAAGGAAAGCTATATTATCGGCTGGCGGTACACCGGTGGGAGCAGGCAGGCCCCGGCCTAGGCAAGCGCGGCGTAAATAGTTATGGTCTTGACCCCGGGGGCGCTCGTCGGCGCAGGCGAAACTGAAGGCTGAGTAACAGCACGCGAGGTGCTAGGCTTTCTACTATGAGCGCCTTAGGGACGCCGGAATGATCCGTTTTCACCAACACCACGTCGTCCTGAGTAATTCATGAATCTGGAAGTTGTGATTCTCGCTGCGGGTCAGGGGACGCGCATGTACTCCGATATCCCCAAGGTATTGCACGACCTCGGCGGCAAGCCGTTGCTGGCGCACGTACTGGCGGCAGCTCAGAGTTTACAGGCGCAGGGCACCCATATCGTCTACGGTCATGGCGGCGAGCAAGTGCGCGAGCGCGTCGACGACGGCAGCGCAAATTGGGTTATGCAGGAGGAGCAGCTCGGTACTGCACATGCGGTGATGCAGGCGTTGCCGCATGTGGGCGCGGACACCTTGGTGCTTGTGCTCTATGGCGATGTGCCGCTGATCGAGCCCGACACCTTAAGGCGCCTCGTGCACGCCGCCGGTGAGGGCACGCTGGCACTACTTACCGTGGAGCTGACGGATCCGCGGGGATACGGGCGCATCATCCGCGATAGCGCGGGCCGCGTTGTCAAGATCGTTGAAGAAAAGGACGCGAGCGCAGAAGAGCTGGGTGTGAAAGAAATCAATACCGGGTTCCTCGCCATACCGGCCGCCAAGCTCAAGTCATGGGTAGCGGACGTGGATAACGATAATGCCCAGGGTGAGTATTATTTGACTGACGTGGTGGCGGCGGCCGTGCGCGAAGGTTATGGTATTTCGACCTGTAAGCCCAGTACGAGCTGGGAGGTCGTGGGTATCAATAACAAGGCGCAGCTTGCACAGCTCGAGCGCGTGTACCAGCAAAGACGTGCACACGCACTGATGCTGCAAGGCGTGACACTACGTGATCCAGCGAGGTTCGACTTGCGCGGCGAGCTCGAGGCGGGCCGCGACGTGGTGATCGATGCCAATGTGCTAATGGAAGGCAAGGTGGTGCTGGGTGACGGGGTGCAGATCGGGCCGAACAACGCGATCCGGGACTCCTCCATCGGCGCCGGCACGGTTATCTTGCCGAACTGTGTTATTGAAGAATCCGAGCTAGGCAAGAACTGCCAGATTGGGCCATTCGCACGCCTGCGCCCCGGTCCGCGTGTGGCGGATGGCGCCAAGATCGGGAATTTCGTGGAGATCAAGAAATCCGACATCGGCGCGGGCAGCAAGATCAATCATCTGAGCTATGTCGGCGACACGACTGTGGGCAAGAACGTCAATATTGGCGCCGGGACGATCACCTGTAACTACGACGGCGCTAACAAGTATCGGACGATAATCGAGGACAATGTGTTTATCGGATCCGACACGCAACTGGTTGCACCGGTGACCGTGGCAGAAGGCGCCACCATTGGTGCAGGCTCGACCATCACCAAGGACGCACCCGCGGGCGAGTTGACCTTGAGCCGTGCCGCTCAAAAGACCCGCAGCGGCTGGAAGCGACCGATTAAGAAACGTAAACCGTGAACCGTCTACCCTCAAGGCGGAAGCCGTTAACGCTGTCAGCCATACGGATCACGAGGGTTTAACATGTGTGGTATTGTTGGTGCCGTCAGTCAGCGCAGTGTCGTCCCTATTCTGCTTGAAGGGCTGAAGCGCTTGGAGTACCGCGGCTATGATTCGGCCGGCGTCGCGGTGCTGAGCACGGACGATGGCATAGAGCGCTTACGCACTGTGGGTAAGGTGGCGGTGCTCGAGCACTCGGTCCGCGAGCAGCAACTCATGGGCGCCACCGGCATCGCGCACACGCGCTGGGCTACGCACGGGATCCCCAACGAAGACAACGCCCATCCGCACATGAGCCATGATCGCCTCGCGGTGGTCCACAATGGCATCATTGAAAACCACGAGGCGCTGCGACAACAGCTCGAGGACCTCGGTTATCAGTTCGCCTCGCAAACCGACACCGAGGTGATTGCCCATCTCATCCACCATCACCGTAAGCACCACTCGGACCTGCTCGCGGGCACGCGCGCCGCGATTCAGGAGCTTGAAGGTGCTTACGCCGTCGCGGTTTTGAGCCGGGACGACCCGGGACGCATTATCGGGGCGCGCAAGGGCAGCCCGCTGGTCATCGGTATCGGCATCGAGGAGCACTTCTTGGCATCCGACGTACTCGCGCTGGCACCGGTCACGCGGCAGATCATCTATCTTCACGAAGGCGATGTGGTCGATCTGCAGCGCAGCCGCTGCACGGTGTACGCCGCCAATGGCGATCAGGTCGAACGCAGCGTGCGCGTATCACAGGCCTCGGCCGACGCCGTCGATCGCGGACCGTATCGTAACTTCACGCAAAAGGAGATCTTCGAGCAGCCGCAGGCCATCGCCGACACGCTCGAGGGCCGCATCGGCAAAAACCGGATCCTGGAGCAGGCGTTCGGGGTGAAAGCGGCGACCGTGTTCGACAAGATCGAAGCGGTGCAGATCATTGCGTGCGGCACCAGCTACCATGCCGGCCTGGTCGCACGCTATTGGCTGGAGGGACTCGCCGGGCTGCCGTGCGAGGTGGAAATCGCCAGTGAGTTCCGCTACCGCAAACATGCAGTGCGGCCTAACACCCTGATAGTGACGATCTCGCAGTCCGGCGAGACCGCCGATACGCTTGCCGCCCTGCGCTACGCACGTTCGCTCGGTTACGCCCATGCGCTCGCCATATGTAATGTCCCCGAGAGCTCATTGGTGCGCGACTCGGAGCTCGTGCTGTTCACGCGCGCCGGACCGGAGATCGGCGTGGCCTCCACCAAGGCGTTTACGACCCAGCTGGGATGCTTATTACTGCTGGTTACTGCGCTCGCGCGCCGCCATGGGCTCACGGCCGAACAGGAAAAGGGGATCGTCGCGGAGCTGGAGCATTTGCCGGGCCACGTGCGCAGCGCGCTGGCTTTGAACGACACCATCAGGCGGCTGGCGGAGCGTTTCGTCGACAAGCGCCACGCATTGTTCCTGGGCCGCGGGGTGCAGTTTCCGATCGCATTGGAGGGGGCGCTCAAGCTCAAGGAGATCTCTTATATCCATGCCGAGGCCTACGCCGCCGGTGAGCTCAAGCACGGCCCGCTGGCGTTGGTGGATGCCGACATGCCGGTGGTGGCGGTGGCGCCGAATGACGACCTGCTGGAGAAGCTCAAGTCCAACCTGCAAGAGGTGCGTGCCCGCGGCGGTGAGCTGCTGGTGTTCTCCGAGCCCGGGACCGGTGTCCGCGCCAGCAATGGCACCACCATTGTGCAGTTGCCCGCGACCGGCGAGTTCACCGCCCCGATCATCTACACCATCCCGCTACAGCTGCTGGCCTACTATGTTGCCATCGTCAAAGGCACCGATGTGGATCAACCGCGCAACCTGGCGAAGTCGGTGACGGTGGAGTAAGGGCGAACAACGGCCCCGGATATTGCACGAGCTCACCAAAAAAACTTCCCGCGCAGAAACGCCAAGACGCAACAAATTTCCTGATCGTCTTCCTTGCCGTCCTGCGTGCCTTCGATAGTGCTCTCGAAAAAGCGCTGAAAGCGCACAGGCACGGAGTTGGCAGAGAAAAAACGAATCGTTGTTCCTTCCTGGTTCATCATTTTGGCGTGATCGTGCGAGGTGAAGCGCTCACCCTTGCACGCGCTCCGCGGTGACTATTTAGGCTAGGGCAACCGATACACACGATCTTGGTACGCCATCGAAGACCACAGCGAGTGGGCGAGCGCCTTTTGCTTGAGCGCCTCGCTCGCTGTTTCCACCGGCAGCAGGCGCCCCTCGTTGTTGACGTACTGTGCGATGGGGCGGTCTTGTTCCATAATGACGATGTTTTGGCCTTCCATAAAACCTTGCCTGGGTCCGTACTGCATAATGGCGCGCCCCAGTGCGTGCTTGAACTGTGCCCGCGTGAGATCACGGCCAATCATGGGGTGGATCGCGGAGATGCCGATAAGGGACAACAGCGTCGGCGGCAGGTCTATCTGACTGGCGATGGGCGTGAACACCTCGGGCTTGATGTCTGCGCCCAAGATCAACGCCGGTATACGGAACCTCTCTATGGGTATGAGCGCGGCCCCGTAGACACGCGAGTTGTGGTCCGAGGTCACCAGGAACACGGTGTTCTGCCAGTAGCTGGAGCGCGTCGCTTTTTCGAGGAATTTGCCCAAGGCGTAGTCTGCGTACTTGACCGCATTGTTCACCGTGGCCTTTTTCTTGTCGTAGAGCTCGATGCGGCCGTCGGGGAACTGAAACGGGGAGTGGTTGGAGGACGTGAACACCAGGCTGAAGAAAGGTTTCTCGCCCTGCGCCTCGAAGTACGCATGCGCACGGCTGAACAGGTCCTCATCAGACACGCCCCAGGAGCCTGAGAAGATCGGGTGCTGGTAGTCGTTCTCGTCGATGACGTACTTGAAACCGTTATTCACGAAGAAACGGCGCATGTTGTCAAAATGTGCCTCACCCCCGTAAAGAAAGCTCGTGCCGTAGCCTTGTCGGGACAACAGTTGCGCCAGCGTAAAGAAATCGCGTTGCGAGCCGGGCAGCTTGACCACGCTGCGCGCCGGCGTGGGCGTGAACCCGGCGACAATGGCCTCGAGCCCGCGCACCGACCGCGTGCCGGTGGCGTACATATGCTCAAACCAGATTCCCTGCTTGGTAAGCCTACACAGGTTGGGCGTCAGCGGCAGCCCGCCCAGGCACCCGACGAATTCCGCACCGAGGCTCTCTTCCAAGATAATCACCAGGTTCAACGGTCGCGATCGTTTCCGGGTGGCAATGTGCTTGTGCAACGTGGGTATGGCCGCGTTGACGAACATGCTGTTGTCGACGTGCATATCCTTGCGCACCAGGCGTATCACATCGTCTTCGGGCAGCGTGCCGTAGCGCACACCGCCGGCCACGTCGTACTTGGTCTCATACATCGCGTAGAGCACCGTGTAAGCCGAGCTCATGGGCAGATCGTTCACCATGGGGTCGGTCGAGAAGGCGACAGTGCTGGGGTTGACGGCGCGATGGTCAAGCGTCGAGCGCGCCATCGCGAAGGCGGTGAGGAGCATTAGCGGGCTCAGCACCAAGGCCGCCCACCATTTAACGGGGACCACATAGTGCTCGAATTTTTTCAGTGCTCGCGCTATCACATAAAAAATTACAGGTATTGCCCCGAAGCTGAAAAACAACTGCAGCTTGTAGGCCGCCCATAAGGTACTAAAGACCTCTTTGGGGTAATTCAGATATTCGATGAACAGAATGTTGGGTCTCGCATCGTATTGGGTGAGAAAAGACGGTGTGGAGACCTCCATGAACACAATCAGCGCGAGGCACAAGCCGAGGTACATTCGCAGCATAGGTTGCCAGACACGGAGCGTGTACCGGCTTGTACTGAGAACAGGCGTGACCGTCGCCGGGATCAGCAGCAACATGCCCAGCAGTACGAGGTCAAAGCGCACCCCTTGCAGCAAGATCGTCCATAGCCCATCGACCGCGGCGACCCGCGACCATTGCCAGATGACGAGGCCAATTCGGGACAGACTCAGTGTGGCCAGCGCGATGGCGAGGAATCCGCCAATCGGCAACAGCGATTTTACGGCATGCTTTGCGGGCATTAGGTTGGAGGTCGTCCTGGTTAGTGCGGCCTAGATCAGAATCGCTGCGGCTCGTTATCTGGACGACGCAAAAACGACCAACAATCAATGGCGATCCTTCAGCAGCGCCGAGATGGTTCCGCGCACATAGCCTCGTGCCAGTGAGGCGTTCTGTGGCGCCTGTGCATCGAGAGTGTCGCTGCAAAGATAGCGGGCAAAACTTAAGGCGGGCTTAACGCGACCCGCGGGGCGAGGCCATGCCGGCAGCCACCGCGCAGGGTTAGACAACTGATTGATATATTAGATATTTGCCTTGAGCAGGCGGAAGCGCACACGCCGTGAATGTATCCCACGGCGTAGTTCCGCAGCTTGCATTGCTCACGCCGATCGGCGGCGCAACTTGGCGCGCGGGACTAAGGCATTACAGGGGAACAGGGGCCCGGATAGGTTTGCGACCTACTTCCAGCACTCGGTGCGAGTGGGCACGACGCGTTGGTCTTTCTTGGACGAAGTCGCGTCGGCGACGCTCTCGCGCTTGCGGCCCTCTTCTTTTTCAAACCACTTGTGCGCCTCATACACCTGGCGGCGCCTCTCGAACCAGGGTTTGGCCTTCGAGAGCTTGATTTTCTTGCGGCCCTGCTTGAGCTCGAAACCCACCTGCCAGTTTTGTAGTCGTGCATAGAGAATGCCGGCAAACTCGTTGCGAAAAATATCGAGATTGCCGAGAACCTGGAGCTGGTCTCCGGTCATCTCGATGCCCTCGACCTCGATCGCATCACCGTTCATTCTGAGGTCAGCGCGGCCGTTGATATCCTTGACGGTCAGCATGTTCTTGAACCAGCGCACGATGCCTTTTTTCTGTGCCAGGAAAACGACTACCGGGCGCGTGTCACGCAGGCGCATCTCGATACGGGCATCGAGCTGCGCCGGGGTCGTAAACGAGCCTTTGCCCTTGGGTACCCCGAACTCTGCCCACCATGTAGTGTCTGTGCCGATCTTGGCCGTGCCTATGTATGCGTTTCTAAACTCCACCTTTGTGCCGGACATGTCAAAAGTGCGCGTCTTCATATCCCCATTCTTCAGGCGCGCATGTACCTTCAGATCGCCCGCCATCGTCATGTTGGAGAATTGCACGATCACTCTGCCAGCATTTAACACGATCGCACCGCTGGCCGACTCGGTCTTCGCGTCGAAATCGAAATGGCTGCGCAGGCGACCGCTGCCCTGATGGATAAAAATGCACGAGTCCGGCGGAACATAGGCGTTGTAGACCCCAAAGTGAGGAAGATCCGATTCAGGCAGATCGAGCGCAACCTTGAGGTCAGTGAACGGATCGGTCAAGTCGAGCTCGGTGGAGACTCCCGTTACGGAGAAGCCGGTACCGAAGATGTAGGGCTGGTCGAAATCCGCGTGCGCTTGCTGGAAGTCATCCAGGCTTACGGTCACCTCCGAGAAGGAGTTGTTTCCCTTGCGGGCAACACGGCCGCGCACCCTGCCCGCGCCTTTGACGCTGTAATCGAGGAAGTCCGCGCGGAGCGCGTTGGCGTTGACGGTGAGGCGGCTGCCGGGTGCAAGCACTCCCTTGCGTACCCGCAGGTCGGCATCGAGCTGGCCGGCGCCGTTGATATCGAGCCATGGCGCCTTGCGGAAGTACGTCTTCAAGAACTGCAGCCCGGGGAACTGCCCGCTCACCCGGACGGAGCCGGACACCGCGCGCAAGCCATCACGCCCCGTCTGCTCCTGCAGCACCAGGCGGTCGAAGGTCGAGTCGAGCGCTACTTCAAGATTCTGTACGACCTTGCCATCGCCCAGGAGCAACTCGCCTTTACTCAGGTCGAAAGATAATTTCGGTATGGCCAACGGCCCGTCTTTCGACACGACCACACCGGTCTCGCCCGCTCCGTAGGCAACGTTGGTGGCAAGCTTGATGTCTCCCGAAATGGCGACTTCTCGGAACGCTGCGCGGATATTCTTGCCTGCGAGCGCCAGGCTGCCTTCGGTGCTCGACTGCCCGCTGGCGGTGGCAAACTCCGTTTCGAACCGGGCCGCGCCGCCCCGGACGCGCAAGCCGGTGTTTTTTGGAATTTGATCGCTGAAATAACGTAGGTCCGGAATATTTCCGGCGATGCGCGCGGAACCGGCCATGGCGCGCAACAGCGCGTTTGTGTCTTCCTTGTCCAGCACATGTGGGCCGAATGTCGAAGTGAACTGGAGTGCGACTTCGTTGGCGATGGCTTGCTTGCGAGCTTTTATCTCTCCGCCAGCTAGCGTGACCCTCGCCTTCAAGATTTCCAACCGGCTTGATTTATCCTCAAACACGATCAGACCCTTGTTGCCGGCTTGTGGCAAACTGATGCTAAGGTCCGTATCCAGATTCAGCTCGCCGGCAACGGCGAGATCACCGAACCGGGCGGCCACCGACGGGCCTTTTAACGCAAAGCTGCCCGTGGCGTGAGGCTGTCCTGCGGCGGTCGTGAATCGGCCCTGAAGTTGCCCCGCCCCCGTACCGATGCGCAAGCCCGTCTTCTGCGGGACATAGCGGTTAAAATAGCTTAGATTCGGAACCGTGCCCTTTACGCGCACCGATCCGGCGGTGAGGTGCAAGAGCCCGAGCGCTTTTTTCACGTCCAGTGTGGAGTGGCCGAACGCGGTCTCAAGCGCGAGCTCGACATTGCGCGCGACCGTGCGCTTGCGCGCACGTATTTCGGTCGAAATTAGCTCCAGCCCCACGTTGGTTACCTCGAGCGGCAGGTTTTCATCGGGGAACAGCCGCAGCCCCTTGTCGTCCTTGAGCGACCCGTACTCGAGGCCGGCACTGAGCTTCATATCGCCTTTGATCGTGATATCGTCGAGCTGTGTCACCACGCCTTGCCCCACGACCTCGAACTCACCCTGTCCCACGCGCGTTTGCGGGGAGCCACGAAAATGGGTGCGCAAACGCCCGCTGCCGGCACGCACCGCTATACCGGTTTTCTTAGGAATAAAATTGTTAAGCACCGTCAGATCGGCGATCTCCACAGCGGGCATGTCGACCACCAGGGCCAGGTCCCTGAACGGATCACGCAGGTCGAGCTCGGCGCTTTCGCCACCAATCTGCAATCCGCGTCCGCGGATAAGCAGCTTGCCAGTGCCTGGCGGCGAGACCGAAAAATTATCCAGTGTCAGCGCTAACCGGGCGACGGGCTTCTGGTCGTCGACCTCGACCCGGCCCTCGACCCGGCCCTTTCCCTTGGCGTCGAGCGTGTAATCGAATAGGTTGGTGGTCATGTCGGCGGTATCAACGATGATTCGCGTACCGGGTGCGAGCATGCCCTTATCCAGGCGAAAGTCAGCGTTGAGCCGCCCTGTTCCATCGATCCGCAGCCACGGCGCTTGACGGAAGAAGGCCTTCAGCAAGTCGAGGTTGTCGAGCCCGCCGGCGATTCGTACCGAGCCCGAAGTGAAACGCAAGACCTCGAGGCCCTTTTCCTTCTTCGGGTGGAAGCGCTCGAGCGTGACGTGCGCGCTGAGCTCGACGTCCTCGATGGCAGGTTCGGTGCCCACGCGCACGTCCCCTGCCGCGAGCGTCACCGAGGCCGCGGGCACCTCGACCGTGCCCTTGACCACATGGGTCATGCTGCCCTGAACTTGCCCTTCACCCTCGAAGCGCAGGCGCTCGATCCAGATCTCACGTACGCCGGTAATAAGCGCGTCGTTGAGCTCGATGGTCCACGGGCGCTTGGGCGTCCTCGGTGGGTAAAGCTCCTCGGGTGGTGGTCTCGGTGGGTTCGATAGCCCCGGGATCGGCGGCGTCAGGTCGGCCTCTTTCCACGGCTCCGCGTCGGGCGCCAAGCGCTGGCGCATGTAGAACTTGAGCCCGTGTCCGCGCATCGAGTTGGTGCCGAATGTCGTGCGCACCAACGCCGTCAGCGCGACCCACGCTCTGATCTCGTCGACCTGCGCATACCACTGGAATTTCCGATCCTGTCCGCGAATCTCCAGGCCCTGCACCGTCACCACGCCCGGCACGATCGTCCAGCCCCGGTCCCAGCGGACCCACAGCTTCTCCGGTTTGCGGTTGATCAGCTCGAATGCAGCGTCGCTATTGAGAAAGATATTGACGCCGACGAGATAGAATGCGGCGAGCGCGAGCAGCGCGAGCGCGGCGCGTTTGAGCCACTTTTTTTGTGGGCTGGCAACCAATTGCGCTCCAGGCGGTGTGTCGGAGGCGTTGCGGCCACCGGCGCAACGCGTGTTTGTTTTCGTTAGCGTGTGAGCAGTGAGTAGAGGATTGTAGCGCAAATATGCCCGCTGTCGGTATTAAAGCTATAGCCGCAGGCAATCCGGTTGGCGCCAAAGTGGGGGTACGGGCCGAGAAAATACCTTGCTGATTTAACGCTGCTCGGTGCTGTCTGACCCCGAGTACCACAGCAGCTTGAGCAGGCCGCCGCGGGTGCACGTTTCGAGCAAGTGCAGCTGTTCATCGGGCGGAACTGCGGGAAACTTCGATTGCAGCGCCCGCGCCGCGAACGGCGCACTCTGTTTGCCGAGCCAATCCACCATGTCCAGACACGGTGGCGGAATCTCGATGCTCGAGCGCGTATGCACGGTGCCATGCTCGTCCTTGATGGTGATGCGCACCCATTGCAGCTCCCCGCCCCGCGGCCCTTTGGGTTCGTCGTAGTCCACGCCGGTGCCGGGCACCCGTTGAAAGCGGCTGTCCTGGTCGATCAGCGTCAGCCGCTGTGCTTCCGGCAGCGTCGGTAGCACCAGGTCGCTCACAGAAATGGCGGCGGCGGCATTCGGGATTTCTTTCATCAAGCGCACAGCCTGCGCCAGCGCCGCGTCGCGTTCCTCACCGCTGCCCCAGGCGCCATAGAGTGGCCTGCGCCATTGCGGGTGCTGTAACAGGACCAGGCGCAGCTGCTGCAGGATGCAATCGGCAGCCGTCGGCGGCCGGATTACCAGCGTGACGGCGAGCGAGTCTCCGCTCACATAAGTGCGGTGCCACATTCCGCGGCGGAAACAAAGCACGCTTCCCGGCCTCATCTCTACCGCCTCGAACTCGGCCTCACGCCAGTCGGGAAACCCGGCCGTCATCTGGGGGTACAGGTCATCGGCGAACGGCGTCCCGGGGGTGTACTGCGTGGCATAGGGTTCGGCGAGTCCGCGCACGGGGGCTAGCTCGAAACGTTTGACACCTTGCAGTTGAATGGAAACGATGTCATAGGCGTCGTAATGTGCTGCCGCGCCGCTGTTGGCAGGAGATGCCCACGCCGTCACGAGAGTTGCGCCTGGATTGATTCCCAGGTCCGCCTCCAGTTGGCGCACGAAACCCGCCGCGCCGGGTATATCGGGCGTGATGTCAGCGAAGAAAACAGTAAGGCCCATCTTGACCAGATACTCGCTCGATGCCGTGTCGGCAGGCATCATGTAGCTGCTCTTGGCGCCATTGGTAAAAGCGACCTTGCCCTGGTTCGCGTGCGCAAGCGCATCGAAGCTGCTGAGCTCCTGCGAGCGCAGAAACGCGGGCAGTCGCGCCGGGTCGCCGTGCGAGACAAAATACCCGGACTTGTCAGGCCAGTACTTCGTGTAGAACTCGGCGAGGGAGCGCGGTGCGATCAGCGCCTGCAGCGCTGGCTTATCTAAGGTCGACATTCCCATTTCCTCAGAACAGTGGCCGGCCGCCTCATTTTACGTCGGGCGCCAGCGACGCGCACCGTGCCTGTCGCAGTGTAGAAATAGTTGAGCAGCAATCTCGGAAATACTGCGGGGATAAAATCGCAGAATACACCAGGCCTTCTGTTTTTGGTAGCGCGATTTTCCGGAGCGGCGCATTGCCGAAGCATGCTCTTGCCCAGGCGAGTGCCGCCTGCGGCCGCCGCGCCTACGCGTGTCTCCGCGCTCGACGGCCTTTCTCGATCAACGGTATCACTCGCCGCCCATTGTGATGTGGTCAGGTTGTGAAGCTACGCGGGCGAGCCAGGACTGGATCGCGTGATAGCGGGACAAGTCAAAGCCACCTTCATCGGCCACATGGGTGTACGCATATAGGCCGATATCGGCGATGGTATAGCGTCCCCCAACCAAATAGTTGCGATGTGCCAGGTGTTGCTCCATGACATCGAGCGCGGTATAACCCGGCGCACGTTTTTCTTGCAGCACCTTCGTGTACTCCGGCGGTGCCCCCAGGTAGCGCACGATATAGCGGGCGGTGGCAATGTAGGGCTCATGACTGTACTGCTCGAAGAACAGCCACTGCAGCGTGCGCGCATGATCTAACGGGTTGTCGGGCAGCAACTCGCTGCCTTCAGCCAGATAATGCAGAATGGCGTTCGACTCGGATAGATACATCCCTGGCTTGATTTCGAGCAGCGGGATCTTGCCGTTGGGGTTCATAGCAAGAAACTCGGGAGTGCGGGTTTCTTTATTAAGTATGTCGATCTCCACCCACTCGAACGGCTGCTTGAGCTGAGCCAGCAGCAGCTTGACCTTGTAGCAATTGCCGGAGCCGTGATCACCGTAGACCTTGAACATGGTGGTGTTCCCTCAGGGGGTACGGGCAGGTGGGGTTACGCGGGCGAGTCCGGGTTGTTGACGACCTGATACGACGCACACCAGTAGTACTCGAGCTCGTAGATGCTCAGGCCGCGTGAGCACGTGCGCAGGGTAGTAACAAGCTCTGGCGGGCTGGGGAAATTCTTCAGCACGCGAAAGCTACTGCCGTCCTTCAGCCGGCGGCTCTGGTAGGTGTCGCCCCGCTCATCGCGCTCGGAGATCGGCGTACTGCGGCCTTCTACATATCGGTTATCGACCAGTACGACGGTTGCTCCCTCGCCCAGACGCCCGTGCAGCGCGCGCAAGAAACCGTGAATCTTTTGATGAGGAACATGTGACCACCAGAATGCGGCGAGTGCGGCGGTGAACTCGCCGCCCGCCTGCCTGGGGCGGTAGGCATCCATAATCTCGAACCGGACGCGGTCGGCAGGGTAGGATTTGTGCTGCGCGAGCGCGAGTACTTCCTCGCTCACGTCGGTCGCGAGTATCGAGCGTGCCGCCGGCGCCACCACCTCCGTCCAGTAGCCGGTACCACAGGCGATCTCGAGGATGTCATGTCCGTGTAGCAGGCGGCGCAGCAAGTCCTTGAGCGTGGCAAGATCCTGCTGGCGCTCCGGCTTGTGATAAATCTCCTCGTACTCGGCGGCACGGCGCGAGTAGTATTCATGCAGCACTGACATGATCGATTATACGTATCCCCGTCTCGGGCATGGCATCGCGGGATTCTAAGTGGAGCACGAAATTCTTGCCACTGACAGCTCAAAAGACCCGAGCAGCCTCCGCGCCTTTGTGACCCCTGCATTTTTTCCAGCGCAGCGCGAGATCAACCCCGGTTGCCGCAGCCGACTGTCCTAGTCGGTTACCGGCGCATTTGTGCCAAGATGCGCTCGTTACGCCCCGCGCGCGCTTGGTCGGTGTCAACGACGGTACGAATCAGTTTTATCGACTCCAGGTACGTCGTCGGGAAACCGTGATATGTGGCACCGAGCAACACAAGCTCGGTGTACCAGCCGAATGGGCGCAGCGACTCGTCGATATGATTCGCCATCGCGACATAGGCAAAGACCTCGCGCTCACGCCCGAGCGCCATGACGCTAAATGTCGTGATCTCGTAGCCGGCGCCAACACCTTCGTGTTGATCAAGCGCAGGTTTCTCGCGTGCATCGATCTCGTACAGCGCCCCGAGTAATTTGTCGTTGCGCTCGGCGGTGAAGTAGGCGTTACATTTACTGGAGCCGTCCCTGCCGCGCTTGTGAAACCGCAACGAGTGCTCCGTAATCGCAGTGACCTGCACGAAGCGCGCCGAGGGCGCACGCTCGCGCAAGCGTAGCGGATGAAGGTTTGAGCCATAGGCGAAATAGAGCAGTGTCGGGCCCATTTTCCGATTGTAGCCGGTCCACGCGGGGGGCGGCACAACGGTACATCCGCGGCGCTATCCTCAGGCAGGCCGCTTCGCGGCGATGATCACCTCCGATGCAATACCGAGCTGGGTGACATTCCGCCGGTGCCGGATCTGCCACTGCGCACCGCCCACGAGCCCGCCCAGCGAGATGGGGCGACAGCCCCCGACGAGTGCGGGATGCAAAGCATGGACCGTGGTCCACACTTTTTCCACGAGCCGCGCAAATAGGCCCGTGCCGTGTGTCAGGCTGACCACGCCCAGGAGCCCGCCGGGAACCAGCACCCGGTGAGCCTCGTCAATCAGAGTATGGATGTCATCCAGCGCAAGCAGGTCCAGCACATAGGCCGAGAGAAACCGGTCGAATGAGTCGGCCTCCAGGTCGAGCGTGGTCTCGCCGCCGGTTTGCAGGACCCGGGCGCGCGGCGCGAAGCGTTCGAGACGTTGGCGCGCAAGCGCCACCATGGTCGCGCTTACATCGACGCCGACATAACGCGCCGTGGATGACAGCTCGTATTCCAGCAGCATTTCAGCGAGTCGCCCGGTGCCGCAGCCGAACTCGAATACCGCGCGCGAGTCTTGCAATGACAGCTGCGCTATGAGATCGGCAATGGCGCGGTCCTCATAGAAACGCTGCCAGTCCTGCCGCGAGCCGAAGCGATCGTAAAACGCCCGCGCTTGTTCGTGAGAAAAAATGGCCATAGTTCATACTGACCGACTGCTAAATGTGAGTGTTGGCGTTGGGGCCAGGTCAAACCCAAACTAGACATCACGCAACGGACATAACCCTTCTCATTGCGCCCGTTCTTTTCTCTCCGTGGTCCTGGCAGAAGCGCCGTGAAGACTATGAATACCGTCAATATTGGATCTCGCGGATATCGACGGCCTCTGCTTCTATCTCGACGAGCAGGTCCGGATTAGCAAGTTCGGCCACGACGATATACGTTGCCGCGGGCGCGTGACCCTCAAGTACTCGATCGCGGATCTCACGGTAAAGTGCCGTGGCGTCTGATCGGGTGACATAGACGGTTATTCTGACGAGGTTTTTCTTTGTCATGCGGGCCTCTCCCAACACAGCAAAAAGATTGAGCCAGCATCGTTCCATTTGCGCCTCCAGCCCGTCGGCAAGCGTGCCGTCGGGATTTACACCGACCTGACCGGAGATGAGCAGGCGTTGAGCGCTCGCCGGAATAACAACGCCGTGGCTATAGCGCGATGCAGGCGGGGCGATCGTTGCGGGATTCAGTAATTTCATTCCTCGGTCCTCCAAAGAAACAGCAGGCAGTAGAAACAGGAATAGGCCCGATATTCCACCACGGCGGGATCTAGAACAACTTCTTTGTTTTTGCGTCTGCTAGTCAGTGGCTCCGCAGCGGTCCAGGGGATTCCTTAATCTTGTTGTTTGAACCGTGGTCCGAGATAAGGGGTCAGAGCCCTTTGTTAGGCCTTTTAGGCCGACTGCGCCTGGCTTGGCCGACCTTACAGTGCAGCTTGCGCCCGATCTTCGCCTTGAAGGCATCCTTTCCCAAAGGCGTGCCCGTCTGGCACGCCGCTCGAATATCTGTCAGCACATCAGCATCGATATGGGCATGAAACAAGGCCCGGTAGCGGTCGTGGCGCTTCGTCCTTGTTCGGCCCAAGGCCTGGTATAACGGATGCGGCTTGACCGGGGTATCCGGTTTTCCCAAGGCATTGGCGCGATAACTCGACCAGCGATAGGCCCCCGGGGATTTCACCATGTTGGCGCGAACGGGATTCAGTTCAATATAGCGCATGCAGGTGAGGGAGTGTTTGCCTTGCTTCGATTTTCTGCTTTGTGCCCCTTGACTCAAGCCGAGCCCCGAGTGCAGCCGAGGAGCGGGCCGTAACGGGCGTTTGGTTTTTTTGACCCCCTTACTCAAGCCGAGGGAGGGGCGCAGCCGAAGCCCAGGCCCG